>DATBIK010000100.1:0-13173 GCA_036556985.1 Candidatus Limnocylindria bacterium | reverse complement strand
TGGCCGACGAGCACGGGGACCTGCGCGGCGTGGCGGCGGTCATCGACTCGCCGGCATCGGCGGTCTACGACCAAACCGAGAACCGCCTCCACGCCCAGAAGGCGGTCCTGGCCCTGACGATGGGAGGAGGAGCCGGCTGATGGCGAAGAGCACGCTCGTGGTGGCGATCGGCGGGAACTCGCTGATCCGGGATGCGCAGCACCAATCGGTCCCGGACCAGTACGCGGCACTGGGCGAGACGAGCGGGCACATCGCCCGCATCATCAAGGATGGCTGGCACGTGGCCATCGGCCACGGCAATGGGCCGCAGGTTGGCTTCATCCTGCGCCGGTCGGAGCTTTCCGCTCACGAGCTTCACGAGGTGCCGCTCGATGTGTGCGACGCCGACACGCAGGGCGCCATCGGCTACGAGCTGCAGCAGAACCTGGCGCACGACTTCGCACGGTTGAAGGTCGACCGCCAGGCGGTCACGGTCGTGACGCAGGTCGAGGTCGACCCTGCGGACCCGGCCTTCGGGCACCCGTCGAAGCCGATCGGCTCGTTCATGGACGAGGCGACGGCGATGGCGCGGAGGGAGCGGGACGGATGGGACGTGCGCGAGGACGCCGGCCGGGGCTGGCGCCGCGTGGTCCCATCGCCCCGGCCGCTGCGGATCGTGGAGGAGCGGGCGGTGAAGGCGCTGCTCCGCGAGGACTTCGTGGTCATCACGGTCGGCGGCGGCGGCATCCCGGTCGTGGCCGACGAGCACGGGGACCTGCGCGGCGTGGCGGCGGTCATCGACAAGGACTTCGCATCGGCACTGCTGGCGGTCAACCTGCGCGCCGACGTGTTCATGATCTCCACCGCCGTCGACCGCGTGGCCCTCGATTGGGACACCGCCAGTCAGCGATGGGTCGACTGCCTGACGCTGGCGCAGGCCAAGGAGGCATTGGCAGAGGGCAGGCACTTCGCGGCGGGGAGCATGGCACCCAAGGTCGAGGCCTGCATCGACTTCGTCGAGCGCACCGGTGGCGAGGCGATCATCACCTCGCCGGCGAACATGGAGGCGGCGCTCGCCGGTCAGGCGGGAACGCGGGTCGTGCCGTAGCGGGGCGTACACTCGGGGCATGCAACCGGAGTGCTGCCGCGTCGATTACGACGAGCAGTTCAACGCCGACGAGGCCCGTCGCGACCTGCTCCACTACCGCGCGAACGGCCCGGACCCGAGCACGCGGCGCTTGCTCGACGCGCTCGTTGCGGAGGGGGTGGAGGGCGCGACCCTGCTCGACATCGGGGGCGGCGTGGGCGTCGTCCAGCTCGAGCTACTCGCGGCGGGTGCCGCCCGCAGCACGGACGTCGACGCCTCGAGCGCCTATCTCGCCACCGCCGAGGACGAGGCATTCCAGCGGGGCGTCTCCGACCGCGCCAGCTTCCTGCACGGCGACTTCGTCGTGGTCGCCGATGCCGTCGAACCGGCCGACATCGTCACGCTCGACCGCGTGGTGTGCTGCTATCCCGATGCCCGCGCGCTCATCGGCGGCTCAGCGGCCAAGGCGCGACGCCTGTACGGCCTGGTTCACCCGGTGGACCGATGGTGGACCCGCCTTCTCGCCACGGTCGGGAACCTGGGCTATCGGCTGTTCCGCAACCCGTACCGGATGCACGTCCACCGCCAGCGGCTGATCGATGACCTGGTCCGCGAGGCCGGGCTGCGGCCGGTGACCGTCGAGGAGGCCTGGTTCTGGCGGACGGCCGTCTACCGTCGAGAACCGGGCGCGGCGAGCTAGTCCAGGCCCGGGGCGTCCTCCACCGGGCTCACCGGCTGACGCAGCAACGTCCGCGCCTTCGCCTCACCAACCTGCTGCGGGTTGTTCAGGTAGATCTCATGATGCTGGCCGCACGGCTCGAAGCCAGCCTGGTGGATGGCGTCGTGCAGGCGTCGAATGGTCCGCGTCTCGGCCGCGTAGGGACCCACGTGGACGATCTGCGCCGCGTGGCCCTCCTCCCAGCTCAGGGTGTGGAGGCGATCCAGCAGGGGCAGAGGTCGGCGCCGCGACGCATCACGGATCGCGGATTCGATCTCCAGCTCGCTCGCCTCGGCCGGGACCGCGATGAGGAGCCTCCAGTGCGAGAGCTCGGGCGTCAGCCAGTACAGCCCTTCGAGCATGCCTACCCGTGCCGAGACCCCTCGTCGGCGCAGGGCGAAGTGGAGGCCGTACGCCACCGGATAGAGCGTCTGGATGGCCGCCATGTACACATCCCCGCCCGGTGGCTCGGTGCCGTCGATGGCGAAGTAGGTGCGCTCCGGGATGATGACGAAGCTGACGCGATCCGCCCTCCCGCGGGCGAGGGCGTGGAGGTCTTCGGATCGGTCGAAGGTGACGGATGGGGGCGGCGGGCTGATCACGGGTCGACTCCTTTCGCGCGTCGGCGCGCGGCCGACCGAACCCTCGGCGGCTCGCCCCTCAGGATCGGCGCGGCACGTCGCGCCCGGCCAGTGCCGAGCATCCCGAACACGGCGAGCCGCTCGGCACGATCCGACCGGCGGCCGCGTTCGTAGACTGGGCATGACCACCATGACCTTCGTCGACGAGTACCGCGCCGGCGCCTGCAACATCGGGCCGGCGGAGATCGCGCGGCGCCGACGGACGGGCCATGTCGGCGCCGCCCTGACCATCGTCGGCGCGATCACGCTCCTCGGCCTCGACGCCCCGGCGTGGATGCGGATCGCCCTCTTCGTCCCGGCCGCGGTGGGAGCGGCGGGCTACATCCAGGCTGCCACGCGGTTCTGCGCCGACTACGGCTGGCGCGGCGTCTTCAACTTCGGCGAGGCCGGTCATGGCCGGGTGACGAGCGTCGGCGACCGCGCGGCGCGCGCTGCCGACCGGCGCAAGGCGATCGGCATCGGCGCGGCGAGTGGCGCTGTCGGGCTCGCCGCCGTGCTCGTGGCGCTGGCCCTGTAGCTCACACGGCCCGGGCGTAGGCCTCCGGGCGCCGCCGGCGCCGGGTGACCGACCACGGGGTCGGCTCGCCGGCCAGGATTGCCGGCCAGTCGATCTCCGCCGCCAGCCGCTCCCCGATGGCGTGGAGCTCCCCGATGCCGGCCGCATCGTCCAGGCCGAACTCGCGCGGCAGCCGCACGTCGATCCGGGAGAAGGCCGCCTCCGCGAAGTGGCGGTCGACGAGCTCCGTCTGCTGCTCTCCCGGCGACCGCAGGAGCTCGGCCAGGATCCAGTTCAGCCAGCTGTACAGCCATGTCGGTCGCGGGCGGTCGAAGAACTGCCCGGTGCCCAGTGATACGACCACCGTGGACGCCGGCACGTAGCCGCTGGAGTAGAGGAACGCCTCGACGCAGGCCTGGTAGACCGGGTTGCCGGCGACGCCCGTGCCGCCGTCCACCATCGGTCCGGCGCTCTCGAGCCCGGGAATCGTCCACGGCTCGAAGTAGGTCGGGGCAGCCGCCGACGCCGTGAGGCAGTCCGCCAGGCTGAGATCGCCGGTGCGCGCGGTGTTCGTGGCCGGGTCGTCCTTCACGAAGTACCACTGGTGGCCATCGGTCAGGCCCTTGGCGGTGACGAGGATGTCGCACGGCACGTCGTTCAGCGTCCACTCCTCCGCCCCCTGCTCGTCCAGCGCGTCCCGGATGAGCCGATGCAGCCGCCGCACGTCGTACATCTCGCCGGCGATGACCCGTCGCAGGGTCGAGATGAGCGGGATGCTGCGGAAGAGCGGCGGCGCCTTCGTGACGTACAGATCCACGATGCGGTCGGCGGGCATGCCGGCCGCCACCGCCCCGGCGATGAGGGCACCGGTCGAGGTCCCCGCCACGAAGTCGACGTGGTCGCGGACGCGCCCACCCATCGCCCGCTCCAGGGCCACGAGCGCGGCTGCCGGGATCACGCCGCGCACGCCGCCGCCGTCGATGGAGAGGATTCGTCGCACGGGGCTCATGCGTGCACGATAGGCGCCGCCCGTGACAGCTCGCGCGTCACGTGGTCGGCCGCGGCTCCGGTACCGATCTATCGCGCGAATCGCGCCGGAATCGGCTGTGGGGCTCCGGATGTCCGATCTACCGGTGCGCCGGGAGCACGCACGGCACCTCCGGGTGCACGCCAGGTTCAGTCCGCGCCGATAGATCGGTCAGGCAGCACCCACGCCCGGCCCTGGTGCGTGACGTCCCGATCTATCGGTCGGAGGAGGCATCTCCGCCCGAGGCGGGATCCAGCTGGAGCGCGGCGGAGTTGATGCAGTAACGCAGCCCCGTCGGATCGGGGCCGTCGTCGAAGATGTGGCCCAGGTGCCCGCCGCACTTCGCGCAGTGCACCTCGGTGCGGGTCATGAAGAAGGATCGATCGGTCTCCGTCTCCACGGCCGACGCATCGGCCGGCTGGAAGAACGAAGGCCAGCCGGAACCGGACTCGAACTTCGTGTCGCTGCGGAACAGCTCCGCGCCGCAGCCCGCGCATCGGTACACGCCGGGGGTGTGCTCGTCCCAGTAGGCGCCGGTGAAGGCGCGCTCGGTGCCCTTCTCGCGGAGGACCCGGTACTGCTCGGGGGTGAGCTCGGTGCGCCACTCGGCGTCGCTCTTCTCGATCTTCGTCGTCATGGCGCAACTCTACGACGCTCGCATGAAGGACCGATGAAGCCGGGCCGATGCGATACTGGATCCAGCCACGAAGTCACGCGGGGGGCTCCGAGCATGCGGCGAGCTGCCACCATCGTCTCATTCGTCGCCCTTGTCACCGCGGGGTGCGGCTTCATGCCCCGCATCGCCACCCCCTCGCCGGAGCCATCCCCCACGGCGACGCCCGCGCCCAGCGCCACACCCGCGCCCGCGTCCCCGTCGGAGGAGCCCTCCGAGGATCCCGAACCGCCCGATGCCGACGCGATCCCCCGCTTCGCGATCGGGTCCGTGGTCGTCACCAATGCGCCCGGCCTGCGGGTACGTTCGCGACCCGGCACCGAGCAGCGCGTCGTCACCACCCTCGGGCTCGGGGCGGAGCTGCTGGTGGGGATGGGGCCGATCGTGGTGGACGACCTGGGCTGGTACATGGTCCGTGACGCCGACGATGCCGATCCCGCCTTCGAAGAGGGCTGGGTGGCGGCCGGCTTCGAGCCGGATCCCTTCCTCGTGTCGGATGACACCGCGCCGCGCGACAGCCCGTTCGTGGGTGGCTTCGCCGACACGGTCTCCGGCGAGTTCGGCCCGACCGATCTCGCCGGCGGCCGGGTGACGCTGCGCTGGATCGCGACCACCGGCGTGACCGACATCTGCAACTTCGCCCTCGACCTGTCGACCGAGTCCGGCGATCCGGTGCGCGCGGTGCGCACTCCGGTCGGCTCCTTCCCCGCCTCGGGGGAGCTGCCGTATGGATACTTCCGGACGAACGGGCTGAACGGCGAGCGCGTCTTCCTCCACGTGCAGTCGAACTGCTCGTGGGCCGTCTCCTTCGTGCGAGAGGAACCGGCCCCGTCGCCATCATGACGCGCGAGCTGTCGCATCGGTCCCGTAGGCTCGACGCGTGCAGCTGATCGACGGCCGGCCGGTCTACAGCGCCACCGACCTGGTGGGCTTCCTCGCCTGCGAGCACCTGACGGCGCTCGAGCGCGCGGCGCTGGCGGGGCTCGTGAAACGGCCGATGCGCGACGATCCGGAGCTCGACGTCCTCCGCCGCCGCGGCGAGGCGCACGAGCTCCGCTACCTTGCCGACCTCGAGGCGGATGGGCGACGGGTCATCCGCATCCCGCGCGACGAGGACGCGGAGCAGGGCGAGCGCATCCGCCGCCAGGCGGACGCCACCGTGGCCGCCATGGAGATGGGGGCCGACGCCATCTACCAGGCCACCTTCTTCGACGGCCGCTGGCTCGGCTATGCCGACTTCCTGCTGCGGGTGGAGGCCGCCACGCCGGAGCAGCGGTCGGTGTGGGGCGCGTGGCACTACGAGGTGGCCGACACGAAGCTCGCCCACCACGTGAAGGCCGGCGCCGTGCTTCAGATCTGCTCGTACGTCGACCAGCTCGAGCGCCTGCAGCGGGTCACGCCGCGCGAGATGCGTGTCGTGCTGGGCGGGAGCGCCCGCGAGGAGGCGCGCCTGCCGGTGGCCGACTACATGGCCTACTACCGCGCCGCGAAGGGCCGGTTCGAGGCGACCGTGCTCGGCACGCCGGAGGCCCCTCCCCCGGCGCCGACGTACCCGTCCGCGTCGACGTACCCCGAGCCGGTCGAGCACTGCGACGTCTGTCGCTGGTCGATGGAGTGCGAGGCCCGTCGTCGCGCCGACGACCACCTGTCGCTGGTGGCCGGCATCACCACCCACCAGCGCAAGGCGCTGCGGGGGCGCGGGATCGAGACCCTCACCGCGCTGGCCGGCTCCCCCATCCCCTTCGACCCGCCGCTCGACGGGTCGAGCGCGCTCGCCACCGAGCGCGTCCGGGAGCAGGCGCGCATCCAGCTCGAGGGTCGCGGCAAGGCGCCGCCGCTCCACGAGCTGCTGCTCCCCAAGTCCGGCGAGCCGATCGACCCCGAGCGCGGCCTGGCCACCCTGCCCCAACCGGACGCCGGCGACCTGTTCTTCGACATCGAGGGCGATCCGTACGCGTTCGACGACGGCATCGACTATCTGTTCGGCGTGCTGGACGCACGGGGCGACTTCACGGCCATCTGGTCATACGACCCCGACCGCCCCGGTGAGATCAACCCCGCCGGCGAGAAGGCCGCGTTCGAGGCGTTCATCGACTTCGTCACCGAGCGCCGGCGCCGGCACCCGGGCATGCACGTCTACCACTACGCGCCCTACGAGCCGACCGCGCTGAAGCGGCTCATGGGTCGCCACGCCACCCGCGAGGCCGAGGTGGACGAGCTGCTGCGCGGCGGCATCCTGGTCGACCTGTACCGGGCCGTGCGCCAGGGCCTGCGGGCCTCGGTGGAGAGCTACTCCATCAAGAAGCTGGAGCCGATCTACGGCTTCACCCGCGAGATCGACCTGCGCGACGCCGGGTCGAGCATCGTCGCCTTCGAGCAGTGGCTCGAGCTCGGCGAGGGCGACCGGCCGGCGTCGGACATCCTGGGCCGGATCGAGGGCTACAACCGCGACGACGTCGTCAGCAACGCCCGCCTGCGCGACTGGCTGGAGGGGCTGCGCACCGAACTCGCCATCCAGACCGGACAGGACGTCCCTCGCCCCGCCCCGCGTGCGCCGGAGGCGCCCGACAGCCTGACCCAGGCGGCGGCCGAGGTGCAGGCGCTGGCCGACCGGCTCACCTTCGGCGTCCCGGTCGCTCGCCACGAACGGACCGATGACCAGCACGCGCGCTGGCTGCTCGCCCAGCTTCTCTCCTGGCACCGCCGCGAGAGCAAGGCGACCTACTGGGACTTCTTCCGCCGCATCGGGCTCACGCCGCAGGAGCTCGTGGACGAGGACGGTGCCATCGGCCTGCTCGAGCTCGTGACGGTGAGCGAGCCCTACCTGCCCACGCCGAAGGCACGGCTGCAGCGGCGTCGCGCGGTCTACCGGTTCCCGCCGCAGGAGCACCGCGACGTCAGGGACCGCTCCGAGCTCTTCGACCCGCGCCTCGCCCAGGAGCATGCCGGCGAGAACCCGTGGCAGACGTGGGCCCTCGACGTCGAGGTCGGCGACATCGACGACCAGCGCGGGACGATCGAGCTCATCTGGAAGGCCGATGCCGAGTTGCGCCACCCCCAGGCGATCGTGGCGCTCAACCGCGTGCCGGAGAAGCCGTTGCCCCAGGCGCTCTTCCGTCTCGGCAGCTGGGTGGCCGATCACGGGCTCGAGGCCGACGGAGCGTGGCGCGCGGCGCGGGACCTCCTGCTCGGGCGCCCACCGCGCTGCGGGCAGGGGCCGGACGCCGCGCTCCGTCTCCCCGGGGAGGACGACCTCGAGGCCGCGTGCCGGCTGGTGAGCTGCCTCGACCGCGGGGCCCTCGCGATCCAGGGTCCGCCGGGATCGGGAAAGACGTACACCGCCGCCGAGATGGCCGTCCGGCTCCTCGCCGCCGGGAAGCGGGTGGGCATCAGCGCCACGAGCCACAAGGTCATCGAGAACTTCCTGTCGAAGATCTTCGCGGCGGCCGACCGGCGCGGCGTCGACGTGCGCGCGGTCCAGAAGCCCGGCGACGAGGGCAGTGGGCTCGATGACCCGCGTCTCACCGTCCACACCGACAACGGGAAGGTGCTGGCGGCGCTCGCGGGCGACTGCAACCTGGGGGCGGGGACGTCGTGGCTGTGGGGCCGCGAGGATGCGGCCGGGGCGGTGGACGTCCTGTTCGTGGACGAGGCCGGGCAGATCTCCCTGGCGAACGTGCTGAGCATGTGCGGCGCCGCGGACAGCCTCGTGCTGCTCGGCGACCCGCAGCAGCTCGACCAGCCCCTGCAGGGATCGCACCCACCCGGCGCCGACCGCTCCGCCCTCGGCCACCTCCTCGGTGACGAGGCGACCATGCCGGCACACCGCGGGCTGTTCCTCGAGCACACCTGGCGCATGCACCCGGACCTGACCCGCTTCACGTCACGCGCCTTCTACGAGGGCCGGCTGGCGTCGCGACCGCAGCTCGCCACCCAATCCCTGCACGGGCCCGATCCCCTCCACGGCGTCGGCCCGCGCCTGCTCCCCGCCGAGCACACCGGCAACGACAACCTCTCCCCGGAGGAGGCGTGGCAGGTCGCCGCCCTGGCCGAGACCCTCGTGAACAGCGGCGCCCACTGGGTCGACGCCGAAGGCCGGGAATGCCCCATCGGCTGGAAGGACGTGCTCATCGTGGCTCCGTACAACGCGCAGGTCGGCGAGATTCGCCGCCACCTGCCGCCCGAGGCGCGCGTCGGCACCGTCGACAAGTTCCAGGGCCAGGAGGCGCCGATCTCGATCTACTCGATGACGAGCTCGTCGGCCGAGGACGCCCCGCGTGGCATGGCGTTCCTCTACAGCCGGAATCGGCTCAACGTGGCAACCTCGCGGGCCCGATGCGTGGCCGTCGTCGTCGCCTCCCCCGAGCTCCAGCGCGTTCGCGCCAGGTCCGTGGAGGAGATGCGGCTGGCAAATGCGCTGTGCCTGTTCGTCGAGATGGCCCCGGCACGCTAGGCGCGGGCAGGGAAGAAGGGGGGCCGGATGCGCCCGGCCGGCGCTACGCGGCGGGCAGCTGCCGCACCCCGCCCTTCCGGGGTTCCTCGCACAGGCCATCTCTCACGTGGTGACGCCTATCCATGTCCGGCCTGCCGATATTGTCCGGGGACGGGTCTCATCTCTCACGCCATGGCAGCTGGCGGCCACGCCGTGGGTCTGGACGCGCACACGCCTCACCTGGTGAGAGTTGGCTGGCGATTTCTTGACGTCAAGACAATTGCGACGGACAATTCGGTCGATGGCCAGACGAACGGCGACCGCACCCGCTGCCGTCGAGCCCGATGGCGTCGACCGCATGCTGGAGATCTGGAAGCGCGAGCTGCCCGACCTCGACCTTGCCACCGAGGGCATCGTGGAGCGCATCCAGAAGCTCACGAAGCACCTGGCACGCGCCATGAACGAGACCCTCGCCGAGTTCAACCTCGATCGCGGCGAGTGGTGGCTGCTCGGCGCCCTGCGCCGCTCCGGGCCTCCTTATCGCCTGTCGCCCGGCCAGCTGGCCGAGCACCTCGGCCTGTCCTCGGGGGCGATGACGAACCGGCTCGACCGCCTCGAGTCGGCCGGCCTCCTCCGCCGGCTGCCAGATCCATCAGACCGGCGCGCGCTGCAGGTCGAGCTCACCGAGGCCGGCTGGCAGGCATGGCAGGATTCGGTCGGCGTCCAGGCGCAGAAGGAGGCGCTCGTCGCATCGGCGCTCGACCCGGAGGAGAAGGAGCTGCTGAACGGCCTCCTGCGCCGGCTGATGCGCCAGTTCGAGGAGGGTCAGGCGGAGCCGCGCTCCAGCGAAGCCCGCTCGGCGTAGGCGCGCACGAAGCGCTCCTGCTCGGAGGTCTCCACCGCCTCGGGGTGGCGCACCTGGCGGACCCGCCCAATGGCCGCATCGGCGCCCATTCCGGTACGCACCAGCGCACAGGCGGCCACCGTGCCGGTCCGGCCAACGCCACCCATGCAGGCCACGGCCACGTCACCCTGCGCGCGTCCCTCGTCGATCTCGGCCTGGATGCGGGCCATGAGCTCCACGCTGGGCGCGCTGCCGTCAGGGATCGGGTGGCGCCGCACGTCGAGGCCGGCCGCGGCACCGATGGCCACGAGGTCCGGATCGCTCCAGCGCTCGAGCTCCTCGTCCTCGACGAGGAGGAGGAGGCGAACCACCCCGGCCGAACGCATGGTCGCGAGGTCGTCGGCGGCGTCGCGGCGGTAGGTGTGGCCGGGGTAGCGGCTCGACGCGCCGCGCTTGCCAGGGAGGAAAGTGAGGCCCAGGCGGCCGGGCAGTCCGCCGGGCAGCTCTTCCGACGCCAGCCAGTCGATGCGCTGCTCCGGGCCGAACCCGGCGTGTCCGGGAGCCGGCGCGACGTCCGGCATCAGTTCAGGTGCGATCGCGACTGGGCGCAGAAGTGGCCGGTCGGCTCGAGGACCTCGCCGCAGAACGGGCAGGTGGGCCGGCCCGCCGCCACGAGGGCCTCGGCGCGGCGAACGAACTCGCGTGCTCGCGGCGGCTCGATGCGCACCCTGATGAGGTCCGGGCCGCTCTCGTCCTCGTCGGCCGTCTCGATGTAGTCGCCGTCCTCGTTCTGCGGCTGGGCCTCGATGACCACCCGCTCGCTGCCGGGATCCCAGGCGATCGCCATCGGTCCCACCCGGAACAGGTCGCCGAGCGGCTCGTCGAGCGGCCGGTCGTCGGCCGGAGCAGGTGCGCCGGCGGCGGGCTCTCCGACGCCATCCAGCAGGGCGCCCAGACGATCGGCCAGCACGGCGACCTGCGCCTTTTCCAGCGCGACGCTCACGATCGCCTCGCCCTCGCGGACCTGGAGGAAGAACGTCCGATTACCCGGCTCGCCGATCGTGCCGGGCACGAATCGGTCGGGGGCATCGAAGATGAAGAGGCGCCGCGGCATGCGTTCATGCTAGCCGTACCGGCTGGTGAAGGTGTCGGACAACACAACGGGATCGGAGATGTGCCCGCTCTCCGATCCCGTCTCCCCCGATGTTCGAGCCGGTCCGCCGGCAGGGCCGGCAGGTGCCCACACCAGCTCGCTGGACGCAGCCTATCCCCACCGAAGTGGCCATGTCAATACACAATTGACTGACGCCAGGGATCAGTTGACCGCGAGCGCCTCGTTCGTCAGCTCGTAGGCCCGGCGATGGTCGCCGGCGTCGGCGCGAAGGCTGGCCCATTCGCGCAGCACTTCGCGGATGCGCGAGCCGACCCGGCCCTCGCGGGCGAGGGCGGCCGCATCCCGATAGCAGGCTTCGGCGGCATCGGCGTCACCTGCCGCGCGCAGCGCGCGAGCCTCGGTGAGCATCGCGGTGAGGGCCACCGCGCGGTTCGAGGTGGCGTCTGCCATGGCACGGGCCCGGCGCGCCAGGTCGAGAGCGAGGGATGTGTCGCCCCGTGCCAGCGCCACCTGGGCTTCCGTGTCGAGCACCGCGGACAGGTAGCGGTCGTCGCCGGCGCGCTCGAACTCCTCGCGCGCCTCCTCGGCCAGCTCCTCCGCCCGCGCCACGTCCCCCGTGGCAAGGTAGGCCATCGCCAGGTCGTTCTCGATCTGTGCCGATTCGAACCCGGCGCCGGCGGCACGGAGCAGGGCCAGGCCCTGGGTGCCCGCCCGAATGGCGGCCTCGACGTCACCGGTCTCGCGGTAGCTGATCGCCAGGTTGTAGAGGAACATCGCCCGGCGCCGGTCGTCGAGGTCGTCGGCCATGCCACGCGCCGCTTCGAGGTGCGCGAGCGACTCGGTGTAGTTGCCGCCACGCGACTCGACGGCGGCCAGCGCCATGAGCAGGCGCATCTCGAACTCGGGCTCCACCTTCAGGCCGGCGCGAACCCGCTCGAGGAGGCCATGCAGCATGCTCCGGGCATCCGCCTCGGCATCGGACAGGTAGAGGCCGTAGGCGAGCCAGTAGCGCGCGAGCGCCTCGTCGGAGACGCGTCCGAGGACGGCGAAGAGGCGCGCCGACTCGGCAGCCGCGGTGACCGCCTCGCGCCCGCGGTCGAGGCGCACGAGGGCCTCGGCGCGGCCACGAAGCAGCTCGGCGCGGGCCTGGTCCTCCACCGCCTCGTCGAGGAGTCGTGCGTAGCCGTCGGCCGCCGCCAGCCAGTCGCCGGCGGCGAGCTGCATGTCGACCTCGAGGCGGGTCCAGGCCGGGGTCGGCTCGTCCAGGAAGTGGCTGGGCGCCAGGTTGAGGCGCTCGGAGAGGTAGTTCAGCGCCACCATCGAGGGCCGGGCGATTCCGGTCTCGAGGGCGCTGATGTACGCCTTCGTGTAGCGCTCGCCGGCGAGCTGCTGTTGCGTCAGTCCGGCGCGCTGCCGTGCCTCGCGCAGGCGGGCACCGATCTGCCGGGCCAGCGCCGCGTCCTGCTCGGTGGCACGCGCTGCCGTCTTCGTGCGTGGCATGGCGCCAGTGTACAGCCGCTGGCAAGCGTGACTTGACCGGACGCACCACCCAAAGTACTGGCCCGGGTCGAAGCCCCATGACCGATGGGTCATTGCCGCTGCGCGCCCGCTCCCCGAGGCTCGAACCCGGAGCCGCGCACCCGCCGCGGCGGGACACACGGGAGAACGATATGCGCTCCGCGAGCTGCGGCGGCGGCTGGCCCTTCTAGAGTCACCAACGCCACCTTCACGGGGGGAGACGCGCCGCCAGGACCGGCCGCTGAGCCGGGCGATCCTGGCGGCGCCTTTATGCCCTGCGCCGCAGGTCATAACGAGGGCAGCTCCTGGGCCAGCTCGAGCGCCGGCGCGAACAGGTCCCCCATCTCGGCCAGGCGATCCGGCACAGTGCCGATCGTCCAGCGGTCCGGCCGCAGGTCGGGGTCGTCGAGCTCCTCCCATCGGATCGGGACCGATACCGGCGCCCCGGGCGCCGGTCGCGCCGAGTAGGGCGCCACGAGCGTCTTGTTCACCGCGTTCTGGGTGAAGTCGAGCCGGGCCCGGCCCTTGCGGTCGCGTTTCGTCCACTCCCAGCTCACGAGGTCGGGCACGAGCCGTCCGATCGCGCGCGACAGCTGCTCCACCCACGCCCGCGTCTCGTCGAAGGTGTAGCCGCGCCGGATCGG
>DATBIK010000099.1:0-39717 GCA_036556985.1 Candidatus Limnocylindria bacterium | reverse complement strand
GGGTACGTCCGCCGCGCCGACGACGATCGGTACTACTGGAGCCACGAGAACTTCCCGGCGAGCGCCTTCAGCCTGCGCAGCGGCGCCCCGGAGAACGTGGTGATCGTCGACACGACCGGCGACCGGAACCGGGTGCTCGGCGAGGTCGACCTGTTCGCCGCGCCGCTGCTGGTGCACGAGAAGGCGATCTACATCCACCAGGGCGTGCAGCACCACGTCGATCGGCTCGACTGGGAAGAGCGCAAGGCGTACGTCACCCGCACCGACGTCGACTACTACACCGATGCCGACCTCGGCATCACGCTCAAGGTGCTCGAGGTCTTCGACGAGGCCGATCCCCCACCCGCCGGCCTCCGCCAGCGCGGCGAGGTGATGGTCGCCTGGAAGGTGACCATGTTCAAGAAGCTCAAGTACCACACCCACGAGAACGTGGGCTGGGGCTCGATCAGCCTGCCCGAGACCGAGATGCACACCACCGCCACCTGGCTCGTGCCGCCGGCGGAGCTCGTGAACCGGTACGACCGCGACGCGCTCGACGGCGCGCTCATCGGCCTGGCGCGGCTGGCGCGCACCACCGCCGCGCTGCTGCTCATGTCCGATCCGCGCGACCTCGGGGTGCTCGCCCAGGTGCAGGCGCCGTTCACCGGCCGCCCGACGCTCTACCTGTACGACGCCGTGCCCGGGGGAGTGGGCCTCACCGAGCGCCTGTTCGGCATGGTCGACGACCTTCTGCGGGCCGCGCGCGACGCGGTCGAGACCTGCCCCTGCGCCGACGGTTGCCCGGCCTGTGTCGGCCCGGCCATCGAGGTCGGGGTGCGCGGCAAGACCATCGTCGGCGAGCTCCTGCGCGGGATGACCGCGTGATGGACGCTCACGGTCCCCAGAACGGACACGTGACGACCTCGGCATTCACGGGAACTGGCCGCAGTCTCCGGGACCGCCTGGACGCTGCGCGCGTCAGGCCGACAACCGTTGCACCGCGACCACCGGACGACGGGAGATTCGCCACCCTGGCGGCCTGGTACAACGCCCGGACCGAGGTCGTCGAGGGCGGCACGGCGCTCGTCGTCGAGCGCTCGCAGCCGTTCCCGCCGGCGGCAGCCGAGCATCTCGGCCAGCGGCCGGCGGCGGCGTACTTCGACACCGAGACCACCGGCCTGTCGACCGGCGCCGGCACCGTCATCTTCCTGGCCGGCGTGGCACGCGTCGGGGACGGGCGCGTGACCGTCCGCCAATACCTGCTGCCCGACTACCCGTACGAGGCGGCTCTGCTTCGCGCCCTCATGACCGACCTCGCGGCCGCTCCCCGCCTGGTGACGTACAACGGTCGCGCTTTCGACGTGCCGATGCTCGCGGCGCGCCTCACCGTCCACGGCCTGTTCCGCCGGCAGGCGACGCTCCCGCCGGCACACGACGACCTCCTGCCCGATGCGCGCCGCCTCTTCCGCCGGCCGCTCGGCGGGGCACGGCTGGCGGACGTGGAGTCCGGCGTCCTCGGCGTGCGCCGCGAGTCCGACTGCCCGGGCAGCGAGGTGCCCCTGCGCTACTTCGGCTACCTGCGCGGCGGGTCGCCGGACATCCTGGCCGAGGTGCTCGACCACAACTTCCAGGACGTCGTCAGCCTCGCCCTGCTCGAGGCCGAGCTGTGCCGGCTGCGCGCCGGCGGCTGGCGCGACGCCGCTGTGCTCGATCCACGGGGCATGGCCCTCGACCTGCTCCGCGCCGGCGCGGTGGACGACGCTCTCGAGCTGGTCGAGACCGCCCAGGCGGTGGCCACCGATCCCGCCGAGGCGAATGCCCTGCGGCGCATCGCGGCGCGGCTGCTGCTCGCGCTCGGCGAGCCGCAGCGCGCCGAGGAGCTCTGGACCCGCGGAACGCGCCGCGCCTCGCTGGACGCGGCCACGGCCTGGATCGAGGTGGCCCGCATCCGGGAGCGGCATCTCGGCGACCTCGCCGGCGCGCTGGAGGCCACCGCCGCCGCGTCCCGGGTGCTCGACCTGGCCTTCGCGCTCGGCCGCGGCGGCGGCATGCGCGAGGTCGGCGCAGTCCGGCTGCAAGTCGACTCCCGGCTGCGCCGCCTCCGGCGCTGGACGGCCGCCGCCGAACGCCGCGCCGCGGCCGCCGCGCGCCAGCGAATCAGCGGTGCCCCGCCAGCCGATCCGCGACCGCGCGCATGGCGTCCGCCATCCGCCGCCTGAGCGATTCCGTGTCGGCGAGCCGGGGCCAATCCACGGCAAGGAGCGCCGCGAGCATGTCCCCGGCGCCGACCGTGCCGCCCTCGACGACGCGAGGCACCTCGGCGTGCCAGCGGCCGCGGTGCTCGAGCCACGCGCCGGCCGTGCCGTCGGTCAGGACGATGGCCGGGCCGTCGCCGAGCGCCTGTCGCAGCGTGTCGAGCTGGGCGGCTGGATCCGGCCCGTCCGCGGCCAGGTCCTCGCGGCTGACGACGACGAGATCGAAGCCGCGCAGCGCAGCGGCGACGTCGGCCTGCACGGCGGCGACGGGGATCGGCGCCACTGCCGCGCCCGGAGTGAGCGTGCGCAGCCAGCCCTGGAGGATCGCTGCCCCGACGGCTTCGGCTGGCCGCTGCGCGAGGAGTGGGGCGCCCACCTCGCCGGCGACCGGCGCATACAGGACGGCCCGCGCCTCGACCGCCGGCACATTCGTGATCGCCACGCCGGGATCGATGAGCACCAGGCTCCGTCGGGCGGCCGTCTCTTCGTGGGCGAACACGATGGACCGATCGGCGCGCGCGATGGCGGTCCATGGCAGACGGGCCAGCTCGTCGACGCCGGCCGCCGCCTCGGGTTCCGGCCCGGCCACGGACACGATCCCGACGCGCCTCCCGGCGTCGCGGGCGGCGAGCGCTGCGTGCAGGACGGAGCCGCCGGGGGCGGTCGTGCCGTCGGCGAAACGGTCGACGGTGAGGCCGCCGACCACGAGCAGGTCCAGCGGAGGCGACGGCGGTTCGGGGGTCATCGGTCTATCATCGGTCCGTGAATCGACTGTACTTCTATGAGCTCCACGAAGGGGCGACGGATCTCATGAGCGACGCCCTCCTCGTCAGCGAGCGTGAGCTCGCGCCGGACGCGTTCGCCGCGCTCGTGGAGCGGGCGCGCGCCGCCGTGCTGGAGACCTACGAGGAGGACACCCTCGTCGAGGCCGTGGCCCGCGAGCTCGAGCGCTCGCACGGCTTCACCTACATCGGCGACGAGAAGCTCACCGCCAGCATGAGCGTGGGCCAGGAGGCGGAGGACACGTTCCTCGTCGAGCATAGCGACGAGTTCCGCAGCATCGTCGCCGAGCTCGAACGCCCGAACTGACCCGCTGCCGTCGCGTCAGCGCGCGACGTTGAACAGGACCTCGATGACATCGCCGTCCCGGACAAGGTATGCCTTGCCCTCCGAGCGCAGCAGGCCGCGCTTTCGGGCTTCGGCCGTCGATCCGCAGGCGATGAGGTCCTCGTAAGTCACCACCTCGGCGCGGATGAAGCCGCGGGCGAGGTCGGAGTGGATGGCGCCGGCGGCGTCCACCGCCGTCGACCCGGTGCGCAGCGTCCAGGCTCGGCACTCGTCCTGGCCGGCCGTGAAGAAGCTGAACAGGCCGAGCAGCGCGTACGTCAGCCGCACCACGCGGCCCCGACTCGGCTCGGCGATGCCGAGGTCTTCCATGAACAGCGTCGCGTCGTCGGGGCCGAGCTCGGCGATCTCGGCCTCGATCTTCCCGGCCAGGGCGGCCACGTCCGCCTGTGGCTGCGCGTAGCGTCCCCGCCCATCGGCCTCGAGGGTGGCGGCCTCCGGCAGCCGCGACTCGTCGATGTTCAGCACCACCAGCACCGGCTTCTGGGTCAGGAATCGATACCCGCGCAGGCGACGCTCCTCGTCGTCGGTGAGGGTGAGCGCGCGCAGCGGCCGGCCCTCCGACAGGTGCGGCTCGAGCCGGGCCAGCAGCTCCTCCTCGAGCGCATTCAGCTCGCGCTCGCTGGCCGAGCCGTGGCGGCCCGAGGTCCGCAGCTTCTCGAGCCGCTTCTCGATGACGGCCAGGTCGGCCACCGTGAACTCGAGGTCGAGCTCGTCGACATCGCGCCACGGGTCGGCCGGGCGGTCGCTCGTGCCGGCATCGAAGGCCCGGGCAACGTGGAGCAGGGCGTCGGCGTTGCGGATCTGGGCCAGCACATCGGCCTGGATGGTGCCCTCGCGCGCAGCGCCCGCGGCGATCGCCACGTCCACGTAGGTGACGTCGGCCGGCGTCGTCTTCCTCGGCCTGAACAGCTCGGACAGCCGATCCAGCCGCTCGTCGGGGACCTTCACCACGCCGATGTTCGGCGCGGCCCGCCCGCCACTGAAGCCGCCGACCTCGGCGTGGCCGCCGGTGAGCGCGTTGAAGACGGTTGTCTTGCCGGAGCCCGGCAGCCCGACGATGGTGACCTGCATCGGCTAGGTGGTCACCGTCAGTACCCGACCTCGAGGTCGACCACGTTGTGCAGGGGCTCGCCGGCGACGAAGCGGCGCAGGTTCGCCGCGAACAGCTCGAGCGAGCGATCCACCACCCGGTCGCTCGACCACGACGTGTGCGGCGTGACGATCAGGTTCGGGGTGCCGTACAGGGGCGAGTCGGGCGGGAGCGGTTCCTCGTTGAAGACGTCGAGCACGGCGCCGCCGATCGAGCCGGACTCGAGCGCGCGCCGCAGCGCCATCTCGTCGAGCAGCCGGCCGCGGGCGATGTTGATGAGCCAGGCTCCCTCCGTCATGTGCTGGAGCTGGTCGGCGCCGATCATCCCGGCCGTCTCCTCGGTGAGCGGCGCGGCGACGACCACGACGTCGCTGCGGCCGAGGAGCTCATCGAGCTGGTCGCTGCCGAGCAGCTCGACGTTGGGCGGCGCACCGCCGCGCTCCGGGCGACGGCGCGTGGCCAAGATGCGGGTCTCGAACGGCTCGAGCAGCCGCGCGATCTCGGAACCAATGCTCCCGAAGCCGACGATGCCGACGGTCAGGCTGCCGAGCTCGCGGCCGCGGAGGGGCTGCCACGTCCGCTCGCGCTGGAGCTCGAGGAGCTGCGGCAGGCGGCGTGCGATGACCAGGCACATCATCATCACGTACTCGGCGATGGGGCGGCTGAACACGCCGCGGGCGTTCGTGACCGTCAAGCCGCGGGAGCGCACCGCATCGGTCGCGACGCGGTCGATTCCCGCCGAGAAGGAGTGGATCCACTCCAGGTGCGGCGTGTGGGCCACAACGTGGTCCAGTACGGCGCCAGGCACCCCGCCGCGCAGAAGGACGCGCGCGTTGGCCATGGGGTCGCCGGATTGGTCGTGCACGAGCCCCTCGCGCGACACGTGGACCACGCGGACGTTCGGCACCGTCTCGATGCGCGCCACCTGCTCACCGGTGAGCGGGCTGCCGAAGATCGGAGTCGCCAGGACGACGACCTCGTCGCGGCTCAGCTGAGCCCCTCCTGGTTCGGCGCCGCTCCGGATTCGATGCGGGCGATCCAAGCCGATGGCGTCCTGATCTCGTCGAGCGTCGGCAGCCGATCCGGACCCCCCCACACGCGGTTGAGGAAGTCCTTCCCGCGCTCGCCGATGACGGCGGTGACGAAGCGCTCTCCCGCCTCGTACTGCTCCATCTTCAGGTCGAGCCCGGTGAGGCGCATGATCGCCCGCTCGACGGCGGTGCGGCCCTCATTGCGGCGCTCGAAGCGGTCGTGGATGTGGCGGAAGCCGGGCAGCAACCGTTCGCCGGCTGCGTTCATGACGTGGTTCGAGTAGCCCTCGAGCAAAGACATGAGCGCCTGCGTGCGTCGGAACGTCTCGAGCTGGGTGGGGCTCATGACACGCTCCAGCCAGTGGCCGCTGCCACGCCGGGCGAGCGCCTGCTGGAGCCGCTGCATCATCCCGCCCGAGTCGGCGGCGAGCTGCTCGATCGCCTCGGCCACGAGGGCGGCGAAGTGCTCGCGCACCCAGGGGTAGGCCTCGAACTCGAAGGCATGCGTCGCCTCGTGGAGGGCGATGAAGGTGCGGAACTCGTCGTGCGGCAGCCGCATTGCGTTCGCGGTGGCGGTGATGTTCGGCTCGACGAAATGGAGCCGCCCGCGGGTCGCGGGCCCGGCGGCGAGCAGGCTGACGTCGTACTGGCCGAGCACCTTGCGGGCGAGGAAGGCGAGCAGGAATCCGAGCTGCTGGTTGCCGATGGAACGGTTCACGATGCGGGCCAGCGCCCGGCCGGCCGTATCCTGGCCGGCCTGCTGCTCGGTGATGATGCGCTCGACCCGCCCGAAGAGCGTCTCGAAGGTCGCCAGGTTGAGGTCCACCCACCCGGCCCGATCGATGACCGCAGGCGTCTCCAGCGCGGCAGGCAGGCTGGCGCCGATCTCCTCGGCCACGACGGGCTCGATCCGGAGCAGTGCCTCGCGGTAGAACGCCTCGGCGGCCGCGCGCGACTCGGCGGGCAGCGGCGCGGCGTCGACGCCGAGGCGGCGGTGTGCGATGCCGCGCACCGCGCCCCAGTCGATGAGCCGCGACCCGGCGCGGCGCATGAGCTCGCGCTGTGCCACGCTGGCGCCCATGGCGAGCAGCCCGCCGACCACGATGCCCATGCCGAGCCGGCTCGCGTTGCGTGTCATGCGACGAGTCTAGACGGGCTGCAGGGTCGCCGCCTCGACCTCGGGGAGCGCGTCGCCGAACAGCCGCTCCGCCACCGCCCGGAAGGCGTCGACATCACCGGTGGTCGCGACGCGGTGCGCCGGCACTGCACCTCCCGCCGGCGCGCGGCTGCCGAGCGCGTCGAGAAGGTCCTCGGCGGCCAGCGCCGTCGTGAACGCCGAGTCGACGACCGCGACCGAGGTCCCGGCCTCGCGCTCGATGAGCGGACGCAGCAGCGGGTAATGCGTGCAGCCGAGCAGGAGGGTGTCGATCTGCCCGTCCCGGCCGCGCAGCTCGGCGAGGTAGCCGCGCACGGCGGTCTCCGTTTCCGGCGCCTCGAGCAACCCGGCCTCGACGAGCGGCACGAGGTCCGGACAGGCCTGCTGCGTGACGGCAAGCCGCGGGTCGGCCTCGCTGATTGCGGCGGGGTAGGCGCCGGAGCGCACCGTGCCGGCAGTGGCGATGACCCCGACGTGTCCGACCCGGGTGGCGGCAGCCGCGGTCACCGCCCCGGGACGGACGACGCCGAGCACCGGCACCGGCGACAGCTCCCGCGCCAGCGGGAGAGCCTGCGAGGTCGCGGTGTTGCAGGCGAGGACGAGCAGCTTGATGTCCTGGTCCAGCAGCCAGCGAACCCCCTCGGCCGTGAAGCGGCGCACCTCGTCGGCCGGCCGCGGGCCATAGGGCGTCCGCGCGTTGTCACCGAGGTAGACGGTGGTTTCCCCCGGCAACCGCCGATGCACCTCGGAGAGGACGGTGAGCCCACCGACGCCCGAATCGAAGACACCGATCGGGCGCGGGTCGCCGGAGCGATCCGTCACGGCCCGGTCAGGAGCGGGCGAGGGCCGGTGCCCGCTGGCTCAGGTGACTGCTCAGCGAGTCGGCGATGCGGCGGACCCCCTGCGAGATCGGTGCGTCGGGACTGCCCGAGACGAACGGGACGCCCTCGTTGTTGGCCGCCACGACGAGGTGCCCGTCGGAGACGATCTCGTAGTCGATCGGACGCCCGATGGCGGCCTCGACATCGGCCTTCTGAAAGCCTCCGGCCGAGTCGGCGCGGTTCACGACGGTGGCCAGCTTGGTGGCCGGGTAGCCGATCGCCTCGAAGGCCTCGCTGGCCATGGCCAGGCCGCGGATCGCCATCGAGTCGTAGGTCAGCACCTGGAGGATGAGGTCCGAGGCATCGAGGAAGACGAGGACGTCGTCGGACAGCGCCGCGCGGGTGTCGACCACGACGAACTCGTACAGCTGGCGCAGGATGCTGAGCGCCTTCTCGATGTCGCGCACGGTGACCATCTCCGCCATCTCCACCCGGGGCGGGGCGAGGACGACGTCGATGCCCGAGGGGTCCTTCCAGGCGACGTCGGTGACGTCCGACTCCCGGATGCGGTCGGTCGGCAGGTTCACGAGGGAGGGTGCGGCAGCCGGGACGCGGAGCAGGCCGCGCAGGTCGCTGAACTGCAGCGACCCGTCGACGAGGCACACCTTGTGACCCGCGCTGCCGAGGCTGACCGCGAGGTTGTAGGCGATCGTGGTGCGGCCCACGCCGCCCTTCGGCGAGAAGAGGGTGACCATCATCGAGCCCGCGCGCGAGGCCTCGACGGTTCGTTCCTCGTACGTCTTGCGCACGATGGTCAGGAGGTCGAAGCCCGAGAACGGCATCCTCAGGATGGCGTCGACGCCGCGCTCCGGGTCCACGTGAACCGGGTTCTGCGGCACGGTGACCATCACGACTCCGACCTGGGGCTCGTTGGCGCGGATCGTCTGGGCCACCTGCTGGCCGGACGTCCGGCCCTGGAGCAGGGCATCCACGATGACGACGTCTGGCTTGTACTCGGTGACGGCCTCTGCCGCGCGGTCGCCCGCGGTGATGACGTCCAGGATCTTGATCTGCGACTGAGCCTGGAGCAGGGCGCGCATGTGCGACGCCACCTGGGGCACGTCCTCGACGACCAGGAGCCGAATCTGCTCTCCTGCCATCCCCTCTCATCCTCCTGCGCTCGTTCGCGTGCCGCTGCCCGGCTGGCCCGCGGCCCCTCGGACGAGCAGGATCCGCCGTTCGCTGTCCTCGGCCGGCGGGTCCAGGTCGTGCGAGCCGTAGGCGAGCTCCTCGGCCAGTCCGGCCTCCCGGACGAGCGTGCGGAGCACGACTGGAGAGGGATACCAGAGTCGGTGACTGGCCGGTAGCCGCGCTATCGTACCATCGGGTCGTCCCACATCCACGAGCGTGGAGAAGACCACGCGCAGGCCCTCCGGCGCCTCGCGGACCATGAGCTGGCTCCTCCGGACGTACTCCGTGTCGTCCACCACACGCCGCCAGTCGAGCGAGAGCGGCAGGTCCCGGGCCGGCAGCAGGCCCGGACCGATGTCGTCGATCACCGCCACCCCGCGGCGTGGGTCGAGCAGGCCGGCGATGCCGCTGAGGAGCGCGAGCGCCTCCTCCGGCCCGTCGAGATGCGGCAGCACCCCGGCGACGACGACGAGCGTTGCCGGGCCGCCGAGCGCCCGGCGCAAGGCGACCCGGTCGATACGGCGCACGTCGGCCGTCAGGAGCACGAGCCGTCCCTCAGCCGCGAGCGACGCGAGCACCGGGTCCGCCGCCACCCGGTCGGACGCCCGCTGGAGGAGCGCCGGGCTGCCGTCCACGCCCACGATCCGGGAGGCGCCACCATCAGCGAAGGAGCGGAACAGACGCCCGGAGCCACAGCCCAGGTCGATCACCGCGCGGGGGTGGCGTCGTGTGAGCTCGCGGTAGAAGGCAAGGTCCTCGGTGACCGCGTCGTGCTCGAGGTCGTAGAGCTCCGCGAGCAGGTCCGCGTCGGTGGGCTGGCCGGCGAAGATGTCGCCGCTCATCGCCCCACGCTCACGGCAGGTCGAAGCGGCGCACCGCCGACCACTCCACCAGGCCGGCCAGGATGAGCACGAACAGGGCCGACGCCACGCTCAGCGCGTCGCCGACCCGCAGGCCGGCCAGGGCGGCCACGACGAGCCCGGCCAGCAGGCCGCGTCTCAGCGCGCGCCCCCACGATCCGCGGTACTCGATCCGGCGCCGGGCGGCGAACTCAGCCAGGAAGGCGAATGGCGCCACGACGAGGGCGGTCACGCTGCCGGCGAACGCCACCACGATCGCGCGGTTGAGCCCCGCTTCCGGGCACGGCCGACCGGGCTGGTCCACGGCGCACGAGCCGCTGGCGAAGGCGAGCAGTGCGGTCGCTGCCAAGGTCCCGCACAGCAGCAGGCCAATGACCGCGAGCCGGCTGCCGCGGCGCACCGCTCAGCGCGCCGCGTCCGGGCAGATCTCCCGGAACGGGCAGAAGCCGCAGCGCATCGGCGAGGGCGCCGCCCCGAAGCGGCCCGCACGAATGCCCTCCCCCGCCTCGGCGACCGCCTCGGCGGCCTTCTCCAGGCGCTTCCGCGTCGGAGCCACGCGGCCGACGATGCCCGACTCCAGGAAGTGGAGCGCGAGCTCGTCCGGCAGGCGTCCGTGCTGCGCCTCGTAGGCGAGCGCGTAGAGCGACAGCTGCAGCGACTCGCGCGCCCGTCGCCCGGCGGTGGCGGGGTCGCGCACGTCGCTCGACTTGTAGTCGGTGATCGTCACGCGGCCGTCCCCATCGACGTCGACCCGGTCGTACCGGCCGCGCACGCGCTCGCGACCGAGGCCCACGGCGAACTCCTGCTCGACCGCCGCCGGCCGCGCCGGCTCGACCTGCTGCTCCTCCCAGAAGCGGGAGAGGGCCTCGCGTGCGGCCTGGCGCCGAGCCTCCTCGTGCCGCTGGGTGAGGAAGCCCACCGACTCCCAGCCGGCGTCGAGCTCGGCGAGCAGCTCGTCGAGGGTCATGCTGCCGCCGCCCATCTGGCGTCGGTGGAACACCTGGACCGCGGCATGGAGCGCCCTTCCGTACGCCATCTGGTGCGAGGCGGGGGTCGGGATGCGAATGACGTGCGCGTAGCGGTAGCGCGCCGGGCAGTCGAGGTAATCGCTGACCTGGCCGTAGCTCAGGGTGAGCGCGCGCTCCCCGATGGCGGGCGCCGCGCCCGCCATCGTCCGGGACGCAGGCCGCCGGTCGTGCCGAGCCAGGCGCTCCGCCATAGACGGGCGGAGCGTCTCGACCGGCGTCGCCGGCGGCAGGTCGAGGGCCTCGAGCAGGAAGGGGCTCATCCGCCGCGCGACGCGGCCGCCGTAGTCGCGCGCCCAGGTCATGACGAGCTCCTCGCGGGCGCGCGTCATGCCGACGTAGAACAGCCGCCGCTCCTCCGGCAGGTGATGGTCGCCGTCCGGCAGCGGGTCGCGCACGAGCTCGCCCGGCAGCGGCAGCTGGTCGCCGCGGCTGCGCGTCGGGAAGCGGTCGTCGACGAGCCCGACCATGAAGACCACGGGGAACTCGAGCCCCTTGGCCTTGTGATAGGTCAGGACGTGAACCGCGTCCCCCTCGTCGAGCTCCACGTCCGCGGTCGACGGGTCGTCCCCCACCTCGATGAGCGTGTCGAGCTGCTCGACGAGGAACGGCAGCCGGTCGTCGCGCAGAAGGGACGCCTGGCGGCGCACGATCTCGAAGAAGCGCGCCACGTTCGCCAGCCGCTCCTCGCCGGTCTCGCGCGCCTCGCGGGCGAGCCGCGCCAGCCAGCCGCTGGCCTGCACGAAGTGGTAGAGGAGCTCCCCGGTGGTTCGCTCCGTGCTCATGGACCGATGCAGGTCGAGGCTCGCGAGCAGGGATCGCACCGCCTCCATCGACCGCTGCCCGAAGCGCACGCCGTCGCCACCGCCGTCCGCGACAGCCCCGCGCAGCGCGGCCTCGAGCGGCGTGCGCCGCCGTCCGGCCGCGTTCAGGGCCCGGGTGACGTCGGCGGCGTCCAGGCCGAACAGCTCCGAGGTGGCGAGGTCGTAGCAGCTGATCGAGTCGCCCGGGTCGTTCACGGCCCGGAGGAAGCTGACGAGGAGCCGGACCTCCGGCTGGCGGTACAGCCCGGCCGTCCCGGAGAAGCGCCAAGGCACGCCCGCCATGTTCAGCGAGCGGACGATGGGCTCCGCGTCGCGGTTGGTTCGGACCAGGATCGCGTGGTCGCCGGCCCGCCGGCCGGCGCGGACCGCCTCGCCGATGCGCGCGGCCACGGCATCGGCCTCGTCCGAGCCGGTGTCGAAGGCGAGCATCTCGATCGGCCCACCGGGCTGCTCCGGACGGGTGAAGGACGCGCGTGCCGCGAGTCGCTTGTCCAGGCCCTCGCGCGTCTCCAGCCGGTCCGGATCGTTGTGCCGGATGAGCCGATACGCCGCATCCAGGATCGGCTGCCGGCTCCGGAAGTTGTCGTTGAGCACGACACGCGCGCTGCGCGGGTACGCGGCGCGGAAGCCGAGGATGTTCGACAGTGCCGCGCCGCGGAAGCGGTAGATGCTCTGGTCGTCGTCACCGACGACGGTGACGTTCGCGCGCGGCGATCCCGCGAGCAGCTGGACGAGCTCGAACTGGGCGTGGTTCGTGTCCTGGAACTCGTCGACGAGGATGTATCGGTAGCGGGCCCGCTCCCGTTCCAGGATGGCCGGATGCTCGCGGAGCAGTCGCAGCGCGAGGGAGACCTGGTCCCCGAAGTCGAGCCGGTCGGTGCGGCGCATGAGAGCGTCATATGCCTCGTACAGCCCGGCCAGCTCCTGCTGTCGGGCGGCTTCCTCGGCCGCCGCGGCATCGTCGGGATCGGCTGCTGCGGCGGCGGCGATGGCATCGGCCGCGCGCCGGTAGTCCGCAGGGCTGACGTCCTCGTCGCGCGCGCGGCTGATGAGCGTGACGAGGGCATGCAGGAAGCGCGTTGGATCGCCGAGCGGGCGGAATCGGTCCAGCGGAAGCTCGAAGAGGTGCTCGCGCAGGAAGATGATCTGCTCGGCGCGGGAGAGGACGGTGGACCGATCGGAGAGGCCGGCCTCCAGCGCGTGGTCCCGCAGCAGCCGGTCGCCGAAGGCGTGGAAGGTGCTGATGACGGTATCGGTGTAGCCGTACGGGACGAGGCGGTCGACGCGCTCCGTCATCTCGAGCGCCGCGCGATCGGTGAAGGTGAGGGCCAGGATCTCGGACGGTCTGGCCCGTTTCTCGGCGATGAGCCAGGCGATGCGGCGGGTGATGACCGTGGTCTTGCCCGTGCCGGCGCCGGCCACGATGAGCAGCGGGCCGTCGCCATGGGTCACGGCCTTCCTCTGGCGCGAGGTGAGATCGGCGAGCAGCGGGGGCTGGATGCGGAGGTGCGGGGCTCGGCGGCGCGGCGGTGGGGCGACGAGCTCCTCGAAGATCGGGAGCTGGTCGGGGGACGGCACGACCGCTGGCACGTCCTCGATGGTAGACCAGAGGGCATTCACCGGACCGTTATCGCGCGCTTATCGGACAGGTTGCGTGTCGCGACGCGACGCTCGTGAACGGCGACGATCTTCCGTCCGCGGACGAGGTGCTCAGCCGCCTCGGCCTCGCCGTTTCCTGACCGCGGCGCGGTCGGCGCGGCGACGGGCGATCACCGCATCGGCGAAGCGGCGGGAGGTCCGGAGGTGGTCGCGGACCCGCGCAACGGTGAGCGGGCCGCTCGCCGTCAGCCGATCGATCCGTTCCCCGACCTCGAGCCACGTGGCGCGTGGCAGGTCGATTCCCGGCGCCAGGGCGACGAGCTCCCCGCTGGCGCGCAGCTGCTCCACGACGCCGTCGGGGATCCCCAGGCGGGCCGCAACCGCGTCGACCCGCGGCGGCTCGAGCCCCGCTTCCCGCAGCCCGGCCAGCAGCCGCTCGACGCGCTCGAGCATCGCCGGCTCGAGCGCGGGGGCATGGTCCGGCAGCCGCACCCGGCGCCCGTCGCGCACGATCCGCCCGTCGGCCGCCAGGCCATCGACCACCACCTTCAGCTCCGCGTCATCGAGGAGGAGCGGGGTGCTGCCACGGTGCCCGCGCGACCGCGCCGGAGTTGCCGACCGGGCCGCCGCGATGAGGGTGTCCAGCCGCACGTCGGGACGCAGCGGTTCCCGCCGGTGCAGCCGCCGCAGCCCGTCGAGGAGGCGACGCTCCGCCACGCGGCGCTGGACGGGGTCGATCGGTCCGGGTTCGCTCAGGACCTGGTGCCCGCCACCGCGATGCGGATCGCCTGCTCCTCCTCCGTCGACAGGGCGTGCGGCGAGGTCCCGCCCTGGACCGGCTTGGCGAAGACACGCGTGTTCGCCCGCCCGTGCAGGCTGGAGATGACGATGCCGTCGCGCTGCCCGTCGAGCAGCGCGATCGCGAAGCTCTGGTCGGAGCCGGTGTCCTCGAACGGGTTGAAGCGCACGAGGCCGATGTGCTGCAGGCTGGTCAGGGCCCGGTGCTCGAGCGCGGCATGGACGCCGTCCATCTCGCGCAGCCGCTCCGCGACGGCATCCACCCGACCGATGTGCCCCTCGAGCGCATCCCCCAGCGATCCCGCGCGTCCATCGCCCATGAGCGTCCGATAGTCGCGCAGCGCCCGGCCGAGGCGGACGGACTGGACGATCACGAACAGCAGCAGGACGAGGAGGATGGCCGCCAGGGCTCCCACGACCAGGACGAGGTTGTCGGTCAGGAGGCGGTTCAGCTCGTCCATCGGCGGGCCCTCCGGCTGTGCGGGCGGGGTGGAGGCGGCCGGGGCGCCGGTTCGGGCAGGCCCGGATGGGCTGGTATCATACCGTCCCCACGCGGCCACCCGGTGGCTGCACGCGCCGAGAAATCGCTTCGAGGATCCCATGGCCCGACGAGGTGGGAAGGCCGCCAGCCGACGCTCGCGACAGCGCAAGGCCGCGCAGCGGTCGGCGCCGCAGCCGCAGCGCGACACGCGACCCGCGGACTCCGGCGAGGCCGTCGCGGCATCCGACGTCGGCCCCTCGGACGCGTTCGAGAAGGCCGATGCCGAGCTCCGCGCCTCCACGCCACCGCCCGGCAGCCGGCCGGAAAACGTCGGCGGGCGCCGGCCGACGGTGCGCGCCCGGACGAGCGACTTCGTCTATGGCGCCGGTGGAGGGCCGTCGCGGCTCGGCGAGCGGGCGGCGGCCGAGTACCACTACGTCCTGCGCGACCTGCGCAACATCGGCGTCCTGCTGGTGGTGCTCGCCGTCCTGCTGGCGGTCGCGGTCCTCGCCGTGAACGTGCTGGGCATCGGTCCGTCCTAGGTCTGGCTCCCGGCCACGGCCACGCCTCAGCACCGGTAGGGCTATGTGGCGTGGGTTTCAGCCCCTGTCGACAGCCCTCCGCCCGGTTCGAGCAGGTGAAGGGCTGGGCATCACGGTAAGGGACGTTCCGTGGACGCCATCTGGACCAGGAGAGGCTGTCGACGGTCTCCAGAGTGGCCCTGTAGCCATTCACGTGCTGGCCGCACGCTCGTTGCCCACCCTGAGAAGGTCAATCCTTCGCGCGGCGGTTCTCGCGGCGGGCACGGCGCAGCCGCTGCAGCCGCTCTCCGATCTGGATCTCCAGCCCCTGGTCCGACGGCTCGTAGTAGACCTTCCCGGCCAGGGCATCGGGCAGGTACTGCTGGTCGACGTCGGCATCGGCGTAGTCGTGCGGGTAGCGGTAGCCCTTGCCGTACCCGTGCTCGCGCGCCAGCCGCCGGTGCGCGGCCGGGCGGAGGTGGAGCGGGACCGGCAGGCGGCCGTGCTCCTCGACGTCGGCGAGGGCGGCGAAGTACGCCGATCCCGCGCGGTTCGACTTGGGGGCCGATGCGACGTAGGCCGCCGCCTGCGCCAGCGCGTACTGCGCCTCCGGCAGGCCGATCATCTCGACCGCCTGCATGGCCGCCACGGCGACCTGCAGCGCCCGTGGGTCGGCGTTGCCCACGTCCTCGCTGGCGGCGATCACGATCCGCCGCGCGACGAAGGTGGGGTCCTCCCCCGCCGCGATCATGCTGGCGCACCAGTACAGCGCCGCGTCCGGGTCGTTGCCGCGCATGCTCTTGATGAAGGCCGATGCCGCCTCGTAGTGCTGGTCGCCGACGCGGTCGTACGCCAGCAGCCGCTCCTGGGCCGCCTCGGCGATCGGCTCCGGGCCGAGGGTCGCGCCTGAGCCGGCAACGGCGGCCGCCGCCTCGAGGATGTTCAGTGCCTGGCGTGCGTCGCCGCCGGACAGGTCGAGGAGCGAGGCCATGCCCTCGTCCGTCAGCGCCACCCGCGCCGCGAGGCCGCGTTCCTCGGCGAGCGCCCGCTCGGCAACGGTCCGGAGCTCCGCCTCGTCCAGCGGCTCGAGACGGTAGACCCGCAGCCGCGAGAGGAGCGGCGAGTTGATCTCGTAGTAGGGGTTCTCGGTCGTCGCGCCGATGAGCGTGATCGTCCCGTCCTCGACGTGCGGCAGCAGCGCGTCCTGCTGGGCCTTGTTGAACCGATGCAGCTCATCGATGAAGGCCACGGTCCGGCCGCCCTGCTCGCGGAGCGCCTTCGCGTCGGCGACGAGGGCGCGCACGTCGGCGACCCCGCTCGTCACCGCCGAGAGCTGGCGCCACGAGCCGCCGGACCGCTCGGCGAGGAGACGGGCCAGCGTCGTCTTGCCCGAGCCGGGCGGCCCCCACAGGACCATGCTCGGTAGGTAGCCGGGCCGGACGACCTTGCTCAGCGCGCCCTCCGGCCCGACGAGGTGCGCCTGGCCCACGAACTCGTCGAGCGTGCGCGGCCGCATCCGCGCCGCCAGCGG
Organism: Candidatus Limnocylindria bacterium; assembly: GCA_036556985.1. Classification (GTDB taxonomy): domain Bacteria; phylum Chloroflexota; class Limnocylindria; order QHBO01; family QHBO01; genus JAPSGM01. The sequence continues at coordinate 23,427 of DATBIK010000099.1, read as the reverse complement.
CGCGTCGGCCGGCGGCTGGTCGCCGAAGAGCGGCTCGGTCAGCTCGCGCGGCTTACGCGCGGGCATCGGCGCATCCCATGGCACGATTATGATGCGCGCCATGCAGCACAACCTCCGCATCCCGGGGCCCACGCCGATCCCCGACGACGTGCGCGCGGCGCAGGCGGCGCCGATGATCGACCATCGCGGCACCGAGTTCGGCGAGATGCTCGGAGAGATCAGCGCCGGCATCGGCGAGCTCGTCGCCACCCGGAACGAGGTGCTGCTCCTCACCGCGTCGGGCACCGGGGCCATGGAGGCCGCGGTCGTGAACGCGCTGTCCCCCGGCGACCGGGTGCTGGCGGTCAGCATCGGCTCCTTCGGCGATCGCTTCGCGGACATCGCCGAGCGCTACGGTGCCGCCGTCGAGCGCCTGTCGGTCGAATGGGGCAACCCCGCCGACCCGGACGAGCTGCGCGCGCGCTTGGCCGGAGCCGAGCCGTACCGGGCCGTCCTCCTCACCCACAACGAGACGTCGACCGGGGTGGCGAACCCGCTTCGCGAGCTCGTGGCCACCGTCCACGACGCGCCCGGCGACCCGCTTGTCATCGTCGACGGCATCAGCGGGCTCGGCGCCATGCCCTTCGAGACCGATGTTTGGGGCATCGACCTCGTCGTGAGCGCCAGCCAGAAGGCCTGGATGGCCTCGCCGGGGATCGGGATCGCAATCGTGGGCGAACGCGCCCGGGCGGCGGAGTCCGAGGCGCGCATGCCGCGCTACTACTTCGATTTCGCCGAGGCCCGCCGCTGGGCGGAGAAGGGCCAGACGCCCTGGACGCCGGCGGTGGCCGTGCTCTTCGGCCTGCGCGTCGGCGTGCGCCGCCTCATCACCGAGGGGCGGGAGGCGACCTGGGCCCGGCATGCCGCGGTGGCAGCGGGCGCCCAGGCCGGCCTCGAGACGCTCGGGCTGCGGCTCGTGGCGCCTGAAGGGCATCGGTCGGCGACGGTGACGGCAGCCTGGTTGCCGGAGGACCTGGAATGGGGCCCCTTCAACGCCGAGATGCGTCGTCGCGGCCTCGTCGTGGCCGGCGGGCAGGGGCAGATGGTCGGCAGGATCCTGCGTTTCGGCCACATGGGCATGGTCGAGCCCGACGATCTCGCCTCCGCCGTGCGCGTCATGGGCGAGGTGATGCGCGACGCCGGCCGCGAGGTCGACCCGGCGGCGGCGGCCGACGCAACGCTGCGCGCCGCCGGGGCACCCGCCGCGGCGCGGTGACGGACCGGCTCCTCCTCGTCCGCCACGGGGTCACCACCTGGAATCGGGAGGGCCGTTTCCAGGGCCACCGCGACGCGCCGCTGGCCGACGAGGGCCGGCTCGAGGCGCGCCTCCTCGGCGAGCGCATGGCCGGGATGGCGCTCGACGGCCTCGCGATCACGACCTCGCCGCTCGCCCGCGCTGCTGACACCGCCGCGTCCCTGGCAGCGGTTACCGCCGGATCGACATCGCCGCGCGCGGATGATCGGCTCATGGAGATCGGGCAGGGCGAGTGGGAGGGGCGCACCCATGCCGAGCTTTCGGTCGAGGACGCGGACCGCTACGCGGCCTGGCGCGCCCGGGCCGGCGAGGAGCAGCCGCCGGGCGCGGAGACGATCGAGGGCGCCCTCGCCCGCGTGGCCAGCCTTCTCGACGACGTGGCCCGGGAGCCCGCCCCGGTCGCCTGCCTCGTCTCGCACGGCGGCATCCTGCGGCTCGTCGCACGGCATCTCCTGGACCTGGCGCCCCGGCTGGCGTGGGCGATGGACGTCGACAACGCCTCGCTCTCGGAGCTCCGCCGGGACACGGCCGGCGAGCCGTGGCTCGTCGTGCGCTGGAACGACACCGCCCACCTGCTCGGCCGCACCGCACAGCACGTCGACGAGTCGGAGGGGGAGCCGCTCGCCCTCTAGCCGGCCCGGTCGCGCGAGGCCGGATCCGCACGCCGGATCGACGGGATCAGGCCCGACAGCCGCCGCCTGACGGCCAGCCACAGCATTGGCAGCTGGAGGCGTTTCCATGCCGCCTCGATGCGCGCGAGCGCCTGCCCGGAGATCGAGCGACCCGAGTAGCTCTGCCAGACCTTGCCGTCGGCGATGGTCCGGATGGCGGGCCGATGCTGCGGGATCTGCTCCTCGAGCCACGAGGCATACTCGTAGATCGTCTCGTTCGGGCGCTGCGAGACGCCCGCTCGGTCGGCGGCGAGCGCGAGACGCACCCACTGCCGCTCGCCGGGGGCCAGGAAGCGGAGCCGGCGCCGCACCCGGCGCAGCCGCCACGCCGCGAACAGGAGGAGGGCGGCCACGATGCCCACGATGAGGATGAGGTTGCCACCGCGCGTCTCGGGCGGCGGGCCGGCATCGTTCGGCCCGAAGCCCTCGGGAGCGGGCGCGAACGACTCGAGCTCGCTGATGTTGCCGCGGTCGTCGGGGTCGAGGCGTGGGGGGAAGGTCGGCACGGCACCGGGGCTGCCGTTCGGCCCGCTCGGCGCGTTGCCGGCCAGCCGGGTCACCGGCGCGATTGTCTTCGTCGCCTCGAAACGCTCCCAGCCGTAGCCGGGGAAGTAGACCTCTGCCCAGGCGTGAGCGTTGCCGTCGCGGACGAGGTAGACATTCGACTCACGGTCGGGTCCCACGGTCGACTGCGGCTCGCCCGGCGCGTACCCGACGGCCACGCGCGACGGCAGCCCGAGCGTCCGTGCCATGACCGCCATGGTGGTGGCGTAGTACTCGCAGTAGCCGATCCGGCCCTCCGGGTCGAACAGGAAGAAGTCGACGATGTCGGCGTTCGGATCGTCGGGCGTGGTCGCGGTGGTCTCGTACCTGAACTCATCGCTCGTCCGCAGGAAGTCGGCGAGCCGCTCCGCCATCTCGAAGGGTGTCTCGGCGCCATCCACGATCTGCAGGGCGAGGTCGCGCGTGCGGGTCGTCACCCCGGCCGGGAGGTCGAGATAGCGCTCCACGATCTCGGGCGGATAGTCCTGGCCCGCCGACCCGAGCTGCGCCTGGGTGGCCCGGCTGACGAGGGCGGTGACCACGTACCCCGTCCCGGCCGGCACCGACGACGCGGACTCGAGGCCGCCGATGAATGGCTCCCCTCCCGTCTCGAGCACGACGCTCGGGACGCTGACCTGCACCGGGTAGCCGGGCGTGAAGATCGCGCCTCCGGTTGACTTCAGATGGACGATCGACACCGTCTCGAGGTCGAACGCGTCGGCGATGAGCGGCTGCTCGGGCGTGTAGTCCGGGAAGAGGAGCTCCCCCGCCGGGACGCGGCGCTCCTCCGCCGAGCTGCGCACGAAGCCGCTGCCCGTGTAGCGGTCGTACGTCGCGGTGCGCAGGTAGAAGTTGCGCGGTGCGGCGATGGTGAGCACCGGCGACTCGCTGCTGACGAACGAGCCGTCGATCGAGAAGCCGTTGCCGAAGGTGGCGCCGCTGATCCGCGCCTCGGGGTTCGACAGGCCGCCGAAGACCGCATCCAGCTGGTTGCGGGCGTCGCGCCACAGGCCGTCGAGGTTGTTCCACACCGCGGTGAGCGGCGCGGCGACCGCCACGCTGGTGAGCACCCAGGCCAGCGCGATGCTGCCGGCGATGAACAGCACGCCGGAGCGCATGATCGCCGCCGGCACCTCCGCGTTCTCGTTCACCCGGCGCCGCTGCCAGCCCTCCTCCTTGCCGATGAGGGCCGCGCGCAGCCAGAGCAGGAGCGCGGCGAGCATGAACAGCACGAGGTAGCCGAACAGGTCGGCGATGGTGGCCGACATGTTCCCGATGAGCGCCGCGCCGACGAGGAGGATCGCGTCGAGGACCCGGTGGTGGCGGTACACCGCGTAGCCGGCCATGAAGGCGGTGACCCACATGACGATGCCGAAGCCGAGCGCATACGGGACGAACTGGGCCGCGAACCCGCGGTCGAGGAGGCTGACTAGCCAGTCGAAGGTCTCGTCGCGGAGGAGCAGGATGCGGCCGGCCTGCGACGCCCGGGGGAAGTACTCACCGCCGACGGCCCACAGCAGGAGGCCGGCGCCGACGAGCGCGCTGATCGGCACGACGAGGACGACCGAGAGACGCGTCAGGCCCAGGATGGCGCCGAGGCAGACGGCGTAGAGGGCGATCGGCACGATGAACTCGGTCTCGTCGATCCAGCCGGTGCGCTGGACCGACCAGCCCAGGCTGAGGAGCATGACGATGAGCAGCGCGAGCGCCAGCCAGCCCTCCCGCGGTCGCGCGTAACGCTGCAGCCACTCAGGCACGGACCCGCTCCCGCCCGCCGAGCGCCAATCCGAGGTCCTCGCCCGGTCCGACTGCGTAATAGCCGATGTCGTACTCGGCGAGGGCGTGTCGCAGGGCGCTCAGCTCGGCACGCCCCTCCGGCTCGGGCGGCTCCGACGGCTCACCGGGCATCCCCGCGCCCCCGGATGCATCGTCGGTCGGCCGCGGCGCCTCGAAGGCGAATCGGTCGAGGAGCACGACGACAGTCGCCACACCGCGGCGGCGCAGGGAGGCAAGGGCGCGTGCCCACTCCCGGTCGGTCGAGGCGGTGACGAGACACAGGGTCATGCCGCGCCGCAGCTGCGGCAGGGTGTTCAGCAGCACCTCGGCAAGCGGCCGCGAGCCATCGGCCTGCACGTTCGCGAGCAGATGGAGGATCTTCTGCTCAACCCGCGTGCCACGGTCGGGCTGGAGGACGTGCTGCCGCCGGCTGGAAACGGTCAGTCCCACGGCGCGGTTCTCGGAGAGCGTCTGGACCGCGATCGAGGCTGCGGCGCTCACGGCCGCCTCGACCGACGAGCCGTCTCCGCTCCCGGCATGCGCCGCACGATCGAGGTCGAGCACGATCCACAGATCCGCGGTCTGCTCGAGGTCGAACTCCTTCACCTGGAGCTCTCCATGGCGCACGCTCGACAGCCAGTGGATGCGGTTGATCGCATCACCGTGCGTGTAGGGCCGGATGGTGCGCACGAGCGGGCTGGTGGCCTCGTAGCGGCGTCGCGAGGGCTGCGTCCCGTCCACGGGGGAGGGCGGCAGGCGCCAGTGCGGCAGCGCATGCACCTTGGGGAAGACGACGACCCAGGTCGGCTGCCCCACCACCATCTCGGTCGTGAACAGCCCGAACGGGTCGCCGGTCCGGACGCGGAGCGCGCCGAGCCGGTACGAGCCGCGTCGAAGGAGCGTCACCTTGGCCAGCCACTGGCGGCTGGCCCCGGCACGCACCCCGATCACCCGCCCGGGGAGCGGCGCCGGCAGGGTCGACTCGTTCCAGAGCTCGACCCACGGCTTCCCCCAGCTGGTGTCGTTGTCGACGCGGTAGATGGCCTGGAGCACCTCGCCCACCTGTGCCCTGGGGTTGATGACGTAGTAGCCGGCGCGCAATCCCTGCAGGCCGCGGCGCGCGAAGAGCCAGGCCGCGACGAGCAGGGCCCCCAACAGATAGACGAGGAAGAAGAGGAAGTTGATCCCCGTGCTGAACGCGGCGACCACGAGGACCGTGCCGAGGAAGACGAACCTCAGCTGGCGTGCCAGGCTGCCCATGCGCCGATGGCCTCCGGTCGCCTATCGCGGCCCTGCGGTCACGTTCGTCGGCTCGCCAATGGCGATCTGGCCGAGGATCTCGCGGACGATGGCATCCGGGTCGATCTCGCGCAGTGACGCCTGGCTCTTCACGATGAGCCGATGGGCGAGCACGGCCACCCCCAGCTGCTTCACGTCGTCGGGGATCACGTAGTCGCGTCCGTCGAGGGCGGCGAGCGCCTGGCTGGCGCGGTACAGGTTGATCGAGCCGCGTGGCGAGGCGCCAAGATAGACGTCGGGGTGCTCGCGGGTGGCGGTCGCCAGCCGGACGATGTACTCGGCCACGGCCTGGTCGACGTAGATCTCCTTCACCGCGCCCTGCATCTGCCGCAGCTCCTCGAGAGAGAGGACCTGGCGCAGATCCTCGATGGGATGCATCCGCTTCTGTTCGTCGAGGATGACGATCTCTTCCATCGCCTTCGGATAGCCCATCCGCAGGCGGAGCATGAAGCGGTCGAGCTGAGCCTCCGGGAGCGCGAAGGTGCCCTCGTACTCGATCGGATTCTGGGTGGCGATCACGAGGAAGGGCGTCGGCATCCCGTGGGTCACACCGTCGATTGTGGCCTGCCGCTCCTCCATGCACTCGAGAAGCGCGCTCTGCGTCTTCGGCGTGGCCCGGTTGATCTCGTCGGCCAGGACGACCTGCGCGAAGATAGGTCCCGGTCGGAACTCGAACTCCTGCTCCTTCTGGTTGAAGATCGACAGGCCGGTGACATCGGAGGGGAGGAGGTCGGGGGTGAACTGGATGCGCCGGAAGGAGCAGCCGATGCTGCGGCTGATCGCCTTGGCGAGCATCGTCTTTCCGACGCCGGGTACGTCCTCGATGAGGATGTGGCCCTCACACAGGAGGGCCACGAGCGCCATGCGCACCTCGGCATGCTTGCCGACGATGACGCGCTCGACGTTGGCGATGACGCGCTCGGCCGGCTCCTGGACGTTCTTCACGACGGTTGCACCCCTTTGACGAACTGGCGGCTCGGCGCTCCCTGCCTTCTCACAATACCCCAGCCGGTTACGGAACGGTTCATCCGCCGCCCTGGAGTCGCAGCCACTCGGCCATGACCGCACCACCGATCGGCGCCGCGCGTCCGGACCCGCTGCCGCCGCTCTCGACCACCACCGCCACCGCGATGCTGGGCGTCCCGTCGCCCGCGGCATCGGCGAACCCGATGAACCAGGAGTGCGGGTCGCGCCCGCCCCCGAGCTCGGCGGTACCGGTCTTGCCGGCGGTCCGCACGCCGGGAACGCCGAAATTGGCCACGTTCGCGCCGCCCGCGTACAGCTGCCCGAGCGGGGCGTGAACGGCGTCCACCATGGCGGATCGGACCTGTCGCGCGATCTCGGGACCGATGACCCGCTCGCCACCGCCGCCCCCGTAGCGCTCGACGAGACGGTCCGTCGGACCGGCGGAAGGGTCGGCGGCATGCGCGCGTACGTCAGCCACGACGTATGGCTGCGGCATCACCCCGTCGTTCGCGATCGTCGCCGCCAGGAGCGCCATCTGCACGGGCGTCACGCTGACGCGGGCCTGCCCGAACGAGGCCTGGGCCAGCTCGGCGCGATCCTGGAAGGGCGTGCAGTCGCCCTCCGACTCGGCGGTGACGAACGAGGCAGCCACCGGCAGCCCGCGCGCCTCCGTGCCGACCCACAGCGGCGCGCAGAATCCGAACCGGCGGGCGTACTCGAGGTACTGCTCGGTGCCGATGTCGAGCCCCACATGGGCGAAAAAGATGTTGCTCGACACCTGGAGCGCCTCGGACAGGGGCCACAGCGCGGGTTGGATGCTGCCGAGGTCGTGCTCGACGACGCGGAAGCCCTCGACCACGAACCCCTCGCGCTCCTGGCGTGGCTGGTCCGGGTACGTGGTCTGGGGCGTGATCGCGCCGGAGTCGAGGCCGGCCGCCGCGGTGAGCACCTTCATCACCGACCCGGGGGTGTAGCGCCCCTGCCGGGCCCGGGCGACGAGCGGGTTGCCGGGGGCATCGGTGATGCGCTCCATGGCGGCGCCCGCTCCCGCCGGGTCGCCGGAGATCGGAGTTGCGTCGAAGGTGGGCGTGGAGGTCATGGCCAACATCGCGCCGGTCGCTGGGTCGATGGCGACCACGGCGCCGATGTCTGATCCGAGCTGGGCTGCGGCGAAGTCCTGCAGGCGGCGGTCGATGGTCAGCGTGACGTCGCGCGGCTGCGGCTCGCGGGCCAGGATGTCGTTGACGAGGTCGTTCAGCGGGTTCGGGTCGGCACGCCCGGTGAGGATGTCGTCCCAGGCCCGCTCGATGCCGGTCGTGCCGAATCGGAGGCTCGCGTAGCCGATGACGTGCGTGAAGGCGGTGTCGACATAGCTCCGCCGGCTGAGGCCGTCGACGACCCGGCTCGACGCGAGCAGCTCGCCGCGCGCGTCGAAGATCGATCCGCGCAGCGCGCTGCGCCGGGCGGCGATGACCTGCGGGTTGTCGCCTCGCGCCGCCAGCGCCGGAGCCTCGACGACCTGCCACCAGGACAGCGCGATCGAGGTGATGGCGAAGGCGATGACGAGGTAGATCGCCAGGCGCCGCACGTTGGTGGCGATCACGATGCCCGCGCCTCGTCCGGGCCGCCCACCGAGGAGCGGTGGCTGATCGACAGGAGCAGGCCGACGACCACGAAGCTGGCGAGCAGGCTCGAGCCCCCGTAGCTGACGAACGGGAAGGTGATCCCGGTGAGCGGGATGAGCTTCACGTTCCCGGCCACGATGATGAGCGTCTGGAGGCCGAGGCTGGTGGTCAGGCCCACCGCCAGCATGGCGCTGAAGTCGTCGCGCGCCAGCATCGCCACCCGCAACCCGCGGAAGACGAGCGCAAGCGCCAGGGCGAGGAGCGCGAAGGCGCCGATGAGGCCGAGCTCCTCCCCCACCGCGGCGAAGATGAAGTCGGTCTCGAGGGCCGGGATCGGCAGCCGTCCGGAGATCGTGGGCAGGCCCTGGCCCAGCCCCTCTCCGAAGAGGCCGCCACGGCCGAAGGCGTACAGCGCCTGGACGGTCTGGTAGCCGGCATCGGTCACATCGGCAAAGGGGTCGATCCAGTTGTTCACGCGGATGCGGACGTGGTCGAACAGGTTGTAGGCGACGTACGAGCCCGCGACGAAGAGGAGGATGCCGAGCAGCACGTACGACCGGCGGCCGGTCGCCACGAACAGCATCGTCAGGAAGATACCCAGGAAGAGGAGCGCGGTGCCGAGGTCGCGCATGACGACCACGATGAGCATGACGATCACGAAGATCGCCAGCATCGGCAGCAGGTAGGGGACCGGCGGGATCTTCAGGAAGCCGATCCGCATCGTCGCGCTGGTGAGCAGCGCTCGCTTCTCGGCGAGGTATCCGGCGATGAAGACGACGAGCACGATCTTGATCGCCTCGCCGGGCTGGAAACGAACCGGCCCGGCCGCGATCCACAGCCGGGCGCCGTTCTCCTCCACGCCGAACAGGAAGGTGAGCACGAGGAGCGCCGCCCCACCCAGGGCCCAGGTGTACTTGTAGTGCCGAAGGAACCCGTCGTCGCGCAGGCCGATGGCCACGGCCAGCATCGCCATCAGGCCGACGCCGAACCAGAGCACCTGCGTCTCGGCCATCCCGAGCTGGAGGCCGAAGAGATTCGTCCCGCGCAGGCCCTGCGGCAGTCGGTTCAGCATGACCAGCCCGATGCCACCGATGGTCGCCACCAGCGGCAGGAGGAGCGGGTCGCCGCGATGGCCGGCGATGACGAGCACGAAGTGGGCGGCGAGCACCATGACCACGTAGATGGCCGCCAACCCGAGCGGGCCCGGATCGGCGAGGCCGGTGCTCGCGATGTGGCTCACCGCGAAGCCGAGCGGCACGAGCAGGGCGAGCGGCAGAAGCATCCGCAGCTCCGGCCAGCGCCAGGCGACGCTCGGCGCCCGTCGGTGCGTCACCCGCGGCTCAGCGCTCAAGGCGCATCCGCACCCGGCCGATCGTCAGCTCGTCGCCGTAGGACAGCGCCACCGGCCGGTCGATTCGGTGGCCGTTCACGTACGTGCCGTTCGTGCTCCCCTGGTCCTCCACGAACCAGCTCCGGCCGCGGAAGGTGAGCATCGCGTGGTTGGCGCTGACGAAGTCGTCCTCGACGAAGATCGTGTTGTTCACGTTGCGGCCGATGGAGTTGATCGGCCCCAACGAGATCGTGCGGCCCACTGGCGGCACGTCCTCCGGCGACTCGAGCACCGCAAGCCTTCCGAGGCCAGCTTGGCTGGCGATCTGCGCCTGCTCCGCGCTGCGCAGGTCCCGAAGCAGCGAGCGGGCGAAGCCGAGCAGGATGAGGTAGAGCAGCGCCAGGAACCCCAGCTGCAGGCCGAGCAGCAGGATGCGCAGGATCTCGCCGGTCACCCGCGCACCTGGAACTCGATCTCGGTGGCGCCGATGCGGATCCGGTCCCCCGGGCCGAGCGCGATCTCGCTCACCGGCTGCCCGTTCACGAATGACCCATTCCGGCTGCCGAGGTCGGCGAAGCTGTACGCGCCGTGCTGGAGCTTGAGCTGGCAGTGGTGCCGGCTCACGAGGCCGTCGTCCACGATCACGTCGTTGTCGCTCGCCCGCCCGATGCTGATGAGCGGGCCACCCAGGTCGAACTGGACGGGCGGGGCGCCATCGGTCTGGACCAGGAGGTAGGCGCGCGTGGCCGAGGAGGGCGAGGCGGGGTCGCCGCCGGGACGGCTGAAGACCATGGTGTCCGACGAGGCGGGAAGCGGCTCGTCGGCCCGCAGCCGGTCGCCGGACTCGTCCACCACGTTCGCGGCCACCCTGATGTCGCCGCGCGGAACCGATGGATCGGCGGTGATCCGGACGCGCGGCCTGGCGACGAGGGTGTAACGCTCGTGGCGCGCGCGCGTCAGGACGCCGTGGGCGAGGTCGTCCTCGAGCGAGCCGCGGTAGCTTTCGAAGCCGGCGTAATCGGTGGGGTTCAGATGCAGGTCGTAGTGGTTCGGCACGATCACGCCGTCCTCGCGGAACGACTTGCTCGTGTCCATCGCGCGCTCGATGCGCTTGGCGAGCGAGACGGGTTGCAGCGAGGCCCCGAGCCGACCGGCAGGGGCCTCGAAGAAGCGCTCGAAAAAGGCCTCCAGCCTCGCCAGGATGCCCACCCGGCCGATGCTAGCACGGCGCGCCCTCACGCTCGGCTGAGGGCATCGGTCCGGTACCCACGACGAACGGGGGAGTACCAACGCGCGTGTGGGTGCGCTGGAAAGCCGTGGCTATACTGCCCTCCCTGATCGGCTGCCCAGCATGGGACCCTTCAAACTGACATGCCCGAAGCGCTGACCGAGTCATTCTGCGAGAGGTGCGGCACTCGTTACGAGTTCGCCGCCCCGACCGAGCTGAACACGATTCGGAAGACCCGCGGGCTCATCTCCGGGCTGCGCAACTACATCATGAGCCAGGACAGCCTGTCCGATGCCGTCGGCGACGCGATGCGCTCGGAGGAGGAGGCGCTGGCATCGGCTCAGCTCGACGCCTTCCACGACTCGTTCAACTTCTGCATCCAGTGCCGCCAGTACGCCTGCGTGAACTGCTGGAACGACGACGCCGGACGCTGCCGCACCTGCGTCCCCATCGTCGGCACCGATGACCTCATCGAGCGCTTCGAGGCCTCGTTCAGCGCGCAGCACCCGGCCGTCGCCGCGGACGCTGTCGCGGAGCTTGGCGCCGACGACCTGAACCGTCGCCTCGGTGTCGACGCCTGGCCAAGCGAGGATCTCTCCGCCGCGGCCACGAACGGCAGCACCGCACGCGAATGGCCGGTGGAGGCAGCGGAGCCTGAGCCCGCCGCGGCCGCGGCGCAGCCCGAGCCCGTCATCGCGGAAGTGGAGCCTGAGCCGGACCCCATCGCACCCGAGCTCCAACCGATGCCGCTGGCGGTGATCGAATCGACGCCGGAGCCGACGTGGCCGGATGCGCCCGTCACTGCCGAGGCCGAGCCTGCCCTTGCCTGGGAGGCCGATGCGGCCTTCGTGCTCGAGCCGGAGCCCGTCGCCGAGGTCGAGCTCGAGCCGGAGCCCGTTGCCGAGCCCGAGCCCGAGCCCGTTGCCGAGGTCGAACCGGAGCCCGTCGCCGAGGTCGAGCCGGAGCCGATCGCTGCCGCCGCCGAGATCGAGCCCGAGCCCGAGCCGGTCCCGACCCAGCGACCCATCCTCCCCATCAGCGAGACATTCCTCCACATCCCGCGGCGCGAGCCGGCGGCACCCGTCGAGCCCGACGCCGCGCCGCTCGCCGCCGAGTCGGACGACCCCGCACTCGTCGCGCGTCGCGCGAAGCTCGACCTGCTCGGTCTCGGAGACCCGGGCGAGGGTCCGGTAGGAGCCGGCGCGCAGAACGTCCTCCCCTACCGATCGAGCGGCGCATCGGTCCACCCCGCCGAGCTCGCCGCACGGCAGGCCGCGGGCATGGCCGGCGCCGTGGGCGGCTCGTTCTGGGACGCGTCGGCCCGCGAGGTGGCCGGCGTCATGAGCAACATCGGCGTACAGGCCTGCGGCGAGTGTGGCCTGTCGCTCTCGGCCTCCGCCCGGTTCTGCCGGCGCTGCGGCACCCGCCAGGCACGCTCGGCCTGATCTCGGACCTCCGGAAGAGCCGCCTCAGTCGGCGGCGGGCTGCGTCCCGCCCGGCTTGGGGTTTGGAGCCGTCTTCGTCTCGCCGCCCTTCGCAGCGCCGCCCTCGGCCGGCTTGGCCGGCGCGGAATCCGAGCTCGTGCCCTTGGCCCCGGCCGGGACCGATGCGGAGCTCGCCGAACGGGAGTCGGTCTTGTAGAACCCGGTGCCCTTGAAGATGATCCCTGCCGGATGGAGGATGCGGCGCAGCTCGCCGCCGCAGACCTCACACGTGGTCGGCCCATCCTCTGACATGGGATGGATCACTTCGATGGTGTGGCCGCAGCTCCGGCACTGGTAGTCGTAGGTCGGCACGTCGTGCTCTTCCGGGTTCGAATGCGAGCCGCCGCACAGCGACGGTCAGCTCGCGCCGCGCATCATGGCAGGCGCACCAGCGTGGCGCAACGCGACGGCGAGCGCGTCGGATTCGGGCGCCGGCGCGCGGTCAGGCGTTCGACGCGCGGGAGACGAGGGCCGACCACCAGGTCCGACGAGCGGGCTCGGTGCCGTTCATCGGCTCGCCAGCCGTCACGAGTCGGGCGACGTTGTGCAGGTCAGTGGTGATCTTGTCGCGCGGGAAGCGTGTGATGAGTGGCGCGCCCTCGTTCGAGGCGATGACGGCCTTCGGACCATTCGAGACGATCGTGGCGCTGACCTTGAGCTTCAGGGCGTGCTCGATGTCCGGAATGCGCACCCCGTGGTTGGCCCGGTTCACGACGACGCTCACCACGTCGCCCAGGCCGATCTCGCGGGCCAGCTCCAGGAACTGGGCGCTGTTGCGCAGCGGGCCGACCTCCGGGGTGACCACCAGGAGGATCTCGTTCGAGACGCTGAGCATCGCCATGGTGCGGTCGTCGTAGCCGGGATGGTTGTCGATCACCACGTACGAGTGATGCGTTCGCGCCCAGCGCACGGCGGCGAGCAGCAGGTCGACCGTGACACGCTGCGACTCCGACGCGTCGGTGCCCCAGGTGAGGACGCGCACGCCGCTCTCCTCGTGCTGCGTGGTGGCATGTTCGAAGGCGGCGTCGGTCCACTCCTCCGGCGGCGAGTCGGCAAGGTCGGCGAGGCCCATCCGGTACGGGGCGGCGAGCACCGAGGTCACGTTGCCGACCCCCACGTCGGCGTCGAGCAGGAGGACGCTGCTGCGGGTCTGCTCCCGGAGGGCGACCGCCAGGTTCACGGCGACCGTCGTCTTCCCCACGCCACCCTTCGGGGCGAAGATGCTGATGACCTGCGCCTCACCGATGGTCGAGCCCTCGGTGGTGACGCCATCGGTCCAGCCCCCTGCCTGGTCCGGCAGCTGGTGGCCGCCTCGGATCATGAGCGCCTGGAGACGGTAGACGAGCGCGTCGGGCGGAATCGGCTTCACCGCGTACTCGTCGTGCGCCGCATTGCCGTTGGTGGCGAAATCCGGGATGTCCTCGCCGAAGATGAGCAGGGTCGGGACGGGCACACCGGCATGGAGCGCCGCGTACGTCGTGGCCCCTGCATCGGCCGGGAGGTCACAGTCGAGCACGGCCAGCGTCGGACGGGTTCCGTCGGTGGCGAGCTCGGTGACGACGTGGAAGCCGGCACGCGTCAGAGCGTCGATATGGGGGCCGAAGTCCTCGCCCGCGGCGAGAAGGACGGTCGGTCGCTGCATGGGGTCCCTCAGGTGCGTCAATCGGTGCAGACCGCACCACTATCAGCCGCACCCACCCACACGGCAATGGGACTCGGAACCGGTACTCCGCTGCCGAAAGTACTGCCGGATCAGGCCCGGGTCATGCGCATGCCGCACTTCGGGCAGTAGAAGGCTCCGGCGCTCCCTGCCTCGAAGCCGCAGTGGGCGCAGACCACCCCGCCCGGCCCGCCGCCGATGGCGGCGCGCGCCGAGTCGGCAGCGCCGAGGGTGAAGCCGGTGGCAATGACCTGCTGATACAGCGAGCTGAGGATGCGCTGGCCGATCCGCTCGGTGTCTCCTCGCTGACCCTTGCCGCCCCACCCGATGACGGCGCGAACGATGAGCTCACCAGAGAGCTCGTCCCAGTGGGTGGCGAGACCGCCGACGATGGCGTTGTACTCGGGGTACCCGGAGGTGTCCGTCTCGCCATGCAGGAGGGCGCAGTAGAAGGTGTCGACCGTCATGTCCAGGGCATCGGTCATCTCGAGGACGTACAGCGCGTGCCTGCCGATGGGGCCGAGGTCTCGCCTGGCGAGGACCCACTGCTGCATCTCGGTGAAGCGCTCCATGTTCGGCGCGGCGTCGGTGTACTCGATCGGCAGCGGTTCGATGACCTCGACCGGGGTGGACGCCAGTGGCTCGACGATCCCGGGAAGCGCCTGGCGGATCGATGGATCGGGATGCATCCGCAGGCCGTCGCTCGACCGTGCCAGGTAGGCGAGCTTGAGCGCGTACTGCTGGGCCGATACGTCCTCGTGCATCGGCTGCGGCGGCGGAGGCGGGGGCGCCTCTTCCTTCTTGTTGCGCCTCAGGAACGACATGGGCTCCCCTGGATCGTGCGGCTCAGCGCGGCGATTCTACCAGCGGGCCTGCGAGCGACCGCTCACCCGTCGAGCTGCCGCAGCTGCGCCTCGAGCTCGGCCAGCCGACCCCGCTCGCGCTCGACGACCGCCGCCGGCGCCCGTTCGGTGAACGACGAGTTGGCGAGCAACGCGCGCAGGCGCTCGATGCCGCGACGAAGATGGTCGGCCTGCGCGTCGCGGCGAGCCGCCGCCTCGGGGCTCTCGTCATCGGCCGCGTACCATGCCGCGCCGAGGGACGACGTCACCACCCCAGCCGGACGCGCCGACGCCGAGCCCGCCGGCAGCACCTCGACCGGCCGGCCGCGTGCCAGCGCCTCCAGGTAGCGGCGCCCATCCTCGAGCGTCGCCGCGGCCCGATCGTCGGCAGCCACCACGACGAGGTGGCGCCACTCCCCGGCCGGCACGCCGGTCTCGGTGCGCAGGTGCCGGAGCCCACGGACGAGGTCGACGAGCGCGTCGACGGCCGACTCCGACGCGTCATCGCGTCGACCGCCGGCGTGCCAGGCTGCGCTGACGAGCAGCGGCTCGCCGTCGGTCGCGCGCGGATCGGCCTCGTGGAGGAAGCTCCAGGCCTGCTCGGTCACGAACGGCATGAGGGGATGCAGGATGCGGAGCATGCCCGCCAGCCCGTCGGCGGCCACGCGCCACACCCGCTCGCGCTCCCCGGGCGTGGCGTCCTCGCGGCGGAGCTCGACCTTCGCCATCTCGATGAACCAGTCGCAGTACTCGCTCCACGCGAAGTCGTAGGCACTCCCCGCATAGCCGGACATGTCGAGCGCGTCAAGCTGACGGGTGGCGCGCTCCTGGGCACCGGACAGGCGCGACGCGATCCAGCGCTCTGCCAGCGTGGGCTCCCCCTCCGGCTCGCCGGCCGGCTCCGGCCGCGCGCCGAGGACGAAGCGCGTCGCGTTCCACAGCTTGTTCGTGAAGTTCCGCCCGCCGTCGAGCTTCGCCGCGGTGAGACGCTGGTCCATCCCCGGCGACGTGCCGGTGACGAGCGCGAAGCGCAGCGCATCGGCTCCGATCTGCTCGACCACCTCGAGCGGGTCGACCACGTTGCCCTTCGTCTTGCTCATCTTCACGCCGCCCTCGCCGCGGACGATGCCGTGCAGGTACACGGTGTGGAACGGCTCGACATCGGTGCAGAACAGGCCGAGCATCATCATGCGGGCGACCCAGAAGAAGAGGATGTCCGGCCCGGTCTCCATGACCGAGGTCGGGTAGAAGCGGCGCAGGTCCGGCGTGTCGTCCGGCCAGCCCATGGTGCTGAACGGCCACAGTCCGCTGCTGAACCAGGTGTCGAAGATGTCCGTCTCGCGCGTCAGCTCGGCGGACGGGAGGCCGCACGCCGCGCAGGCATCGGGCCCGTCCTCGGCGTCGGAGACGGTGATGTGCCCGTCCGGGCAGTACCAGGCCGGGATGCGGTGCCCCCACCACAGCTGGCGGCCCACCGCCCAGTCGTGGATGTTCTCCATCCAGTGGGCGTAGACCTTCTCCTGGTGGTCGGGGATGATCCGCGTCCTCCCCTCCCGGACCGATGCCAGGGCGCGCTCGGCGAGCGGCCCGGCGCGGATGAACCACTGCACCGACAGGCGCGGCTCGACCACCGTTCCACAGCGGTCGCAGTGGCCGATCACCATCGGGTGCTCGCGGCTGCCCGCCAGGTCGCCGGCGGCCTCCAGCCGCGCAACGACCTCGCTCCGCGCGTCGTAGCGGTCCATCCCGGCCAGGTCGCCGCCGACCTCGGTGATGCGGGCGTCCTCGTCGAGGACGCTCACCATCGGCAGGCCGTGGCGCTTGCCCATCTCGTAGTCGTCGAAATCGTGGGCCGGCGTGATCTTCACCGCCCCGGTGCCGAACGCGCGCTCCACCGCGGGGTCGGCGATGATCGGGACGCGGCGGTTCACGATCGGGATGAGCGCCTCGCGGCCCACGAGGGCGCGGTAGCGCGCGTCATCGGGATGCACGGCGACCGCCGTGTCGCCCAGGATCGTCTCCGGCCGGGTGGTGGCCACGCTGATCGTCTCGTCCAGGCTGGCCTCCCCGTCGGGGCCGATGAGGTGGTAGCGCACCGTCCACAGCGTCCCGGTCTCGTCCCGGTGCACGTTTTCCAGGTCGCTGATGGTCGTCCGGCAGCGCGGGCACCAGTTCACGAGGGCTTCGCCACGGTACGCCAGCCCCGCGTCCCACAGGCGCTTGAAGGCGACGCGAACCGCCCGGGCGCTGATCGGGTCCATGGTGAAGCGCCCGCGGGTCCAGTCCGCGCTCGCGCCGAGGCGGTGCATCTGGCGGCCGATGACGCCGCGCGTCTCGTCCATGAACTGCCACATCCGCTCGAGGTAGCGCTCACGGCCGAGCGAGGCGCGCGTCTCCCCCTCCTCGCCGATGATCCGGTCCAGGACGAACTGGGCGGCGATGCTGGCGTGGTCGACCCCCGGCAGCCACAGCGTGTCGTCGCCGCGCATGCGGTGGTAGCGGATCATCGTGTCCTCGAGGGTCACGAACACCGCGTGGCCGTTGTGCAGGGCGCCGGTCACGTTCGGGGGCGGCATGATGATGACGAAGCGCTCCGCATCGGCGGGCGGCTCGGCGGCCGGCGTGAAGGCCCCGCTCGCCAGCCAGCGCTCGTAGATCGACGGCTCCACGACGGCGGCTTCGTAGCGCGGCGGAAGGTCGCGTCTCGTCGGCGTCGTCATCGGTCCATCTCCTGCGCATGCAAAAGCCCGCTCGTCGAAGGACGAACGGGCTCGTCGTGGTACCACCTTCGTTCGGCGATCGGCATGCGCCGATGCGCCCTCGCTCCCGCGCTATCGGGCGGATCCCGGCCGGCTCGCGTGCGACCTTCTCCCTCTCGTTCCCGGAGCCGCTCTCAGCCTGCGGCGGCGTCCTCTCTATGGGCCGATGGAGGGGTACTCCTCACGGTCAGCACCGTGCGCGGGAGTCTAGCACGCGCCGGCTCGCCGCCGGCCCGCGGGGGTCAGCGCGGGCGCTCGATGGTGACGCGCAGCTGGCCGTCGGCATCCTCGATGATCGCGTTCGGGCCTTCGATGCTGCGGATCGCGCCCACGAGGTCGAACTCGCCCGCGTGGCTGGCCCGGTAGACGAAGTCGCCGGTGGGGCCGAGCGAGAGCGTGACGCCACGGACGCCGTCGACCCGCTCGAGGGCCTGCTTGAAGGACGTGATGGCGCCGAAGCTGCCGAGCCCCTTCACGACGATGGCGGTGGAGGTCTCGGCGGCCGCGGCCGGCGGCGCTGACGCGACGGGTGCGGTGGCGGCGGACGGCGGTGCGGCGGTGGCGGGCGGTGCGGCCGTCGCCGTCGCCGCGGGGCTTGCGGCAGCGTCGGTCGGAGCCGTCGTGGCGGCCGGCTCGACGGCCTTCGACTCGTCGGCCTTGGCATCAACGCTCTTCGACTCGCCTGCCGAGGCGGTTGCCGTGCCAAGCCGCTCGTCGAGCTGCGCGAGGCGCTGTGCGAGCCGGTCCTCGGCCGGCGCCGCGCCATTGCCGTTGCCCGATTCAGGGGTTGCGGTGGCGGCCTCGCCCGGCGCCGCCGCGCCGGCGGCGGATGAGGCGGCGAGGTCCGGCGGGGGCGGCATGCGCTTCGCGGCGGCGACGAAGGCCGCCGGGTCGGCGATGTCGCCCAGCTTGGCGAAGAAGGCGTCCATCTCGCGCTCGTAGTCGGTGAGCTTCGCGCGAAGCGCCTCCAGCTCCGCTTCGCTGGCGGACTGGTGCTCCGCGAGCTCCCTTTCGAGCAGCTCGCGACGCGCCTTGCGGCGCTGCTCCGCCTCGCCCCGGACACGTTCCAGCTCGGTGCGCTCCCAGTCGCCGATCCCGCCAAGGTCGAGCTCAGAACGCCGGCGCAGGTCGCTCGCTCGCTCCTCGGCGGCGGCCTTCAGCTCCTCGACCCGCGCGTCGACCGACTGCCGGAACTCGGAGACCGTCGACTCGCGCGACGACTCGGCGACGCCCCGCATGGCGCCCACCAGGTCACGCAGGAACGGGCTCGCCTCGGGTGCGTCGGCAGCGGGGGTCTCGGCCGACGGCGCGCTCTCCGGGGCGGGCGCGGTCGGCTCGGTCGGCGGCGTCGCCTCGCTGGTCACCGCGGCCTCGTCCCCGCTCGGCGCGGCCTCGGCGGTCGGCTGCTCGTCCGGCGTCTCGGGCGTGGGGCTCTCGGCGCTGGCGTCGGCGTCGGCGCCGCGGGCGCCCTCGCCCCAGCGCAGGAAGCCGGGTCGTCGCTGGTTCTGGCCCATCTCGTTCGAATCCCCTTGTGCCCGGAAGGCGGGCGTTGTGCCCCGCCGCACCGCATCCTAGCCCGTTGCCGTCGGGTGGACTCCCGACCGCAAGTACCCCCGGGCCTGCACCGGTCGTACCACCCTGGACGGTTGCTACCATCCCCGCATGACATTCGACTGGGACGCGTTCGTCGACGCCGTCGCGTGGAATGACGTCATCAAGGTGTTCGTCATCGTGGTGGCCGCGCTGGTCGGCATCTGGCTCGCGAGGCGGGCCATCGGACTCGCCACCCGCTCGGTGATCGCCCAGCGGCGCGGCGACGACGAGTCGCTCATCACCCAGGCGGACCTCGAGCGACGCATGAAGACGCTCGAGACGCTCGCCGACCGCCTGGCGGCGATCGTCATCGGCCTCATCGCCCTGCTCATGGTCCTGTCGCAGTTCGACGTCGACATCGGTCCCGCCATCGCCGGCCTTGGGGTTGTGGGCATCGCGGTCGGCTTCGGCGCCCAGACGCTCGTTCGCGACTGGCTGGCCGGCATCTTCATCGTCATCGAGAACCAGTACAGCGTGGGCGACGTTGTTTCGATCGCCGGGGTCGACGGCGTGGTCGAGGGCTTCAGCCTGCGCCGCACCGTCCTGCGCAACCTGGACGGCACGGTGCACAACGTTCCGAACGGCCAGATCGTGGTGGCGTCGAACATGACGCGCGGGTTCGCCCGGGTGAACGTCGACGTGTCGGTCGCCTACGACACGGACATCGACCGGGCGTCGGCGGTCATCAACCGAATCGGCGAGGAGATGCAGAACGACCCCGCCTGGGCGGACAAGATCATCGAGCCGCCGGCGGTCATGCGCGTCAATGCCCTCGGCGACTCGTCGGTCGCGCTCAAGGTCCTCGGCCAGGTGAAGCCCGCGCAGCAGTGGGCGGTCAGCGGGGAGCTGCGCAAGCGCGTGCTGGCGGCATTCGCGGCGGAGGGCATCGAGATCCCCTTCCCGCACCAGGTGCTGATCAGCCGCGGCCAGGGATCGAATGGCGAGTCCCGTTCGCGAGCAGAGATAGACCAGCCCGCCAGCGAGGGCTAGGCCGATTCCTCCTCGCGCTCGACGGCGCGGGACCGATCCTTCGGGGACCGGCGCCGCGCGTCGGACTCCTCGGTCTCGGTGACGAGCATCGGCGGCTGGCCGTGCTCGATCGTCTCGGCGGTGATGACCACCTTCTTCACGTCGGTGCGCTCGGGGATGTCGTACATCACCTCGAGGAGCGCCTCCTCGACGATGGTGCGCAGGGCGCGCGCGCCGGTCTTGCGATCGATCGCCAGCTTGGCGGTGGCGTCCAGGGCCTCGTCGGTGAAGACGAGCTCGACCTTGTCCAGGCTGAGGAACTTCGCGAACTGCCGCGTGACGGCGTTCTTCGGCTCGGTGAGGACCCGCACCAGGTCGTCCTTGGCGAGCGCCGCCAGGCTGACGACGACGGGCAGGCGGCCGACGAACTCGGGGATGAGCCCGTACTTCAGCAGGTCCTCCGGCATGAGGCGGTCCATGAGCCGGCGCCGCTGCTCACGGGTGCGGTGCGCCTCGGAGCCGAAGCCGATCCCCCGCCGGCCGACCCGGTCCTCGACGATCTTCTCGAGGCCCTCGAAGGCCCCGCCGCAGATGAAGAGGATGTTCGTGGTGTCGATCTGGATGAAATCCTGGTGCGGGTGCTTGCGGCCGCCCTGCGGCGGCACGTTGGCGACCGTGCCCTCCAGGATCTTCAGGAGCGCCTGCTGCACGCCCTCCCCCGAGACGTCACGGGTGATCGACGGGTTGTCGGTCTTGCGCGCGATCTTGTCGATCTCGTCGATGTAGATGATCCCGCGCTGGGCGCGCTGCACGTCGAAGTCCGCGGCCTGGATGAGCCGCAGCAGGATGTTCTCCACGTCTTCGCCCACGTAGCCGGCCTCGGTCAGGCTGGTGGCGTCGGCGATGCAGAAGGGGACGTCCAAGACCTTGGCCAGCGTCTGGGCCAGGAGCGTCTTGCCGGAGCCGGTGGGGCCCACCAGCAGGACGTTGGACTTGCCGAGCTCGACGTCGTCGACCGTCTCGCCGGCGTTGATCCGCTTGTAGTGGTTGTAGACGGCCACGGAGAGGACCTTCTTGGCCTGCTCCTGGCTG
The DNA here is from genome assembly GCA_036556985.1 of Candidatus Limnocylindria bacterium. GTDB lineage: Bacteria > Chloroflexota > Limnocylindria > QHBO01 > QHBO01 > JAPSGM01. Next base: position 2,296 of record DATBIK010000099.1, on the reverse strand, counting down.
ATGACGTACTGGTCCAGCTGGTCCTTGATCTGGCGCGGGCTGGGGAGGGGCGTGGCCGCGGCCTTCGAGGCGCGCGGCGCCTCGAGCATCTCCTCCTCGATGATCTCCTGGCACAGGTTGATGCACTCGTCGCAGATGTACACGCCCTGGCCGGCGATCAGCTTGCGCACCTGCTCCTGGCTCTTCCCGCAGAACGAGCAGCGGTACGGGACCTTCGTCTTGCTGGTCATCGGCGCGAGGATATCACGCGTTTCCCCGCGCTCTCACCATAGACCGATGGTCCGGCGGCGCTGGGCCTCATCCCTACGCGGCGCGACTTCGCCGTCCCGCAGATCGCCTGATGTCGGCTGAGGGCTGCACGGATCGCGCTCGACCCGCCTCCTGCCGCCCGCCTGCAGCCCTGGCCCGACATTGGGCGATGATCGGCCCTCCGGGCGCGGAAGATGGCAGGTGAAGGATGCACGGGGCGATAACTCGTAGGATCGAGCGCATGCACCGCTCCTGCGCCGCTCTGGAGACGCCGATCGGACGGCTGTGGGTGGTCGTCTCCGACGCCGGCCTGGTCGCCATCACCCGCGGCGAGGTTCCGCCAGGCGACGCGGCACTGGACGAGGCCGCCTCCGCATCGGTCCTGGGTGAGCTGGCTGCGTACTTCGCGGGTGGGGCGCACGGGTTCGAAGCAGAGCTCGACCTGGCTGGCGTGTCCGCCTTCGACGCCGAGGTGTACGCCGCCGCCCGGACGATCCCGTATGGAGCCACCGTCTCCTACGGCGAGCTGGCGATCATGGCGGGCCATCCCGGCGCGGCGCGCGCGGTGGGCGGCGCCATGGCCCGCTGCCCGTTCTCGCCGGTGGTGCCCTGCCACCGGGTCATCCATGCCGACGGCGGCATCGGTGGCTGGGGCGCGGAGGCCTGGGTCAAGCGTTGGCTGCTCGACCTCGAGGCGAGCGGCGTGTCGGCTCAGGACGGCAAACCGTCGTAGCGCTCCTGCGCTCAGAAGACGTCGTCGTCCTCGAAGTCCGGCCAGGCGGCGATGTCGACCTTGTGGTTCTCCGGCGAGGCGAGCGTCCACCAGTACGGGACGTTGCGATCGTCCGCAATGCGGCCACCGGCCGCGAGTGCCGCGGCGACCCGCGCCTCGGCCTGGTCCTGGGGCACGCTGACGTCGATGTGCGTGCGGCCACGGCCCGGCCGCGGTGGCTTCAACCCCTGGAACGACACGTGGGGACCGCGACGGTTGCGGTCCATCGCATCCTCGCTGCCGACCTCGTAGCCCATGGCGGCGGCCCAGAAGGGACGCGTGTCGGCACCGGTGTCCTGGGCGACGGCAATGCCCACGACCTGCACCTGTGACGGGTCCGGCTCCAGGCCGAGGGTCCGCGCGACCTCGGAGATCCGCCGAGCCAGCTCGATGTCACGCTGGCTGAGCCTGCCCTCCACCTCGGACGAGGTTCTGATGGTCACGCCCTGCGGACGCAGGTCCACGTCGAGGACGTGGCCCTCCGGGATCCCGATCTCGCCGATGGCCGCCACGAAACGGGCGCCTTCGGCGAAGGATCGAACGCGATAGTGCGCGTAGGCGCCCCAGAACAGGACGCGCCAGTCCTCCACCCCATCGGCCGCGTGGAAGGCCCGCGCGGTCGTCCGCTGCTCAGGCACGCTACTTCTTCTTCGGCTCCGGCTTGGCCTGGTCGGCCTTGGCCGCCTCGTCGGAGGTCGGCACCGTGCCGCCCGCCTCCTGGGCCAGGCTGATGAGCGACTCGACGTTCCCGGCGAACACCTCGTCCACGAGGCCGTAGCTCTTCGCCTCCTCGGCACTCATGAAGTAGTCGCGCTCCGAGTCGCGCTTCACCTTCTCGTACTCCTGGCCGGTGTGCTTGGCCAGGATGTGCATGAGCCGATCGGTGAGGTGGAGCATCTCCTTGACCTGGATCTCCACGTCCGGCGTGTTGCCGCGGAAGCCGCCCGAACCCTGGTGGATCATGATCCGGCTGTTTGGCAGCGCGTAGCGCTTGCCCGTGGCTCCCGCCGCCAGCAGGACGGCGCCCATGGAGGCCGCCTGCCCGATGCAGATCGTGGACACCGGCGCCTTGAGGTACTGCATCGTGTCGTAGATGGCGAGGCCGGACGTGACGACGCCACCCGGCGAGTTGATGTAGAGGCTGATGTCCTTCTCCGGGTCCTCGCTCTCGAGGAAGAGGAGCTGCGCGATCACCAGGTTCGCGATGTGATCCTCGATCGCGTCGCCGAGGAAGATGATCCGCTCCTTGAGGAGCCGCGAGTAGATGTCGAAGGC
>DATBIK010000098.1:0-2832 GCA_036556985.1 Candidatus Limnocylindria bacterium | reverse complement strand
GCGGCCGCGCTGGTCGCTCGCTTCCTGGAGGTCGCTCGGGAGGCCGTGGCCCGTCACGACGGTACCGCGGTCAAGACCGAGGGCGACTCGATCCACGCCGTCTTCCCGGCCGCCTCGAGCGCCGTGCTGTGCGGGCTGGCGATCGTCGACGCCGCCGTCGAGGTGAGCGCCGAGGACCCCGCCCGTCCGCTGCGCGTCGGCGTCGGCGTGCATGCCGGAGAGGCGGTGGCGACCGACGGCGGCTACATCGGGACCGCGGTCAACCTCGCGGCACGCGTCTGCTCGGAGGCCCGCCCTGGCGAGGTCCTCGTGACCTCGACCGTCCGGGGCATCACCCAGGCGAGCATCCCGGTCGGCTTCATGGCTCGCGGCCGGCGGCGGCTGAAGGGCATCGCCGAGCCGGTCGAGGTGTTCGCCGTCACTCGCGACACGAGCGTCCGGCCGCCACGCGAGGTGCCACGGCCGGTCGCGCTGGGTGCCTTCGGCCTGGCCGTGGCCGGCCTCGTCGCCATGGCGGCGCTGTTCGGGTCGCAGTTCTTCCCGAACCCGCGCGGCAGCGCACCGGCCAGCGCCGCCGCGCAGCCCGTGGCGCAGGACGTCGTCATCGGACCGCTGACGATCGGCACGTACCGGTCGCGCGAGTTCCAGCCGCCGGTGACGTTCGGCATCCCCGACCAGGGATGGACGGCGAACCGCGACCTTCCCGAGGTGCTCGGGCTGGTGCGAGAGGTGGTCCCGCGCGGCAGCGTGTCGTTCCTGCGCGTGACCGACGTCTTCGCGGATCCGTGCGTCGAGGGCGGCGAGGGCGTGGGGACCGGCCTGGCCGCCGGCGATCTCCTCGCCGAGCTGGAGGAGCTCCCGCACCTGGCCGTGGCGAACCGCGAGGCCGTAGAGGTCGGTGGGGCAGCCGGTGAGCAGGCGGATATCACCGTGTCGGAGGGCGCGCTCGCGGCGTGCGGCGGCCTGGTCGGCAGCGACGTGGCGATCCTCGGCGCCGGCGGCGAGGTGTGGCGCGCCGCATCCGGCGAGCGGTTCCGACTCATCGCCATTGACGTGGCGGGCCAGGCGGTCACGATCGTGATGAGCACGGACTGGACCGAGGCGCAGTCGGTCCAGGAGCTGGAGGATCTCCTCGAGCTCGGTCAGCGCATCGTCGACAGCGTCGAGCTCTAGCGCACGATCCCGCGCGCCCGCAGCTCCTCCATCTCCTGCCGGGGCAGGCCGAGCTCGGCGAGGATCTCGTCGGTGTGCGCGCCGATCCGGGGCGGCGGGGCGCGCAGCGGCGTTCGCGATCCGTCCAGGTGGATCGGGCTCGGCGCCAGACGCATGCCGTCGACCGCCTGCAGCCAGCGGTCGGGGTCGGCGGCCTCCATCATTGCCACCGCGCCGCTGACGGGCAGCACCGGCCCGGCGGGAACGTCGCGCTCCTCGAGCGCGGCAACGAGGTCGTCGCGTCCCCGCCGGCCGATCGCCTCGGAGAGCCATGGGATCAGGTCTGCGCGGCGCTCGAGCCGGAGGGCGTTCGTCGCGTATGCCCGGGCGCCATCCTCCAGCCCGAGCACCTCGAGCAGCCGCGCGAACTGCGCGTCGTTGCCGACCGCCACGACGAGGTGCCCGTCCCGGGCGGCGAACGCCTGGTAGGGGACGATGTTCGGGTGCGCCGACCCGTGACGGCCCGGCTCCTCACCCGTGGCCAGATGGTTGGCCAGCACGTTGATCATGGCGGTCACGCCCACCTCCACCAGGCTGGCATCCACGCGGCGCACTGTCGAGCGGCCCCGGCCGTGCAGCGCGGCCACCGCACCCAGCGCCACCTCCAGCCCGGCGATCACGTCGAGCAGCGCCACCCCCACCTTGCTCGGCGCGCCGCTCGGCTCGCCGGTCACCGACATGAGCCCGGAGACCGCCTGCGCCAGCAGGTCGTACGCCGGCCGATCGCGCTCCGGGCCGCTCCCCGGGAAGCCGCCCACGACCGCCACCACGAGATCGGCATGAGCGCTTGCCAGGCGCTCCGCGTCCAGCCCCAGCCGGGCGGCGGTGGCGGGGCGGAAGTTGTGGACGATGAGGTCGGCGCGCTCCGCCAGCGCGTCGAGCAGCCGGCGTCCGGCATCGGCCTTGAGGTCGATCGCGATCGCGCGCTTGTTGCGGTTCACCGACGCGAAGTAGGCGCTCCGCCCATCGGATGGGTCACCCCAGAAGGGCGGTCCCCAGCCGCGCGTCTCATCGCCGTCGGGCGGCTCGACCTTGATGACGTCCGCGCCCAGGTCGGCGAGGACCATGGTCGCGAAGGGTCCGGCCAGCACGCGGCTCAGGTCGAGGACGCGGACCCCGGCGAGTGGAAGCTCGGTCACCGGCCCATCATGCGCCACGCGGCGCTGGCGAACCGGCGACCCGCTCCCTCAGGTGCTCTTCGGCCGGCGTCTGGTCGGTGTCGCAGCGCTCCGCTTGCTGGAGGTGCCTGCGCTCGTGCCCGATGCCTTCCGCTTGGAGGCGGTTCCCCGTGCAGTCGTGTTTGCTGCGGACGACTTGGCGGCGGGCTTCTTCGCGGCGGTCGACTTCGCTGCCGGCTTCTTCGCGGCGGTCGACTTCGCTGCCGGCTTCTTCGCGGCGGTCGACTTCGACGTCGCCCTCGAGCGGCGTGCCGCCGATCGCTTCGGCGTATCACTGCCGATGGGCAGCGCCTTGCCCACAGCGCGGATTGCGTCGCCGGCGGCCTCGCCCACCTTCCCCGCGGCCTTGCCCGCGACGCCCCCAACCTTGCCCGCGGCCTTACCCGCCACGCCCGATACGTTGCCGACGACCTTGCCGGCCGTGCTGGCCGCCTCCTTCACC
>DATBIK010000097.1:0-5217 GCA_036556985.1 Candidatus Limnocylindria bacterium | reverse complement strand
GCGTCGATCGCCGCGGACGCGGTCCAGTGCACCGAGACGACCGCGCCCCGCGTGGCGACGATGTGCAGCTCCCGGAGCGCGGCCCCGTTCCGTCGCGCGCTGGCGACCGCCTCGTGGGCCACGATCACGTACAGCCCGGGGTAGGCATCCACCTTCGTGCGCTGGCGTCGCTTCCGGATGTCCTCGACCGCCAGCGGATGGAGGCGAAGGCCCTGCTCGAGGAGCTCGAGCTCCGACGGCCCGGGATCGGTGATGTCGAGCCACAGGAGGGATGCCGGGTTCGAGGCCTCTCGGGCGAGCGCCTGCGAATCGAGCTCGGGAAGCTCCACCACCGAGCCGTCGTCCCGGCGCAGGAGGGTGCGGATGGACGCCATCGCGCCGAGTCTACTCGCGCGCCATCGGCCGAAATGCGCTATCCTGCGGTAGCCGATTTTTCGGCGCGAAAGACAGAGTCCCGACGCAGGGGAGACCATCTCCACATGGCATGGCTTCCGAAGCCCGTCGAGCAGTTGCTCGAGGTGGCCCTCGTGGGCGAGCTGACGGTGATCGGCCGCAACGGCCGCCCCGTGACCCACCCGCTCATCCCGCTCTACGACGGCGAGCGGATCTACCTCCACTCGAGCACGCTGTTCAGCAAGAAGCTCGAGCACATGAAGCGCGACCCGCACGTCTCGCTGTCCCTGTCCGATCCCGTGGCCATGAAGGGCGTGCCGGGCCGGGCCACCATCCAGGGCACGGCGCGGATCATCGAGGACGACCCGCACTCCGACTGGGAGCGGCTCATCCTCGACCTGTGGCGTCGCAAGGAGCCGGTGATCGACAGCTTCCTGAAGGCGCGCGTGGCGCTCCCGCTCTTCTTCGAGCGGGCCGTCATCGAGATCACACCGGAGCGTTGCCTGCTCTGGGAGGACGGCGACACGACCCGTCCGCCGCTGCGCTACGCGGCGCCCCGCGAGGAGGCCGCCTGATGCCCCGCGGCGGCAGCGTGCCGGCCCACGACGCGACGGCCGAGGACCTCGCGCGGCTCGACCGATTCCCGTTCGTCGTCGTGTCCTGGGTGGACGACGACGGCTACCCGATCAGCGTCGCCACCGACTTCCGGACCGATGCCGCCGCCGGCGTCGTCGTGCTCCGCCAGCCGGCCGGCGAGCTGCTTGCCATCCCGACCGATCGCGAGGTCAACGTCTGCGGCAGCCACATCCGCCCCAAGCCGGGCGAGGGCTACGACGAGCGCCGCTACCTGCAGCTGTGGGGATCGGCCGTCACCGCCGACGCCGGCGGCGAGGTCACCTTCCGGCCCGCCCGGGCCTGGGGCTGGGACGAGCAGGAGGTGCCCTTCTTCGAGTACTCGGAGCGCTCCGTGCCGCAGTCGCGCCACTACCTGGCCCAGCTCTCGGCCGAGAAGGGGCGCACCATCCGCCCGCGGCTTGCCGCCGGCTGGCTGTTCCTGCGCACGACGCGGCTGCCGTTCCTGTCGGCCACCTTCGTTCCGGTCCTGCTCGGCATCGCCATCGCCGCACGCAACGGGGCGTTCGACTGGGGGCTCGCCCTGCTCACCGTGCTCGGCGGCGCGTTCGCCCACCTCGGCATCAACGTGGCGAACGACATCTTCGACACGCTGTCCGGCGCCGACGAGGCGAACGTCAACCCCACCCAGTTCAGTGGCGGGTCTCGGGTCCTCATCTACGATCTGCTGACCATCCGTCAGCTGGTGGCGCTCGACGCCGCGCTGTTCGGTGCCGCGATCCTCATCGGCCTGCTGCTGGTGTGGATGACGGGCTCGGTGCTGCTGCTCGGGATCGGCGTCCTTGGCGTGCTCATCGGCCTGGCCTACACCGCCCCGCCCCTGAAGCTCGTCTACCGCGGCCTCGGCGAGATCGCGGTGGCGCTCGGCTTCGGGCCGGCCATGCTGCTCGGCGCCTACGTGGTGCAGACCGGGCAGCTCAGCTGGGAAGCGGCGGTGGCATCGGTCCCGGTGGCGATCCTGGTCGCCCTGATCCTGTACGTGAACGAGATCCCGGATCGCAGCGGCGATGCCGCGGCCGGAAAGCGGACGCTCCCGGTGCGCCTGTCGGCGGACGCGGTGACGACTATCTACCTCGTCGCGGCGCTCGGCGCCTTCGCGGTCATCCTGGCCGGTGTTGCGGTGGGCCTGCTGCCGCCGTTCACGCTGCTCGCCCTGGGGGCGGCACCGCTCGCGCTGCGGGTGCACCGCGGGATCCAGGCCAACTACTCGAGCCCCTACACGCTCATGGCCTTCATGGGCACGAACGTGAACCTGCATCTCCTCACCGGGGTGGGACTGCTCGCCGGGTACGCGATCGCGATCGTGGTGGCGGCCCTGGCCTGAGATCCGGAGCGCTACCAGCCCTCAGAGCCCGGCTCGCCCTTGAAGGGACCGACCACGTCGGACGTCACCCAGCCTCCGTAGAAGCCGCCGGGCTGCGGGGTGGCGGGCTCGCCGTCGACGGTGGCGAGGTCCACCCGCCCGGCGTAGAAGGCGACGTGGTCGCGAAGCGCCTCGTAGCCGGCCGCCGGCTGCGGATACGTCCACGCCGCGGCGCGCGAGACGCGGTCGCCGACGTGGAGGTCGTAGTAGCGCGCCACGCCCTTCCACTCGCACACCGTCCGGCGCTCGGTGGGCACCAGCAGGTCGAGGCGGACGTCGGCGGCGGGGAGGTACCAGACCGGCGCGCCCGCCGTCTCGAGGACGCGGAGCGCGCGGCGCGTGTCGGCCACGACCGTATCTGCGATTTCAACGCGCACGTGGCGCTCGCTCGGCTCCACGCGCGGCGGGCGGGGGTAGTCCCACACCGACGCCTGCCCTGGCCCCGGCTCGACGCGCTGCGGTCGCATCACGCGGTCGACCAGCGCTCCCCGTCCCACGACGCGTGGGCGAGCTGTCCGTCGGCGCCGCGCGCGAAGACGTCGATGCGGTCGGGTCCCCACGAGCAGGCGGCCGGGTCGGAGGCGATCTCCAGGTCGAGGCGCTCCCAGTCCTGCCAGCCGGCCGGCACGTACCAGCGATGCCACAGCCGGCCGTCCGCGCCGCGCGCGAAGACGTCGATGCGGTCCGCGCCCCACGAGCAGGCCGCCGGGCTGCCGGTCAGTTCGCCGCCGTGGGGATGCCATTCGTGCCAGGCCGCGCCGTCCCAGTAGCTGTCCCAGAGCTGGCCGTCGTCCCAGATGGCGAAGGCCTGCATCTCGTTCTCGGCCCAGCTCGTGACCGCCGGCGCCGATCCGGTGGCCAGCCGTCCGCCGAGTGGCTGCCATCCACCCATGTCGTCCTCCGTCAGCCCCCGCCACCCGGCTGGTAGCCCGGCGCCCGCAGTGTCACCCCGTGCGCCGCCTCCAGCTCTTCGGTCCAGTCGTCGAGGATCTCGACGCCGTACCGCTCGGCGAGCGTCTCGTAGGCGGCCGCGTCCCCCTGGCCCCGCTCGAGGATCGGCTCGATCTCCTCGAAGTAGCGCTCGAAGCCGCCCGGGACGAGGATCTCGAGGATCTGCGCCGTTTCCGAACCGGCGTTCCAGATGGCGTGCGGGATGCCCCGCGGCTTGCGCAGGTAGGTCCCGGGGCCGGCGCTGAGCTCCTCGTCGCCGAGGCGGACGCCCAGCGTGCCGCCCAGGACGAGCGTGTACTCGTCCTCCGCGCGGTGGCGGTGCGGCTTGACGAGGGTCTGCGGGGGGATCTCGACCTCCACGATCGACAGCGCCCGCCGGGCCTCATCGGCCCGCAGCACGAAGCGGAAGCGCACGCCGTAGAGCGAGATGGAGTCGGCGTCGCCGCGCTGGCGAGCGCCGGGGATGACATCGGTTCCGGTCATGGCGTGGATTATCCTCCGAGCATGGAGCGCTGGAAGACGATCATCGAGCCGCACCGGATCAAGAGCGTGGAGCCGATCCGGATGACGACCGTCGCCGAGCGCGACGGGCATCTGCGCGAGGCGGGCTACAACCTTTTCAACCTCCACGCCGCCGATGTGCTCATCGACCTGCTCACCGACTCGGGCACCGGGGCCATGTCGGCCGAGCAGTGGGCCGCGATCCAGCGCGGGGACGAGAGCTATGCCGGATCGCCGTCGTGGTATCGGTTCCTGGAGAGCGTGCGCGAGCTGTTCCCGTACAAGCACGTGATCCCCACCCACCAGGGCCGGGCCGCGGAGCGGATCCTGTTCAGCGTCGTCGGCGGTCCCGGCCACGTCATCCCGTCGAACACGCACTTCGACACCACCCGAGCCAACATCGAGTACACCGGCGCCGAGGCGATCGACCTCGTCATCGAGGAGGGCCGGCACCCATCGATCATCCATCCCTTCAAGGGCAACTTGGACGTCGATGCGCTCGACGCCTGCATCGCCGAGCGCGGCGCCGAGCACGTCCCGCTGGTCATGGTCACCGTAACGAACAACTCCGGTGGCGGCCAGCCGGTGAGCCTCGCCAACCTGCGCGCCGTGCGCGCGGTGTGTGATCGGTACGGCATCCCGCTCTTCCTGGACGCCTGCCGTTTCGCGGAGAACGCCTGGTTCATCAAGCAGCGGGAGGATGGCTACGCCGATGCCGCCATCGTGGACATCGTGCGCGAGATGGCCTCCCTGGCCGATGGGATGACGATGAGCGCCAAGAAGGACGGCATCGCCAACATCGGCGGCTGGCTGGCCATGAACGACGATGCCTGGGCAGAGCAGGCGCGCAATCTGGAGATCCTGACCGAGGGTTTCCCGACCTACGGCGGCCTGGCGGGCCGCGATCTCGAGGCCATCGCGCAGGGGCTCCGCGAGGTCGTGCAGGACGACTACCTCCGCTACCGGATCCGATCCACCGCCTACCTGGGCGAGGCGCTCGTCGAGGCGGGCATCCCGTGCGTCCAGCCCATCGGGGGGCATGCCGTGTACATCGATGCCGGGGCGCTGCTGCCCCACATCCCGCCGCTGGCCTACCCCGGCCAGTCGCTGGCCGTGGCGCTCTACCGCGAGGGCGGAATCCGCGGCTGCGAGATCGGGACGGTCATGTTCGGAATGCACCCCGACGGCCGCGAAGAACCGGCTGCCATGGAGCTCGTCCGGCTCGCCATCCCGCGCCGGGTATACACCCAGTCGCACATCGACTATGTCATCGAGGTGGCGCGCTGGGTCGCCGAGCGGGCCGGGGAGCTGCCCGGCTACCGCATCGTCGAGCAGCCGCCGCAGCTGCGCCACTTCACTGCCCGCTTCGAGCCGAT
>DATBIK010000096.1:0-14634 GCA_036556985.1 Candidatus Limnocylindria bacterium | reverse complement strand
CCGGGTATACACCCAGTCGCACATCGACTATGTCATCGAGGTGGCGCGCTGGGTCGCCGAGCGGGCCGGGGAGCTGCCCGGCTACCGCATCGTCGAGCAGCCGCCGCAGCTGCGCCACTTCACTGCCCGCTTCGAGCCGATGTCATGAGCGCGGCCGACGAGCGCTGCCGTGAGTGCGGCAGAGACGTGGCGCTGGGCTCGCCGCTCTACGCCCGCCGCGTCACGCTCATCAGCGACGACGACCCGGACGTCGCCTTCGTCTGTCTCGACTGCCGCCGGGATGCGCCGTTGCTCGACGCCGAGGGCAGGCCGCTCAGCGAGGAGGAGCTGGCCGGCATGAAGTACGTCATCGGCCGCGGCGGACCGGCGCGGGCGTAGCTCGGCGGCGCCCCCGAGCGCGTCAGCTCACCTCGACCTCGGTCACCCACTTCACCCACTCCAGCCCGCGGCGGTCGGGCGCCACGAGGCGGCACGGGGCGCCGTTGCCATGGGGGAGCTCCCGCCCCGCGACCCGGGTGGCCAGCAGTGCGGCGCGCGCCTCGTCCAGCGGCAGCAGCGCGTACCAGCCGGTCACCGAGCGCACCGTCGCGTGGCGGGCGGCGCCCGTTGGCGCGGCACGGTCGAGCACGGCGCCGAGCGTTGCGCCCTCCCACTCGGTGCGCAGCGCCCAGCCGCCCGTGCAGTCGAGGACGGCCTGGCTCGTCGCGAGGCCCAGTGCCGCCAGGTCGTCGAGCCCCAGGTACAGCTCGGTAGCCACCGCACCGTGGACGTGGAGCCGCCAGGTTGCGGGGTCGATCGGCGCGGCGCCTTCGCCAAAGAAGGTGGTCGGCGGCGGGACGCCGCCATCGGGCAGCCAGCGCGAGCCGGTGAAGCGCCGCATCCCACCGGCGAGGGTGTCGCTCAGGTTCGTCGCCGCCCACGCCGCCAGTCCCAGCGCTCCCAGCCCCAGCGAGGCGAGCGCCGTGCGCCGCGAGATCCGGATGCCCGCGGGATTGTGCGGGGGCCGGATGAGGCGCCATCGGCGGGGGAGCAGGTGCAGCGCCGCGATCGGCACGAGCGCCAGCGCGGCGAGGACGTGCAGGGTGAGGATCGTCCACGGCCCGACGTACAGGATCCGGCCCGATGCCACCCAGGCGAGGCCGCCGCCGAGCGCGGCAAGCGCCGCCGCCGCGAGCAGGGCGCCGAGCGCCAGGCGACCCCAGCGCCGGGCACGCACCGCCGGGCCGACCGAGCGCTTCAGCTTCCAGGCCACCGCGACGAGCAGCGCGCCGCCCAGGATGCCATGCGCCACGAACAGCGGCGCGGTGGGCGGCGACCCGGCGCGCAGCGAGAGCAGGCCGGTGACGAGCTGGGCCGCCACCAGGACGGCAAGCAGGCGATCGAGCGCGGCAGCGCTCATCGGTCCATCCTACGCGGTCATCGCGAGCGGACCCGCTGCTAGGCTTCGGGCGTGACCCGCCGGACCTGGACCCTCACCGCCGTCGTGCTCGGATCCGGCATCGTCTTCCTGGACTCGACCGTCGTCAACGTCGCACTGCGCACGATGGCCGACGAGCTGCCGACGAGCGTGGTCGGCATCCTCGAGGGACAGTCGTACGTCGTCAACGGCTACCTGCTCACCCTGTCCGCCTTCCTCATCCTGGCCGGCGCACTCGCCGACCGCTACGGGCGGCGGCGGATGTTCGTCCTCGGGCTGGCCGGCTTCGGCGTGGCCTCCCTGGCCTGCGGCCTGGCGCCGACCATGGAGGCCCTCATCCTCGCCCGCCTCGTGCAGGGGCTGTTCGGCGCCATCCTGGTCCCCACCTCGCTGGCGCTCATCAACGCCAACTTCGACGGCGCGGAGCGGGGCTGGGCCTTCGGCGTATGGGCCGCCGCCACGAGCGCGCTGACCCTCGTCGGGCCGCCCCTCGGCGGCTTCCTGGTCGACACCGTCGGCTGGCAGGTCGCCTTCTTCATCAACGTGCCGCTGTGCGCGATTGGCGTGGCCGTCGCCGCCACCCGCATCGCGGAGAGCCGCAGCCCGGACGCGCCTGGGCGCTTCGACTGGATCGGCGCGGTGGCGGTGGCGCTGGCGGTGGGCGGCCTCGCCTACGGCGCAATCCGCGGCCAGGAGCAGCAATGGACCGATCCCGTTGCGTGGGCCGCGCTGGCCATCGGTGCCGTGGCCGCGCTCAGCCTCGTCCCGCTCATGACGATGCGCCGCGAGGTGCTCGTTCCGCCGCACCTGTTCCGTTCGCGGAACTTCACCGTCACGAACCTGTCCACGCTGCTCATCTACGGAGCGATCTACCTGAAGTACTACGTCATCGCCATCTTCCTGCAGCAGGCCTTCGGCTACACCGCGCTCGCCTCGGGACTGGCGCTCGTGCCGGCCGACATCGCGCTCATCCTCCTCTCCACGCGTGCCGGCCGCCTCGCGGGCGAGCACGGGCCGCGTCGCTTCATGGCCGTGGGGCCGGCACTCATGGCGGCCGGACTGCTGTGGTACCTGCGCCTGCCGGCCGACAGCGAGGCGTGGGCCGCCAGCTTCGGCGACCCGGCAACACTCGCCCCGCCGGTGGGCTACCTGGTCGACGTGCTGCCGGCGGTGGTGCTGTTCGGCATCGGACTGGGGATCATGGTCGCCCCGCTGACGACCGCGTTGATGACGTCGGTGCCCACCGGAAACTCCGGCCTCGCCTCGGCGATCAATAACGCGATCAGCCGCATCGGCCCGATCCTGGCCAGCGCCGTCGTCTTCATCGCCATCTCGGCCGCTTTCTACGGCGGCCTCCAGGCGCGCCTGCCCGGCATCGACGTCGACCAGCCCGCGGTACGCGAGGAGTTCGCCCTGCTGCGCATCCCCGAGGCCTCGAGCCCGGAGCGTCAGAATGCCGCGCGCGAGGCATCGACCGACGCCTTCCGGCTGGCGATGCTGGTGGCGGCCCTCCTCTGCGCCTCGGGCGCCGCCGTCAACTGGGTCGGCATCCGCGACGAGGACGCGAACGAGCCCCGCTGACGCGGGCGTGGCACGCCCCGTGCGCTACGATCCGCCGCGATGTTCCCGATCGGCGACCAGAACGAGCCGGGCCATGGGCCAGCGATCGTCACGCTGGCGCTCATCGCCACCAACGTCGCGGTCTTCGTCTTCCTCCAGCAGCTCGGGGCGAACGAGCCATTCCTCTATGGCTGGAGCGCCATCCCGCTCGAGATCACCACCGGCACGGATCTCGTGCGCCCCGAACTGGTCGACATCGGGGGCCAGTCATTCCGGGTCCCGCAGGCGCCCGGCCCGGACCCGATCCAGCTCACCCTGCTGTCGAGCATGTTCATGCACGGCGACCTGCTCCACCTCGGCGGCAACATGCTGTTCCTGTGGGTCTTCGGCGACAACGTCGAGCATCGGGCCGGCCGGATCCCGTTCATCGTCGCCTACCTGCTCGCGGGGCTGGTCGGAAGCCTGGCCCAGATCCTGAGCGCCACCGACTCGCCGATCCCGACGCTCGGCGCGTCGGGGGCGATCTCCGGCGTGCTCGGCGCCTACCTCGTGCTCTTCCCGGGCAACCGCGTCACCGTCTTCCTGTTCCGGTTCCTGACCCAGGTGCCGGCGCTCGTCGCCATCGGCATGTGGATCGCGTTCCAGGTATTCGCCCAGTTCGCCGCACCCATCGGCGAGGGCGGCGTGGCGTACCTCGCCCACATCGGCGGCTTCGCGGCCGGCGTGGTGGCCGGGCTCCTCTTCCGCGCACTCCCATCCCCCCGCCCTCGCTACGGCTGACGCGTCTGGGTATCATCTCGGGTGCCCGATGCCCACGCCCTGTCCCGCGCTGCGGCGCCCGAAGGAACCCGATTGAGCCGATTCGCCAGGCTGGCCATTGCCGCGTCGATCGCGACGTTCATCCTCATCGCGGTGGGTGGCCTCGTTCGCGCCACCGACTCCGGCCTGGCCTGCCCGGACTGGCCGGGCTGCTTCGCCTTCAACGACTGGATCCCCGCCGCCGATGCCCACGTATGGATCGAGCACACCCATCGGCTCATCGCTGCCCTGGCGGTCGGGCCGATGGTGGGGATCATCGGCCTCATCACCGTCTTCAGCCACCGGCGGCGTGACCGGGTGCTGCTCGTGGCCGCCGTGGTGGCGGGCGTGCTCGTCATCGTCCAGTCGGTGCTCGGCCGCTTCGTCGTCTCGGAGGGCCTGGCCCGGGAGCTCGTGACCGCCCACCTCGGCATGGCGCTCACCGTGCTGGCCATGACCATCCTCATCGCCGACCGCGCCGCCCACGGCCCGCTGCCCGGCCGGCGCTCGGCGCTGCCGACGACGCTCATCGGCGTCACCGCGGCGGCCGTCTTCGCGCAGATGCTGCTCGGCTCGTGGGTCACCGGCCACGACGCGGGCCTGGCCTTCGCCGACTTCCCGCTCATGAACGGCAGCGTCTTCCCCGAACTCGTCATCGCCGAGCACGCCATCCAGTTCGCGCACCGTGCGTTGGCCATCGCGCTGCTGGTCCTCGTGCTGTGGATGGCCTGGGCCGTGCGCCGCGCCACCGACGACAGCCGCGCCCGTCGGCTGGCCGCTGCGGCCGCGGTGCTCATCGGCGTCCAGCTGCTGCTCGGCGGCGCGAACGTCTGGTCGCGGCTGTCGGCGCTGTTCGTGGTGCCGCACCTGGCCGTGGGCGCGGCCCTCTTCGCGGTCACCGTCTGGCTCCTGCTCGTCGCCCTCCGGCTGCCGGCCGCACGCCGGGTGCCGGAGCCCGCCCCCGTGGAGGCGCGCGGCGGCACGGCCGACACGCTGCGCGCGTACGTGGCCCTCACCAAGCCGCGCATCATCGAGCTCCTGCTCGTGACGACCGTCCCGACCATGGTCCTCGCCGCGGGTGGCATCCCGTCGCCGTGGCTGGTGGCCTCGGTGGTGATCGGCGGGACGCTGGCGGCGGGCGGCGCGAACGCCATCAACCAGTTCGTCGATCGCGACATCGATCCGGTCATGCGGCGCACCCGCGGCCGTCCGCTGCCGCGGCACGCCGTGGAGCCGGCCCACGCGCTCGTCTTCGGCGTGGGGCTCAGCGTGGCGGCCTTCGCCTGGCTGGCGCTGACGGTGAACCTTCTCTCCGCGCTGCTGGCCACGAGCGCCATCGGCTTCTACGTCTTCGTCTACACCCTCTGGCTCAAGCGCCGCAGCCCGCAGAACATCGTCATCGGCGGGGCGGCCGGCTGCGTCCCGGTGCTCGTGGCCTGGGCGGCGGTGACCGGCGAGGTGGGGATCCCGGCGCTCGTCCTGTTCGCCATCATCTTCTACTGGACGCCGCCCCACTTCTGGGCGCTCGCCCTGCGCTATCAGGCCGATTACGCGGCTGCCCGGGTGCCGATGCTCCCCGTCGTCCGCGGCGAGGCGGAGACCGCGCGCCAGATCGTGCTCTACTCGCTCCTCCTCGTGGCCGTCAGCCTCCTCCTCTTCCCGGCGGCGCGGATGGGGCTCATCTACCTCGTCTCGGCCGTGGTCCTGGGCGCGGCCTTCGTGTGGTACGCCCTGCGCGTCCAGCGCGACGCCGGTGACGGCCGCGCGGCGATCAACCTGTTCCGCTTCTCGATCGGCTACCTGACCCTGCTCTTCGCGGCGGTCGGCGCCGACGCGCTCATCCGCCTGCCGCTCGGCTAGCCGCCTCAGCCCCCGGGCGGGGCGGCGCGCTGCTCGGCGTCCAGCCGCGCGTCGAGGCGCGCCGTGCGACGGTCCTCGTGCCGCACCCAGGCGGCCACCACCGCGCCCATGGCGGCGAGGAAGACCATGTCGCCCACGACCCAC
Source organism: Candidatus Limnocylindria bacterium (assembly GCA_036556985.1). Classification (GTDB taxonomy): domain Bacteria; phylum Chloroflexota; class Limnocylindria; order QHBO01; family QHBO01; genus JAPSGM01. The sequence goes on along the minus strand of DATBIK010000096.1, from coordinate 8,855 downwards.
ATCAGGATCCCGCCCAGGTTCTGGTCGGCGACCGCGCTCGGCCCCCAGGTGCGCAGGTTGGTGAGGTAATGCGGGTACAGCACGGCCGGTGCGCCCATCAGCGCCACGCCCAGGAAGGAGTTCTGGGGCATGGCCAGGAACAGGTAGAAGAGGCGGACCGGGTAGGGGAGCCGCCATCGCGACGGATCGGCCCCGACCACCGGCCACCAGAAGAGGAGCGACGCGGCCAGGAAGCTGGCGTGCTGGACGTAGTGGAGCGCGGCGTTCTCGAGGGCATCGTTGTAGAGCGAGCTGAAGTGCCAGCCCCAGTTCACCCCGGCGAAGACGAGCCAGCCCACGAGCGGGAAGGAGATGACGGTCAGCGCGCGGCTGTGCAGCACGCCGAGCAGCCGGCGCCGGACCGATGGCGTGGCCACCCGCAGCGCGAGCGTCACCGGTGCCCCGAGCAGGAGGAGCGGTGCGGCGACGAGCTCGAGGATCATGTGCTGCACCATGTGGACGCTGAACAGGATCCCCTCGTACGCCTCGATCGGGGAGTTCAGCGCCACGACGATCGCCCCCAGACCGGCGAGGAAGCTCGCCGTCCGCCAGCGTGGGTGCGGGGCGCGGCTGCCCGACGCGGCCAGCCGGCGCACGGCCCACAGGTACGCGGCGGCCGCGAGGCCCACGCCCAGGAGCGGGACGGGGTCCGGGCTCCAGGCCAGCAGGACGGCGGGGAACGTCGGCTCCGGCGCCTCGGCGCCGTGGGCCAGGACGGCAGCCGGCAGGGTGGCGGAGGCAAGGAGCGACGAGGTCAGGACGGCCACGCGCGCGATGGGTGTCACCCGGCCATTGTGGCGAGCATGCTGTCTCGCGCCAAACGCGGGAACCCCGCGGGCCTGCCGGGCGTCCGGTGCGACATGAGGCATCGGTCCGGTCTCGTCGCGCTCCTGCTGGTTGCCAGCCTGGCGGCCGGCTGCCGCGCGCTCGACATCGGCACCGGCAGCCAGCAGCCGTTCCCGTCGCTCGACGGCTCGATCCCACACGCGGAGGGCGACGCAGTCCTGCTCCGTGTCGAGCACCGCGGTGGCTTCGTGCCGTACGAGTACCACCTCACCCGCGTCGCGCACTTCTCGCTCCACGGCGACGGCCGGGTCATCGTCACCGGCGCCGTGCCCGCGATCTACCCCGGACCGATCCTTCCGCCGCTCCTGGAGCGCCGCCTGACCGAGGACGGCGTGCAGCGGGTCCTCCGCGCCGCGCTCGACAGCGGGGCGCTCGAGCGCAGCGCCACCTGGGACGGCGCGGCGCAGTTCGTGGCGGATGCCGCGGACACCGTCTTCACGCTCCGCGCCGGCGGCCGCGAGGTGGTCGTGAGCGCCTACGCCCTCGGCATCGGCGGCGACCTGTCGCAACTGACGGCGGAGGAGCGGGACGCCCATGAGGCGCTCAGCGACCTCGCCGCCCAGCTCACCGACCTGGAGTCCTGGGTTCCCGCCTCGGCCTGGACCGACGACGGCTGGTCGCCATACGCGCCCGACGCCATCCGCCTCGTCACTCGCAACGCCGATGATGACGCCGAGTCGCAGGACGGGATCTCCCCGCGCATCGAGCCGTGGCCGCTTCCCGGCGACCCGGCAGGCTTCGGGGAGCCGACCGGGGTCGAGGGCTGGCGCTGCGGCGTCGTCACCGGCGCGAACGCCGACGCCTGGTGGGACGCGCTCGCCGATGCCGACCAGCTCACCCGCTGGCGAGGCGGCGGCCACCGGTACGCGGTCATGCCCCGCCCCCTGCTCCCGGACGAGCCCGCCGACTGCGAACCCGCCGTCTGACGCGGCGTCCGTCGCCGGTCGACGAGATGCATCCGATCGGTACAATAGGCGCCGTGCCGCGTCAGCCCGCCTGGACGTGCGCGCCCCGCTTGACGAGTCGACGCGGGCTCCCACCCGAGCCCGTGCCATACCCGTGATCTGAGGAGCCTCGAGACGAGCTGATGGGACCAAGCACGGCCCTTCCCCAGTGGAGAACCGCCCTGCGCGGCGCCGTCCTTCTTCTCCTGGTCGGTATTCTCGCCGGGTGCGGGATGATCCCGCCGGAGCCGGAGACCGAAACCGCCGAGTCCGTCTTCACGCTCTACAACATCGTCTTCGCGATGGGAGTGGCGGTGTTCCTCGGGGTCGAGGGCTTCATCGTCTACGCGATCTTCCGCTACCGCCGCCGGGACGATCGGCTGCCGGAGCAGACCCACGGCAACAATCTCGTCGAGATCATCTGGACCGCGATCCCCACCGTCATCGTGCTCGTCCTGTTCGTGCTGTCGGCGATCACCCTGGGACGCGTGGAGGCGCGCTCCCCCGACCCTGGCCTCACGATCGAGGTCACCGGATTCCAGTGGCAGTGGCAGTTCCACTATCTCGACGACGACGGCGATGCGGCCAACGACGTCACCGTCATCGGCAGCCCGGCGGCGCCCCCGGCCATGGTGGTGCCGGTCGGCGAGCCCATCCGACTGAAGCTCACCTCGACGGACGTCATCCACTCCTTCTACGTCCCGCAGTTCCTGATCAAGCGCGACATGTTCCCGCCCGGTCCGGGCGCGCCGCAGAACGAGCTCGAGTTCACCGTCAAGGAGGCCGGCACCTACTCCGGCCAGTGCGCCGAGTTCTGCGGCGACCTCCACGCGAAGATGACCTTCACGGTGGAGGCCATGGAGCCCGCCGCCTTCGACGAGTGGCTGGCGGCCACGCGCGCGGGCGAGACCCCCGCGCCCTCCGTTGAGCCCAGCGGGCCTACCCTCGAGCTGTCGGCCGACCAGGTCGCCTTCGACACGAAGCAGCTGAGCGCGCCGGCCGACACCGGCTTCCAGATCCATCTCGTGAACCTCGAGGGGCTGGTCCACAACGTGGGGATCTTCGACGCGGACGGCGAGAAGGTCTTCACCGGCGACCCGATCACCGGGCCGGATGCCGAGATCACCTACCAGATCCCGCCCCTCCCGCCGGGCGAGTACACCTTCATCTGCGACTACCATCCGGTCGCCGACATGACCGGGACCCTGACCGTCGAGTAGCGAGCGAGGACGAGCGAGAACCCATGGCAACCACCACCCTGACGCCCGGCGCCGGCACCCTCAGCCGGTCGTGGGTGGTCGACTGGCTGACCACGGTCGACCACAAGAAGATCGGGATCCTGTACATCCTCAACAGCTTCCTGTTCTTCTTCGCGGCCGGGATCCTGGCGCTCGTCATCCGCTCCGAGCTCGCCGTACCAGGCCTCCAGTTCCTCGACGAGGCCACGTACAACCAGGCCTTCACCATGCACGGCACGATCATGATCTTCCTGTTCGTGGTGCCGGTCCTCGCCGGCTTCGCGAACTACATCGTGCCGCTCCAGCTCGGTGCGCCGGACATGGCCTTCCCGCGCATCAACGCGCTCAGCTTCTGGCTGCTGCCGCTGGGCGGCGGCCTCATCTTCTCCGGCTACCTGTTCGGCGGCGCAGCCGCGGAGGGCTGGACCGGCTACGCCCCGCTCACGAACGCCCGCTACGCGCAGGGCGTGGGCACCGACCTGTGGCTCATCGGCCTGACGCTGGTGGGCACGGCCTCGATCCTGGGCTCGGTGAACTTCATCGCCACCATCTTCAAGATGCGAGCGCCGGGGATGACCCTCTTCCGGATGCCGATCTTCGTGTGGACCGTGCTCGTCACCGCCACGCTCATCCTGCTCGCCACGCCGGTGCTCACCGCCGGCCTCATCGCGCTCTTCATCGATCGCAACTACGGCGGTAGCTTCTTCGACCCGGCCACCGGCGGGAACCCGATCCTGTGGCAGCACATCTTCTGGTTCTTCGGCCACCCTGAGGTGTACATCGTCATCCTGCCGGCGATGGGCGTCGTGAGCGAGATCCTGCCGGTCTTCGCCCGCAAGCCGCTGTTCGGCTACCGCGCCTTCGTGTTCGCCACGGTCGGCATCGGCCTCCTGTCCTTCAGCGTGTGGGCGCACCACATGTTCACGACCGGCCAGGTGCTGCTCCTGTTCTTCGCGTTCATGACCGCGCTCATCGCGGTGCCCACCGGGGTGAAGATGTTCAACTGGATGGCCACCCTGTGGCGTGGCTCGCTGTCGTTCACGACGCCGATGCTCTTCGCGCTCGGGTTCATCAGCATGTTCCTGATCGGCGGCATCAGCGGCGTCATGCTCGCCAGCCCGCCGGTGGACTTCCACGTCCAGGACACGTACTTCGTGGTTGCCCACCTCCACTACGTCTTCTTCGGCGGCTCGGTGTTCGGCGTCTTCGCGGCGACGTACTTCTGGTTCCCGAAGATGACCGGGCGGCGGCTGAACGAGGGCCTCGGCAAGGTTCACTTCTGGATCCACTTCATCGGCTTCAACCTCGCCTTCTTCCCGATGCACCCGCTCGGGATCAGCGGCATGCCGCGACGCATCGCGGACTACTCGCCCGACGCGGGCTTCACGTTCTGGAACATCGTCTCCACGACGGGCGCCTTCATGATCGCCATCAGCGTGCTGCCGTTCCTCGTGAACGTGGTCGCCACGCTCATCAACGGCGAGCGCGTGGGCGACGACCCGTGGGAGGGCAACACGCTCGAGTGGGCCACGACCTCCCCGCCGCCGCCCTACAACTTCGACAAGCTGCCGCCGATCCGCAGCGAGCGGCCGGTGTTCGACCTCCGCCACAAGCACGACGCGGAGCACCTGGCGGCGGACACGCCCGCGCTCGAGGGAGGTGAGGCATGACCGTCGACGCGCCGACCGCCCAGAGCGCCGACATGGGCGGCCGCCACACCGCAGCCGAACGCCGCGAGACGGGCATGCCCACGCCCCTGGTCGGGATGCTCCTCTTCATCGCGAGTGAGGTGATGTTCTTCGGCGGCCTGTTCGCCGCCTACTTCAACGCGCGCGCCTCGGTGGGTTTGGGTGAGTGGCATCCGCCGGCGGGGGCGCATGAGCTCGAGATGTTCCCCATCGCGCTGCCGCTCACGCTCGTGCTGGTGGCCTCGAGCTTCACGATGCAGTTCGGCGTGTGGGCCATCCGCCGGGGCGACCAAGGGGCGCTGCGGATGTGGACCGCGGTGACGCTGCTGCTGGGCATCGCCTTCCTGATCGGGCAGCTGTACGACTACTCGATCCTCGGCTTCGGGATCAGCGACGGCGTCTTCGGCACGGTCTTCTACACGCTCACCGGCTTCCACGGCGCGCACGTGTTCGGCGGCGCGGTGGGGCTGACGATCCTCCTCGCCCGGGCCATGCAGGGGCAGTTCAGCGCCCAGAACCACGTCGCCGTCGAGGCGGTGAGCATGTACTGGCACTTCGTCGACGTGGTGTGGATCGCGCTGTTCACCACGCTCTACATCGTGAAGTAGGGGGCCGATGCCATGAACGACACCACGATCGGCTTCCTCATCCTCGGGCTGGGGCTCGTCCTCGTGCTTGGCCTCGTCTTCGCCGTCACGCTCCGCGGCGGCCCGCGCGGCGGGCCGCGCCCCACGCCTCCCAGGGGCGTGCACCTGCCGCCCGGCAGCTTCCTGCCGGTCGTTCTGTCGGTGGGGGCGGCGCTCATCGGCGCCGGGCTCACCTTCCGGCCGGAGGAGCCGTGGAACCTGCCGCTGCTCGGCGCGATCTCGGGCGTGGTCCATCCCATCCTCGGCCCGCTCGGGCTCGTCATCCTGGTGGCAGGCATCTGGGGCTGGGTGCGCGCCGCGAACCACGAGTGGACCGAGACGGAGCACGGCTCGCACGACGGCCCCGCGCACTGACGCGTCGATGACGGCCGCCACGACCCGTTCCCACGGCAGCGCCCGACGGACGCTCCACCCGCCGCGCACCCCGGCCGAGCGCCTCGGGACCAGGGTCCCGCGCGGCCTGCTCGTGGCCGGAGCGCTCGTCCCGCTGCTCCTCCTCGGGGCGTGGGGCGCGCTGGTGCTGTCGCGTGGCGAAGGTGGGGCGAGCATCGGCACCCAGGCACCCGCCTTCGCCGTCGCCGATCTCGACGGCAACCCGCTGCGCCTCGCCGACCTCCGCGGCCGGCCGGTGATCGTCAACTTCTGGGCCAGCTGGTGCGGGCCGTGCGTCGACGAGTTCCCGCTCCTCCGGGAAGCGGCCGCCGCGCACGAGGCCGACGGCCTGGCCGTGGTCGGCATCGTCTTCCGCGACAACTCGGAGGCGGCGCGCCGCTTCATGGCCCGCATGGGCGCCGGCTGGCCGGCGGCCATGGACCCCGGGGAGGAGATCGCCCAGGACTACGGCATCTACGGGCCGCCCGAGACGTTCTTCATCGACGCCGAGGGAGTCGTCGTGGCGCGCCAGTTCGGCGCGCTGAGCCGCGACGACCTCGATCGCCACGTCGATCGTCTGCTCGCGAAGGAGTGAATGGAGTGCACCCATGACCGAGAACCTGCCGGCCACCCGCTCCGACGAGGAGGCGGCGCTCGTGGTCGACACCGTCCACGACCTCCACGCCGACCACGTCGACCCGCAGCACCAGTACGTCCAGCAGAACATCGGCGCCGCCCTCGTCCCGCTGGCGGTGATCGTCGTCCTGCTGCTCGCTTTCATCGCCGCGGCGTGGACCTTCTTCGCGGCGCCGGTGCCCGCCTGAGGCGCCGGGCCGGCCCGCATCGGCCCCAAGAAGCCGCTGGCGCTGCGAGCCGGCATCGGTATAGAGTTCGCCGCAATCCGTCCCGACCGCGGGCGGTCGGCATCCTGAGGAGGGTCAAGGAGGACCGATGGCCAAGATCGAAGGGCAGTACCGGCCTGCCAGGCGCGTGCGACCGGCCGTCGCCGCCGTCGCGCTGCTCGGGCTCGTGGTGGCCGCCTGTGGGGGCGGCGGCGGTGGTGGTGGCGGCGGGGACGAGCTGTACACCATGCGCGTCTCCTTCGCGAACGAGACGGACGCGGATGCCACGCTCGCCCTCAACGACGCCAACCCGGTGACCGTGGAGAGCTGCAAGGGCGGGATCTTCACCTGGGAGATGCCGGCCGAGGACTGGATCTTCACCATCAACGGCGAGACGGCGATCGACTCGCTCGAGTACGAGTTCAACCAGCTCGACAACGACGTCGCCGCGCGCCTGTGGCTCCACGAGGACGGCAGCATCGAGCTCGAGAGCTTCCAGCCCGGCTCGAACATCACGGCTCCGGCCGCCATCGCCATCTGCACCTGAGCCCCTCCCGGACCGATGCGCCGGCGGGCACCGCCCGCCGGCGTCGCCGCGCTCAGGCCGGGTAGCGCCGCTCGACGTAGTCGTCCAGGATCGCCAGGAAGCGCGGCACGATGTCCTCGCCGCGCAGCGTGGTGTGCAGCGCGCCGTCCACGTACACCGGCGCCACGGGCTCCTCGAACGTTCCCGGCAGGCTGATGCCGATGTCGGCGTGCTTCGACTCGCCCGGCCCGTTCACGACGCAGCCCATCACCGCCACCTTCAGGTCCTCGACGCCGGGGTGCGACTCGCGCCAGACGGGCATCTGCTCGGCGAGATGGGCACTGATGTCGCGCGCCATCTCCTGGAAGAAGGTGCTCGTCGTCCGGCCGCAGCCGGGGCAGGCGCTGACCTGCGGGGTGAAGCTGCGCAGGCCGAGTGACTGGAGCACCTGCTGGGCGACCTGCACCTCCTCGGCGCGATCGCCGCCCGGCGATGGCGTCAGGCTGACCCGGATCGTGTCGCCGATGCCGCGCTGGAGGAGGATCGCCAGGCCCGCGGTCGAGGCGATGATGCCGCGGCTGCCCATGCCGGCCTCGGTGAGGCCGAGGTGGAGCGGATAGTCGCAGCGCTGCGCCAGGCGCGCGTAAACCTCGATAAGGTCCTGGACGCCGGACACCTTGGCGCTGATGACGATCCGATCGTGGGCCAGCCCGGTCTCCTCGGCCAGCCGCGCCGAGCGCAGCGCCGACTCGATCATGGCCTCGATCATCACCTCGCGGCTGTCGCGCGGCTCGGGGAGTGCGGCGTTGGCGTCCATCATCGCGGTCAGCAGCTGCTGGTCCAGGCTGCCCCAGTTCACGCCGATGCGCACCGGCTTCTCGTTTTCGACGGCCACCTCCACGATGCGCTGGAAGTTCGCGTCGCGGTGCTTCGCGCCCACGTTGCCCGGATTGATGCGGTACTTGGCGAGGGCGGCCGCCGCGGCCGGGTGCTTCGTGAGCAGCAGGTGGCCGTTGTAGTGGAAGTCGCCGACCAGCGGCACGCCCACGCCCAGGCGGTCGAGCTTGTCGCGGATGACCGGCACCGCGGCCGCCGCCTCGTCGTTGTTCACGGTGACGCGGACCAGCTCTGAGCCGGCATGGGCGAGCTGGGCGACCTGGATGGCGGTGGCATCGGCATCGGCCGTGTCGGTGTTCGTCATCGACTGGACCACGATGGGGTAGTCGGAGCCGATGCGGACGCCGCCGACGTCCGTCGTGACCGTGGAACGGCGCGGGATCACCCCCTGATCGTACCGGCTCGCCCCTCGGCACGCTGCGTGCATGCCTGCCCGCCGCGCATGGGGCTCACCGATGTCCTCCCGCTCATGAGCGATCGGAATCCGGATCGCCGTACGGCGCCGCCCCCAGGGCCGCCGCCGGACGTCGCGGTCCTCGAGGACGAGCCGCACCTCGCGGAGCTTGCGGTCGAGCTGTGCGACCGCATGGGTCTCACGGCGGCGACCTATCGCAGCCCGGCCGGCTTCCTGGGGGAGGTGAGCCACCACGCACCTCGCCTGCTCGTCCTCGACTGGCGCTTCGAGCGCGAGCTGGGCGCCGCGGTGTTCATGGCCGTCCGGCATCGGTTCGGTGACCTGCCGATCGTGTGCTGGACCGCCACCGCGATCAGCGACCTCCCCGCGATGCTCGTCCGCGACCCGAACGTCCGGATCGT
>DATBIK010000095.1:0-14858 GCA_036556985.1 Candidatus Limnocylindria bacterium | reverse complement strand
ACCGTGCTCGCCCTCGCCATCCTCGGCTCGCTCCCCGCGCGTCCCGCCACGGCTGCCGGGCCCGAGCTCCGTTACCTGGGCGGGGAGCTCAAGACGCTCGATCCGGCCTTCATCTCCGACGCCGCGGACGTCCAGCTGCTGCTCCAGCTGTATGCCGGCCTGACCCGCCTCGACGAGAACGGCGAGCCGTACCCGTCGCTCGCCGAGTCGTGGACGGTGAGCGACGACGGGCGCACCTACCGCTTCCGCCTGCGCGACGGGCTCCGCTTCTCCGACGGCTCCGATCTCGGTGCCGATGACGTGCGCCGATCCTGGCTCCGCATCCTCGATCCGGAGACACGCTCGAGCGCTCCCGATGTGCTGACCCTCGTCGAGGGGGCGCCACAGCGGCTCGCCGGCGGGCCGGAGGAGGACGTGGCGATCGTCGCGCCCGACGACCGAACGCTCGAGGTCCGGCTGCGCCATCCGGCGGCCTACTTCCCTGCGATCACTGCCACCCCCGCGGCCTTCGTGGTGCCGCCACGGGCCGATGCGTCGCCGGACTGGCAGCGGGTGGGCGACTTCGTCGGCTCCGGGCCGTACGTCGCCGACCGCATGGACGGCGAGACGCTCGTGCTCGCGGCGAACGAGGAGTACGTCGCCGGACCGCCGCCGATCGGCACCATCCATTGGCTCACCGACCTCGACGGCGACGTGCCCACGGCCTTCGCGGACGAGACGGTCGATCTTGCCGGCATCGGCTCCTTCGACGCCAGCTGGATCGCCTACGATCCGGAGCTGGGCCGGGCGCTGCACACGGGCGCCGCCCTGAACGTGCAGTACTTCGGCTTCGACACGACGCGGCCACCGTTCGACGACGAGCGGGTGCGACGCGCGTTCGCGCTGGCCCTCGACCGGCCGCGGCTCGTCGAGCTGGCCGAGGGCGCCGCGTCGGTGCCCGCCTCCAGCGTGGTCCCGCCAGCGCTCTGGCCCGAGGGGCTCGAGGACGACCACCCCTACGACCCGGAGGCTGCGGCGCGCCTCCTCGACCAGGCGGGCTACGCGAACCGGGACGACCTCGGCGTCATCACCGTGAACGGCGCGGGCCTGGGGGTATCGCCGGCGGTCGCCACCTGGCGCGAGGTGCTCGGCGTGGAGATGACCGTCGAGAGCATGGAGTTCGCCGACTACCTCGGTGCCCTGGAGACGAACCCCCCACAGGTCTTCACCATCAACTGGATCGCCGACTATCCGTCGCCGTACGCCCTGTACAGCCTCCTCCTCCTGCCCGATGCCGCCTCGAACTATGGCGACTGGACCGATGACACCTTCATCCGGCTGCTCGAGGCCGCCAGCGCGGCCGAGACGGAGGCCGAGCAGGCCGCCGCCTATCGCGCCGTCGACGCTCACGTGGACGAGGCCGCTCCCGTGATCCCATGGTCGTACGGCACCTCGTGGTGGCTGGTGCGGCCCGGCCTGCGCGGGCTCGGCAACCTGACCACCGGCCTGCTCGACCTGGGGAGGGTGTCGTGGGACGACTGAGGCGCGGCGTTCTGGCGCTGGCGGTCGCCGGCCTGCTCGCCACCGCTGCCTGGCCCGCAGGCGCCCTCGGGTTCAGCGGCTTCGGCTCTGCCACGGCCGATGCCACGTACGGCGAGGAGCTGCGCTTCAGTGTCGAGCTGGAGGGCGGCGCCCCGGACCGGCTCGAGCTGCTCCTCCGTTTCGCCGGGGACGATGGCGTGTTCGTGGCCCCGGTCGAGCCGGCCGGCGACCGCGCCGCGTACGTGTGGGACGCGGCCGACCGCCACCTCACCCCGAACACGCGGATCACGTACGCCTGGCGCGCAACCGAGGACGACGCCGTCACGACCAGCCCGCAGGGGACGTTGCTGTACGACGACGACCGCGCCGGCCTCGATTGGCGCTCGGCCGGGTACGGTGACGCGACGGTGCACTGGTACGGCGACGCGGAGCAGGCGGCCAGGCGCTTCGGTGAGTTAGCCGCGGGCGGAGCCGCACGGGCCGAGTCGCTGCTCGGTCACGAGATGAGCGGCCCGGTCGACATCTTCGTGTACGGCACCAGCGACGCCTTCTTCGGGGCGCTGGGCCCCGGCGCGCGGGAGTGGACCGGCGCGGCCACCTACCCCGCCCTCCGCACGATCTTCATGTCGCTCGCCTCGGGAGGGCAGGACTACCTCGAGACGACGCTCGTCCACGAGGTGACCCACGTCGTCTTCAACGACGCGACCGACAACCCGTACCACGAGCCGCCGAAGTGGCTCAACGAGGGGCTCGCGACCTGGTCGGAGCGCCAGGGGGCGGCACAGGAACGTTCGGACGTCGAGTTCGAGGCATCGGGCGGCGGCCTCTTCGCCTTCGCGGCGATCGCCGAGCAGTTTCCGATCGGGGAGCGCGGCGCTCGACTCGCGTACGCGCAGGGTGCGACGATGGTCGACATGATCATCGTCGAGCACGGCCCGGAGGCGATCGCCCGCATCGCGGCCGCGTACCGCGATGGCGCCTCGGATGCGGAGGCGCTCGAGGCCGGGACGGGGACCGATGCCGAGGCCCTGTACGCGGCCTTCTTCGACGAGTTCGACGTCGAAGCGCCCGAGCCCGTGCAACCGGCGCCGATCCCGCCTTCGAACGTACGGCTGCCCGGCGGCTCGGGCGGCAGCGTCGACGGCGGCCCTGACGCAACCGGCACGCCCGACGGCGAATCGCCCGCTCCCCGCGAGGATGCCGCCGTCCCCTGGCTGGCGGTCATCGCCGTGATCGTCGTCCTCGCGGTGGTGGTTGGCGCCGCGCTGATCAGCGGCCGGCGCGTCGCCGGCAGGGGGCCTGCGTGAGCCTGAGCGCCGTGCGCCGGCCCCGGCCGTCGCCCCGGGCGACGTGGGGCATCACGATCGCCGGCGCGCTGGGCATCATCGGCTTCGTGGGCGCCGCGCAGTGGAACAGCTCGGTGGAACGCCAGGCGTTCACCTCTTCGGCCCAGCAGGTGCTCGCCGACCAGGTCCTCGAGCTCGAGGCGGAGCAGCAGCAGCTGCGCGAGGACATCGCCGAGGCCGAGGCCGAGGTGCGGCGCATTCAGGAGGACGCGACCTCGAGCTCCGCGGCGCTCGCCGCCCTCAACGCGCAGCTCGAGGCGGCGCGCCTGGCTGCCGGGCTCACCCCGGTGTCGGGATCGGGGGTGGTGGTGGAGATCTCCGACTCGAACCGAATCGTGCCGCCGGGCGAGAACCCGGCCAGCTACATCGTCCTCGTCGACGACCTGCGCGACATCGTCACTGCCCTGTGGGCTTCGGGCGCGGAGGCGATCGAGATCGACGGGGAGCGGCTCGTGGCGTCCTCCTCGATCTACGGCGTGGGCGCATCGGTGCTGGTGAACACGTCCTTCCTGTCGCCGCCGTTCCGGATCGAGGCGGTCGGCGCGGACGGCCTCCTCGATCGGTTCCAGTCACACCCGGCGTTCACCGGTCGGGTCGCGCAGCGGATCGAGTTCTTCGGCCTGGAGTACGCCGCCGCGGCGACCGACGGGCTCGAGCTGCCGGCCTTCGTCGGCACCACTCGCTTCCGCTGGGGCGTTCCCGTCGCGGAGGTGACCCCGTGAGCGCCCGGATCGCGCAGCTATCCCTCTTCGCAGTGGCGCTGCTCATCGGCATCCTGCTCGTGGCACAGCTGCGCAGCCAGGCGCGACCCACCGAGATCAGCTCGCTGCCTGCGCAGGAGCTGTCGCAGCTCATCGACACGCTCAGCGAGCGCAACCGCGAGCTGCGCACGGGCCTTGCCGACCTGCGCGAAACACTGCGCGAGTACCGCGTCGCCGGCTCGCAGGGCCAGAGCGCGCTGGAGGTGAGCCGCGAGGATCTGCGCCGCATCACCGCCTTCGGCGGCCTGGCCGCGGTCGACGGCCAGGGCCTCGTGCTCGAGGTGGAGGGCCAGCTGGACGCGATCGCGCTGAACGACCTCATCAACGAGCTCCGCAACGCGGCGGCGGAAGCGATCGCCGTCGACGACATCCGGATCACCCATCGCTCGGTGGCGGTCCAGGGGCCGACCTCACTCGTCATCGACGGCGTGGAGGTCGGCACGCAGTTCACGATCTCGGCCATCGGCGACCCTGATGGCCTGCTGAACGCGATGGAGCGCCCGGGCGGGATCATCGCCCAGCTCGAGCAGTTCATCCAGGCCACCATCGTGGCCCGCCAGTCCGACGACATCCTCGTGCCGGCCACCGAGGCCGACATCCAGCCGACGGCCGCCGAGGCGGCGATCGCGGAATGACGCGCGGCAGCCGCGTCGCCTTGACCGTCCCGGGCACCCGGGCCAGAATGACCGCCGGTCCGCCGTCCCCCGAGTCCGCCGGCATGGGTGTCCGCCCACGCCCCGCGGCCACGGCGACCGCCGTCGTCCCCCCATCGGGAGTGCCATGAACGAGCTGATCGACATCGCGCTGGACGCCGCGGACCACGCGGGCGCCGCGTACGCTGACATCCGGGTCTCCGAGCGCGAGACGGAGAGCCTGGCGGTGAAGAACGGCGCGCTGCAGGCCGCCGACTCTGACCGCTCCGCCGGCTTTGGCGTCCGTGTCCTCCTCGACGGGGCGTGGGGCTTTGCCGCCTCCTCCCGCCTCGAGCCGGAGGAGGTCGGCCGCGTGACCCGCGAGGCCCTCGACGTGGCGCGCGCCAGCGGCCTTGCCCGGCGCGAGCCGGTCACCCTCGACGACACGCCGCCCGAGCGCGCCAGCTACCGGACCCCCTACGAGGAGGACCCCTTCGCCGTCTCGCTCGACGAGAAGGTGCGAATCCTCATGGAGGCGGACGCTGCCATGGAGGGTGCTCCCGGCATCACCGTACGCGAGGGCTCGATCCATGCCGCCCGCGAGCGCAAGACCTTCGCCTCGACCGCCGGAGCCCGCATCGAGCAGGAGCTCGTCGAGACCGGGGCCGGCATCGAGGCGACCGCGGTGAATGCCAGCGAGTCACAGCTGCGCAGCTACCCGAATTCGGCGGGTGGCCAGCACGTGACCGGCGGCTTCGAGGCGGTGCGGGCGATGCGGCTGCCGGAGCATGGCCAGCGCATCGCGGAAGAGGCGGTGCAGCTGCTCGATGCCGAGCAGTGTCCCGCCGGCGAGATGACGATCGTCATCGACTCGTCGCAGCTGGCGCTCCAGGTCCATGAGTCGTGTGGCCACCCGATCGAGCTCGACCGGGTGCTCGGCATGGAGGCGAGCTTTGCGGGCACCTCCTTCCTCACCCTCGACAAGCTCGACAGGCTCCAGTACGGCAGCCCGATCGTGAACATCGACGCCGATGCCACCGCTCCCGGCGGCCTCGGCACGTTCGGCTTCGACGACGAGGGAGTCCCTGCCCAGAACGTGCCGATCGTCTCCGGCGGCCGCTTCGTCGGCTACCTCACCAGCCGCGAGACCGCGCCGATCATCGGGCGGCGGAGCATGGGCAGCGCCCGCGCGTCGGGCTGGAACGTCATCCCGCTCATCCGCATGACGAACGTCAACCTGCGGCCCGGCGAGGCCGGCGGCCTCGACGACCTCATCGCCGATACCGATGACGGGCTGTTCGTCTCCACGAACCGCTCATGGAGCATCGACGACCGGCGACTGAACTTCCAGTTCGGCACGCAGGTCGGCTGGCGCATCCGCAACGGCAAGCTGGCCGAGATGGTGCGCAACCCGACCTACACCGGCATCACCCCCGAGTTCTGGGGCAGCTGCGACGCGATCTGCGGGCCGGACGAGTGGCAGCTGTGGGGCGTCCCGAACTGCGGCAAGGGCGAGCCGATGCAGACCCACCGGGTCGGCCACGGTGCGGCCCCGGCCCGCTTCCGCAACGTGCGGGTCGGGGTGGGTCGCTGGTGAGCGGCGCACGACGCGGCCACGTCGCCGAGGAGGTGCTCGATGCGGCCCTGCGCCTGCTGCCCGGCGACGGCGAAGCGGTGTTCACGGGGCGGGACGCCGCGCTGACCCGCTTCGCCGGATCGCGCATCCACCAGAACGTCTCCGAGCACGATGCCAGGTTGCGGGTGCGCGCGGTGGACGGCGGCCGCTCCGGCGTGGCGAGCACGAACCGGCTCGATGGCGACGGCATCGCCGAGGTCGTGGCCCGTGCTGTCGACATCTGCCGCCGCTCGGCGCCGAACCCGCGTCCCTCCCCGCTGCCACCGGCCGATGCCGGCGGCATGTCGGACGTCGGCTACGTGCCGGCCACCGCCGAGGCTGATCCCGATCGACGGGCGGCGGGCGCCCGCGCGGTCATCGCCGCGGCCGACGGCGCCAGGCTCGACGCCAGCGGCGCATTCTCGACCGATGCGCTGACGCTGGCGGTTGCGAACACGAACGGGTTGCGCTCTCGCCACGACGTGACGCAGGCCAAGCTGCTGACGGTGATGACCGGCCCGGACCGGGCCTCCGGCTACGCCCAGGCCACTGCCGCGGACGTGGCCGACATCGATGCCGCGGCCGTCGGCGCCGAGGCGGCGGACAAGGCGGTGCGGTCGGCGGACGCCACCGACATCACCCCCGGCGAGTACGACGTCATCCTCGAGGAGTACGCGGTCCAGACCACGCTCGAATACCTGTCCTTCAACGCCTTCTCGGCGCTCGCCGTGGAGGAAGGTCGGTCGTTCATGGAGCTCGGCCAGCGGGTGATGGGAGAGAACGTCTCGATCTGGGACGATGGCGCAGACCCGACCGGCCTGCCGAGCGCGATCGACTTCGAGGGCGTCGCCAAGCGCCGGGTGGAGCTCGTGACCGATGGGATGGCGACCGGCCTCGTCCACGACTCGGCGACCGCCGCGCGCGCCGGGGTCGCCTCGACCGGACATGGGCTGCCGGCCCCGAACACGTTCGGGCCACTGACCTGGAACCTGTTCATGGCGCCGGGTTCGAGCTCGAAGGAGGCGATGCTGGCGGCGACCGAGCGCGGGATCTGGGTCACTCGCTTCCACTACGTGAACATCGTCCATCCCCGACGCGGCGTGCTCACCGGCATGACCAAGGACGGCACCTTCCTCATCGAGGACGGGCGCATCACCCGGCCGGTGCGCAACCTGCGCTTCACCGAGGCGATCCCCGAGGCCTTCAGCCGCATCGATGCCATCTCGTCGGGGACGCGCCTGCTGGCCGCCGAATACAGCGGAATCAACGCCCGCGTGCCGGCGCTCCGCATCCGCGGCTTCAGCTTCACGGGCGCCACGGCCGCGGAGTCGGCTGGGTGACCGTGGCGGCGATCGACCTCCGCCTCGACGACGTGCTGCGCCTCCGCCGCGAGCATCCGTGCGGCAGCCGCGAGTGGCGCGTCGTGCGCCTCGGCGCCGACATCGGCCTGGTGTGCCAGGGCTGCGGGCATCGGATCCTCATGGACCGCCTCGATGTCGAGCGGCGCTTCACCGGCTACGTCGTGCGCGGCGATGAACCGGGAGGCGCTTCGTGACCCACGGGGAGCTGCCGCCCGACCTCGGCAGCGAGGGTCTCTCCGGCGCGGGCAACGTCTTCCGCAACCGCGGCTTCGTCCTGCTGTGGGGCGCGCAGGCGCTCAGCCAGCTCGCGTCGAACATGGTCCTGGCCGCGCTCATGGCGGTCGTCTTCCGCGAGACGGGGTCGAACACGGCCAACGCGGTGCTCATCCTCAGCTTCCTCGTGCCGGCGGTGGTGTTCAGCGCCATGGCCGGCGTCCTCGTGGAGCGCAGCGACGCGCGGCTCATCATGCTGGCCACCAACGTCTTGCGGGCGGTGGGCGTCATCGGCTTCATCTTCGTGGGGACGAACGTCCCGCTCATCCTGGCCATCAACCTGTTCGTGGCCACCATGACCGCCGTCTTCGCCCCGGCCGAGCTGACCGCGATCCCGCGTATCGTCGAGCGTCGGCACCTCATGGCCGCCAACTCGGTGTTCGTGCTCACGATCAACGCCACCTTCGCGATCGGGTTCGGCTTCCTGGGGCCGCTCCTCCTCGTCACCGCTGGGGCGAACGCCGTCTACGTCGTGGTGGCGGTGATGTTCGGCCTCGCCGCGGCCGCGATCATCCCGCTGCCCGCCGTCCTGCCCTCCACGCACCAGGACTTCGGGACCGATGAGGCCGGCAAGGCGCTCCGCGCCGTCTTCGACCAGGTCCGCGAGGGGATCGTCTTCGTCCGCAACAACAAGCGCATCGCCTGGTCGCTGGCCTACCTGGGCATCGCCGCCAGCCTGATCGGGGTCATGGGCGCCATCGGCCCAGGCTTCGCCACCGACATCCTGCGCCTGTCGGAGGAGGACTTCTTCTTCGTGATGGGGCCGGCCGGCCTGGGAGCCGTGCTCGGCATCCTGTTCCTGAACGCCTACGGCAAGGGAATCCCCCGGCGGCTGACGATCGACATCGGCCTGGTGGCCATGGGCGTCACGCTCATCGCGCTGGCCGTCGTGAAGCCGATCGTCGGCATCCTTTCGCCCGCGGTGCAGCCCATCGAGGAGAACCTGCCGCAGCTGCTGTCGCCGATCATCTCGCTCATCGCGGTCGTCGTCGTCATCGCCGTCACCGCCGGCGTCGAGTACGCGTTCGTCGCCATCCCCTCGCAGACCGCCCTCCAGGAGGAGCTGCCGGTCGGCGTGCGCGGGCGGATCTTCGGAATCCTGAACACCCTGCTCAGCGTCGCCTCCTTCCTGCCGGTCATCGCCGCTCCCGCGATCGCCGACCTGCTGAACATCATCTTCCCGGGAGCCGGCATCCCGGTGGTCATGGCCGCGCTGGGCATCGGCACCCTGTGGGCCGGCGTCGCGTCCTGGCGGCACAACGCGAAGGCCGGGCTGCACGCGCGGACCGCACCAGCCGAGGTCGTCCATGCGCCCGAGCCATCCGCGCCCGACGAACCGATGACGCCGGATCCCGGCGCCGATGCGGACTAGGCTCCTCGCCGTCGTCGGGCTGCTCCTCTCCGGAGCGCTTGCCTGGCTCGCGGTCGTCGCCGTGGCGGCCGCACGCGGGCTGCAGGCGCTCATCGCCGTTTCGATCGCCTACGTCGCCTATCTCGGCTGGCGCGGATACCGCGTCATCTGCGACGCCCGGCAGCAGGCGGCCGCCGCGCACCCGCCACTGCCGTGGGTGACGGTCGTCGTGCCGGCCCGCAACGAGGCCCCGGTGATCGCGGACATCGTGGCCGACCTGGCTGCCCAGGCGTACGCCGACGAGCGCGGTCCGCGCTTCGACATCCTTGTCATCGACGACGGATCCACCGACGATACCGGGCCTGTCGTGAGCGCCGCAGCGGACCGCGCGGGGCTCGGCAGCCGCTTCCGCCTGGTCCGTCGCGAGCCGGCAGACGGGCCGCGCACGAAGGGCGCGGCGCTGTCCCACGCGCACGGAGCGGTCCGCGGCGAGATCGTCGCAGTCCTGGACGCCGACTCGATGCTCGGCCCCGACTACCTGGCGCTGGCCGTGGGTGCCTGGCGCCGTGATCCGGAGGCGGCGGCGCTCCAGACGCGTCGCGCCGAGCTGAACGCGGCACGCGGCTGGATGCCCGGCGCCCAGGACGATGAGCAGCTCATGGACCTCGCCAGCCAGTGCGGCCGCTGGGTGACCGATGGCACCGCCGAGGTCCGGGGCACCGGCATGTTCCTGCGCCGCTCGACGCTCGAGGCGGTGGGAGGCTGGGCCCCGGACAGCGTGACCGAGGATCTCGAGCTCTCCACCCGGCTGGCGGCAGCAGGGGAGCGAGTCACCCTGGCACCGGAGGCGGTCGTGCGCGAGGAGGCGGTGGAGACGTGGGGCGCCCTGTGGCGCCAGCGCATGCGCTGGGCCGAGGGCAGCATCCGCCGCCTGAACGACCACGGCCCGCGACTGCTCGGCGACCCGAATCTGCCCCTCGGCCGGCGCCTCGACTTCCTCCTGTTCACGACCGAGTTCCTCGTGCCGCCGCTCTTCGTGTGGAGCATCACCGCCAGCCTCGTGACGGTGCTCCTGCCCGCGCCGGCCGACTGGACGGTGCCGGTGACGCTGTTCATCGGCTACGGTGCCGGGACGTTCCTCCTGGCGATGGCCGGCCTGGCGGCGACCGGGACCCGCGGCTGGCGGATGGTGGGACGCGCCGTTCGCGGCTCCCTCTTCCTGTCGCACTGGCTCGTCGTCGTGCCGATCGCGCTCGTGAAGATCGCCTTCGGCCAGCCCAGCCGCGAGTTCGCGGTGACGCCGCGCCAGGCCCGCCGGGACCGATGAACGCGCCGCGCATCGAGCTCGTCGTGCTCGGCGAGGTCGTCCTGGCCGCCACGCCGGCCGGCCTCGAGACCGCGGAGGCGATCGGGATCGCCGGCGGGCGGGTGGTGGCGAGTGGAGCGGCGTCCGACGTCCTGCGGGCTGCCGGGCCGGGCGCGCGCGTGGAGCGCTTTCCGGGAGCGGCCATCGTCCCGGGGCTGCACGACTTCCATCTCCATCTCGTCGGTATGGCACGGGCGCGGCGCGAGGCCCGCCTCGACGGGCTGGCCGGCGACGCCCTGCTGGGAGCGGTGCACGACGCCGCCGCGGCGCTGCCCGCCGGGGAGTGGCTCCGCGGCCGGGGCTGGACCGAGGAGGCGATCGCCGGCGACGTGCTCGGCCGCCTCGCCGTGCTGCTCGCCGACCGACCGGCCCTCGTCTACAGCCACGACAGCCATTCGGCGTGGGCATCGCCGCCAGCGCTCGCCGCTGCCCGGATCACGACCGCGGACGCGGACCCTCCGGGCGGGCGCATCGAGCGCGACAGGTCGGGTCGCCTGACCGGCGTCCTGCGCGAGACGGCGACCGACCTCGTGGAGGCCGTCGCCGGCCGCCTTGGCGGGACGGCGCTCGGACCCGCGCTCGATGAGACGCTTGCCGAGCTGGCCGCGTGGGGCATCACCGCCGCCACCGATGCCGGAGACACGACCGCGGAGAACGGCAGCGGCCGCTGGGCGGCGCTCGGCGACCGCGCCTCGCGCCTTCTCGCCGCCGCGCCCACCGTCGACGGCAGGATCCGGCTCGCCGTCGGCGTCCCGGCCGAGGCCATCGAAGCGGCCGCCGAGCTCGGGCTCGCGACCGGCGCTCCGATCGGGGAGGCGTCGACCGTGCGTGCGGGATGGGCCAAGGCCTACGCCGACGGCGCCCTCGGCTCGCGGACCGCCGCACTGTTCGAGCCGTACACCTGCCCGCCGCACGACACCGGCATCCTCCGGCTCGAGCCCGAGGCGCTCGACGACCTCCTCGCCCGCGGGCGGCGCTCGGGCATCGGCCTGGCCGTCCACGCCATCGGCGACCGGGCGGCGGCCGCCGTGCTGGACGCCATCGATCGAGCCAGTCCGGCCGGGCACGGGCTGCCGCCCCACCGCATCGAGCACCTCCAGCTCCTGCGTGCCGAGGACCGGCCGCGCCTCGCTCGGCTCGACGTCACCGCCAGCATCCAGCCCGTGCACTGCGCCGCTGACCGCCCGCACGTTGACCGCTGCTGGCGCGATCGAGCCGCGCTCGCCTACCCGTGGCGCTCGCTCGCCGATGCGGGGGTGCGCCTCGCCTTCGGCTCGGACGCTCCGATCGAGACGGCGAACCCGTGGCACGGCATGTTCGCCGCCGTGCACCGACGGCTGCCCGGCGACCACACGCGGGACTGGCGGCCCGGAGAGGCGCTGTCCCCGGCTGCCGCGCTCGCCGGGTACACCAGTGGGCCGGCCGCCGCCGGAGCCCACCGCGACGAGGGGCACCTGCACCCCGGTGCGGTGGCCGACCTCGCCGTCCTGAACGTCGACCTCGAGGCGCTCCAGGCGGCGGACGAGCGTCTCGGCGCGGCCAAGTCGGTGCTGACGCTCGTCGGCGGGATCGAGGTGCATCGGGCCTGAATCGACGCCAGGCCGTTGCGCGCACGCACCTGGAGGGCGTAGCATCCCGGCCCAGCGAGCAGTCCTGACATCCCGCGGAGGCGGCCATGGCCGAGGAGCCGAACGAGCGCCAGGCGTTCGAGGTGGGGGATGATCCGAAGGTGCCGGTGGGTCCCGGCGCGGCGAGCAGCTTCGACCCCACGCGCCTGGACTTCGGGCATTACGCCGGGAAGACGATCGAGGAGCTCGCCCACGAGGACCCCGACTACCTCCACTGGCTGGAGCGCCACCCCTCGGGGGTCCGGTACCGCGGCGAGATCCAGCGCGTCCTCGGCGTCGTACGCCATTCGCTGGAGTGGCACGGCTGACCTGAGCGAGCCCCCGCCCGCCCGGCCGGCAAGGTCGGGCACGCGGCTTGCTTACCGGCCCGGGCGTGACCACATCCCCGACCGGACCGGACCCGGTCATCAGCATGTCCGGCGTCACGCGCCGCTTCAACGGCATCACGGCCGTGAGCGACCTGTCGCTCCAGGTTCAGCCGGGGACGATCCTCGGGCTCATCGGCCCCAGTGGCTCGGGCAAGACCACGACCATCCGCATGCTCACCGGCACCCTGGAGCCAACCGAGGGTGATATCCGCGTCGGCGGGCAGGACCCGCGCCACTTCACCCGCGGCATGCGCGAGAGGATCGCGTACATGCCCCAGCTCTTTTCGCTCTACACCGACCTGACCGCCGCCGAGAACGTCGGCTTCGTCGCCGCGCTGTACGGCATCAGCTGGTTCGGCCGCGGCGCGAAGATCCGCCGCGCGCTCGAGATGGTGGACCTGTGGGAAGCGCGGAACCGGCGGGCGGGGGACCTGTCGGGCGGCATGCAACGCCGCCTCGACCTGGCCTGCGCCATCGTCCACGAGCCGGACATCCTGTTCGTCGACGAGCCGACGGCCGGCATCGACCCGATGCTGCGGCAGGCCATCTGGGACGAGCTGCGCCACATGCGCGACGACGGGCGCACCCTGCTGGTCACCACCCAGTACGTCGGCGAGGCCGAGTACTGCGATGCCGTCGCGCTCCTCGCCGAGGGCGAGCTCGTGGCGCTCGACACGCCCGAGGCGATGCGGCACCGGGTGTTCGGTGGCGAGGTGCTGGAGATCGAGACCGATGCGACGGTCACCCCCGAGCTGATCACGAACGTGGCCGAGGTGCAGTCGGTGCGCCAGACCGCGCCGCGGACGCTGATCGCCGTGGTGGACGACGCCGGCACGGCCACCCCACGGCTGATGGAGACGATCACGGGCGCCGGGATCGGCGTCATCAGTCTCGAGGAGTACCAGCCCAGCTTCGACGAGGTCTTTGCCGAGCTCGTGAAGGGCCGGCGCGCCGAGCGGGGGGAGGTCGACGATGCTGCGTGAGGTATGGCACAGCCTCGTCCGCGTCACCTCGTTCATCGGCAAGGAGCTGCGCGAGGTCATCCGCCGGCCCGGCGTGCTGGCCAGC
The DNA here is from genome assembly GCA_036556985.1 of Candidatus Limnocylindria bacterium. GTDB lineage: Bacteria > Chloroflexota > Limnocylindria > QHBO01 > QHBO01 > JAPSGM01. The sequence continues at coordinate 1,568 of DATBIK010000095.1, read as the reverse complement.
TTGGTGCTCGGGCCGTTCTTCATCATGCTGCTGTTCGGCATCGGCTACACCGGCGCCCGCTCGCCGTTCCGCACCGAGATCGTCGTGCCGCAGGGCTCGCAGCTCCCACGCGACCAGGAGTTCTACGAGGACCTGGCCCCGGGCCGCATCGAGGTCGTCGGCATCAGCGACAGCCAGGACGCCACCGAGAACCGCCTGCGCGGGCAGCAGATCGACCTCATGGTCGTCGCGCCGGAGAACGCCGCCGCGCAGCTGCGGGAGGGCAACCAGACCGAGATCCTCGTCGCCTGGAACCAGGTCGACCCGGTGTACGACGGCCTCGCGCACCTCGCGGTGGCCACCATGGTGGCCGAGCTGAACGCCGAGATCATTCGCCAGGCGGCCGCCGAGGGCATCACCCTGGCCGAGGGCGAGCTCGGCCCGCAGGTCACCGACATCTCACCGGAGGTCGTGGCCAAGCCGACCACGGCGGTCACCGAGAACGTCGCCCCCAGCGATCCGACCGTCACGAACTTCTTCGCGCCGGCGGTCCTGGCGCTCGTGCTCCAGCACCTCGGGGTGACGCTGACGGCCCTCTCCATGGTCCGCGAGCGCCTGAGCGGCCAGATGGACCTCTTCCGCGTGGCTCCGGTGAACTCCATGGAAGTGCTCGTCGGCAAGTACGTCGCCTACGGCCTTCTCACCCTGCTCGTGGGCGGCATCGTCGGCGCGCTCATGGTCTTCGTGCTCAACGTGCCGATCTTCAGCGGCTACGTCATCGCCATCGGCATCGTCCTGCTCCTCGCCTTCGCATCGCTGGGCGTGGGCCTGCTCATCTCGCTGGTGGCCGATTCGGAGCGCCAGGCGGTGCAGCTGTCCATGCTCGTCCTCCTGGCATCGGTCTTCTTCAGCGGCTTCGTGCTGCCGGTGCAGGACTTCATCGGTGCCGTGCAGTATGTCGCCTACGCATTGCCGGTCACGCACGGCATCGCCACCCTCCAGGAGGCGATGCTGCGCGGGGAGGTCCGCAGCCTGTGGATGATCGGGGCGCTGGCCGCCATCGGCGTCGCGCTGTACCTGCTGTCGCTCGTCCGGCTGCGCCGGATCCTGCGCTCCGCGAGCTAGGCCTCCGGTACCACCACGACCCGCGTGTGGCGGAAGATCCACGCCGATGCCACCCCCGCGGCCGCGATCGGCAGCAGCTGCCACAGCAGGAAGCCGTAGTACAGCCAGCTGAGCGGCAGGCCGCCCGCCACGCGCTCGGCGGCCACGCGACCCTCGAATGCCTCCATCTCGTCGGCGAGGACCCGCATCTCGACGCCGACTGTTGCGATGTCCGTCCGGTTCGCCGAAAGGGCGGCACCGATGCCCTCCAGGTTGTCGCCGAGCTCCCGCATCTGGTCGGCGCTGCGCTCGAACTGCCCGGCCAGCGGCAGGAGCGGCTGCGCCCCGAGAAACTCGATGCCCATCGCCGTGGCCAGCGCGTCGAGCGTGGTTGCCGTCTCGCGGCTCAGTCCCGCGGCGTCATCGGCCGAGGTGCGCGCCTGCTCGACACTGGTGTCGAAGCCGTCGAAGGCATCCGCCGCCGC
>DATBIK010000094.1:0-11448 GCA_036556985.1 Candidatus Limnocylindria bacterium | reverse complement strand
GCCGGCTGGATCGGATTCGGCGAGCACGGCGCGGACCAGGGCGGCACCGGCCTCGGCGTCGTCGCCGGACGCGGCATCGCCGGTGCCGATGGCCCACACCGGCTCGTAGGCGATGACCAGGCCGCTGCCCGCGATGCGGTCGAGCTGCGAGATCGCGGCCCGCAGCTGCCGGTCGAGCACCTCCTCGGTGCGGCCGGCCTCCCGTTCCTCGCCGAGCTCGCCGATGGCGGCGATCGGGACGAGGCCGTGCTCGATCGCGGAGCGCACCTTGGCCGCCACGCCGGCATCGGTCTCGTTGTCGTACTGGCGCCGTTCGGAGTGCCCGAGGATGACGTGCGTGGCGAGGCCGGACAGCATGAGCGGCGAGATCTCGCCGGTGTACGCCCCGGAATCCTCGGCGCGCATCGTCTGGGCACCCACCCCGATGCGTCCCGCGACCGCCGCCGCGACCGCCTCGAGGAACACCGCCGGCGGGCAGACGACGGTCTGCGCGGGGAGCTCAGCCGCGGCTGCCGCGACATCCGATGCAAGAGCCACTGCCGTCTCGCGGGCGGTGGGGTTCATCTTCCAGTTGCCGGCCACGAGCGGCGTGCGGGATGTCGTCACGCGGTCTCCTCCTCCTCGGCCAGGGAAACGATGCGGCGCAGCCGGTGGTTCACGCCGGAACGGCTCACGCCGAGCGCGGACGCCAGCGTGTCGAGGTCGGCGTCCGGGTGGCGCCGACGCGCCACGGCGGCCTCGCGCAGCGCGTCCGGCAGCCGGCCGAGCTCGCCGCCACGCTCGAGCCGCTCGATGGCCCGCAGCTGGCGGTCGGCGGCGCGCACCGTCCGACCCAGGTTTGCCTCCTCCGCGTTCAGCAGCCGGTTGACGCGGTTGCGCACGTCGCGCGCGACGCCCTCGGCCTCGAGGTCGAGCAGGGCCCGGTTCGCCCCGGTGAGCCGCAGGAGGGCGCCGAGCTGCTCGCGCCCCTTCACGTACAAGACGTGCCGCCCGCGCCGGCCGATGACCGCGGCGCGCACCTCCACCTCGGCCAGGCGCCGCCGCAGCTCGGCCGCGCGGCGGGCGTCGCGGAGCACGAACTCGACGTGCGGCCCACTGGCGGTGAGCGAGACAGAGCCCGCGAGCAGGACGCCGCGCAGGAAGGCGCGGTGGTCGCAGGCCTTCGCATCGGCCCATGACCAGCCGGCGGCGAGCTGCGGGTCGACCGCCACCTCGAGGTGCCGCCGTCTGCCGGCGGCCATGCGCCGCGGCGCCACCGGCAGGCCCAGCGAGCTGGCGAGCTGGACGGCCACGCGCGCGGTGGCGTGGTCGAGGGTGCTCACGCCCGACGCGGTGCGGCCCGCGTACAGCAGGCCGGCCAGCTCGGCGCGCCGGCAGCAGGACCGGGCGGGATGGATGCGGGCGAGCTCGCCCTTCAGCTCGCTGGCGACCAGCATCGGCCCGTCAGCCCGCGGAGGCCGTCGGACGACGGACGCGGCGCTGGCGGACACGCTCCTGGCGCTCCTCCTGGTGGAGCCGGAGCAGTGCGGCGGCGAGCTTGGCGGAGTCGTGGCGGTGGGCGTTCGTGACGTCGACGAGGTCCTGCTCGATGACCGTCACCGGCAGCTCCTCGAGCCGCCGGTCGTCGACGATGACCGGCTGCCCGAGCCAGCCCTCCGGCCGGCGCGCGTCGTGGTTGCCGTTGATGAGGGCGAAGTCGACGATGTCGTCACCGACGTGGTCGAAGAGCGCCTCGAGGTGCCGCGCTGCTGAGAAAGCTCCGGTCTCGCCCGGCTGGGTGGCGACATTGCACACGTACACGCGCAGGCCGCTGGCCGCGACGAGCGCGTCGCGGATGTCGCTGATGAGCAGGTTCGGCAGGACGCTCGAGTACAGGCTGCCCGGGCCGATGACCACGAGGTCGGCCTCCAGGATCCGCTCGAGGGCCTCCGGGTTGGCGCGGACGTCCGCCGGCTGGATGGTGACCTGGGCGATCGGCTCCTCCGCGTGGCTGATGGCGACCTGTCCCTCGAGATGACGGCCGGATGCCAGGATGGCGCCCAGGTTGAGCGGCACGCTCGTGGCGGGCAGCACCTGGCCGCGCACGGCGAGGACGCGGTTCGACTCGCGCACCGCCTCCTCGAAGTCGCCGGTTACCGCGGTCATGGCCGCGATGAAGAGGTTCCCGAACGCATGGTCGTCGAGGCCCGATCCCGGCGGGAAGCGGTACTGCATGAGCTGGGTCATGAGCGGCTCGGCGTCGGCCAGGGCGGCGATGCAGTTGCGGATGTCGCCGGGCGGCACGATCCCGAGCTGCTGCCGCAGGCGCCCGGACGATCCCCCGTCGTCGGCCACGGCGACGATGGCGGTGATGTTGGCCGAGTAGCCCTTCAGGCCGCGGAGCAGGGTCGAGAGCCCGGTGCCGCCACCGATGGCCACGATCCGCGGCCCGCGACCGAGGTAGCGCTTCGTGTAGAGCACCTCCATGACCGAGTCGCCGCGGGCGACGAACGGCGACACGACGGAGCGCATGAGGCCCCACACGCCGATCGCGGTCAGGATGATGCCGCCGGTGGCGACGAGCGCGGCGCGGATCGGCCGGTCGAGGCCGGCGCCGGTGAGGGCGAAGATCGGCGAGTCCTCGGGCAGGCTGCGGTAGAAGTCGACGACGAAGATCGCCGTGCCGAGGGCGAGGACCGTGATGCCGACGAAGAGGAGCAGCAGCCAGCGCTTCAGGTGCATGCCCGGGTACAGCCAGCGCGGGATCTGGATGCGCCTCATCGCTCCAGCTCCCGGTGGAAGACCGCGACCGACGTGTCAGCCACCCGTGCAAGCCGGGCCGCCAGCTCCTCGGCCAGCGCGATCGAGCGGTGGTAGCCGCCGGTGCAGCCCAGGGCGATCGTGAGCCGCGCCTTGCCCTCGGCCCGGTAGGCCGGGATGGTGAGCTCGAGCAGCTCGACGACGAGCTCGAGGAAGCGGCCCGCGGCGGGCTGGCCGAGGACGAAGTCGCGCACCGGCGTGTCGAGCCCGGAGAGCGGCTTGAGGTCCGGCACGTAGTACGGGTTGTTCAGGAAACGGACGTCGAAGACGAGGTCGGCCTCGAGCGGCAACCCGTACTTGAAGCCGAAGGTGACGATGTCGACCATCAGCTCGCTGGCGGCCGCCTCGCGCGGGACGACCGCGAAGAGCCGCTCCTTGAGCTGGCCGATGGAGAGCCCGCTCGTGTCGATGACCTGGGTGGCGAGGTCGCGCGTCGCCGCCAGCAGGCGGCGCTCCTCGGAGATGCCGGCCTGGATGCCGCTCCGCGTCTGGAGCGGGTGGCGGTGACGTGTCTCGCTGAATCGGCTCACGAGCGTCGCGTCGCTCGCCTCGAGCCAGATGACCTCGATCGCGATCCCCTGCGGCTCGAGCGTCCGCCGCGCCCGGCCGATCGCCTCGGCCGGATCACCGGCCCGGATGTCGAGAACCAGGGCGACGCGGGCGTACCGCTCCGGCTCGGCCTCGCGCAGGGCGAGGAACCGCTCCAGCAGCTCGGGCGGGAGGTTGTCGACGCAGTAGTAGCCGAGGTCTTCGAACTGCTTCGAGGCCTGGCTCTTGCCGGCGCCCGACAGGCCGGTGATGACCACGACCTGGCCGATATCCGCCGCTCCCGGCCCGCGGCCGTCGCCGTCCGCCGCCCGGCCTGGACGCGGGGCGGGCAGGGGCTCGGCGTCGGTCGTCTGTGCGGCTCGCGGCATGGTCGTGCTCGTCCTTCCCGTGCGCGAGTATAGCCCTCGCGAGCACGGAATCCGTGGTCAGGCGGCGTCCCGGGCGCCTCCGGCGAGGCCCGCCAGCAGCCCGGCCACGGTCGCGGCGGCGCTGCCCCGCAGCGCCTCCAGGTCGTAGCCGCCCTCGAGCGTGGCCGCCACGCCGGCGATGCCGCACCGCCGGGCGAGGGCGCCGATCGCCTCCGCCACGGAACGGTAGCCGGCCTCGGTGACGAGGAGATGGGCGAGCGGATCGTCACGGTGCGCGTCGAAGCCGGCGGAGAGCAGGATGGCGTCCGGGGCGAAGGCCTCGACCTCGGGCAGCAGCGTGCCGAGCCACGCCTCCACGAACGCGTCGTCGCCGCTTCCCGGCGGGAGCGGGACGTTCCGCACCGTGCCCGCCGCGGGGCCGAGCCCCCGCTCCGCCTCGTGGCCGCTCCCCGGGTAGAACGGCGCCTGGTGGGTGGACGCGTAGAAGACGGCCGGATCCGCCTCGAAGATCTCCTGCGTCCCGTCGCCGTGGTGCACGTCCCAGTCGAGGATCGCCGGCCGCTCGGCCAGGCCGTCCGCCCGGAGGCGGGCCGCGGCGAGCGCGACGTTGTTCACCAGGCAGAAGCCGGCGCTGCGCTCCGCGGCGGCATGATGGCCGGGCGGGCGGACCGCGGCGAAGGCGACGGTCGCCTCTCCGCCCGATGCCGCGAGCGCTGCACGGATCGTGGCGCCGGCGGCCAGGCGCGCGGCATCCATGGACGCGACGGCGAGGTACGTGTCAGGATCGATCCAGCCGCCGCCGGCCGCGGCCGCGTCGTCGAGGCGGCGCAGGTGCCACTCCGGGTGCACGCGCAGCAGGTCGGGCTCCGGCGCGGCCGCGGGCGCCTCGCGCACGAGGTCGGCACCGCCGGATGCGGCGCCGTCTTCCACCCCGGCGATGATTGCGGCGATCCGTTCCGGGCGCTCGGGATGGCCGGGTGCCGCGTGGGCAGCCATCGCGCCACCGTCATCGGCCAGGAGGAGGACTCGCGGACGTCCCGGCATCGGCCTCAGCGCCGGATGAGCCGGATGACGAGCAGCGAGCCCTCGAAGAGGAGGAACATCACGCCGGACAGGATCAGCGGCGAGATGGGGTCGCCGCCGGGGGTGAGGACGATCGCGAACAGGACGATCGCCAGCAGCGCCCAGCGCCGCTGCGCGGCGAGTCGTCGGTGGCTGAGGATCCCTACCTTGGCGAGTCCCACGAGCAGGATCGGGAACTCGAGGACGATGCCGAAGGCGAGCATCATGGTCGTGACGAAGCCGATGTAGCCGTCCACCGTCAGCGCCGGCTCCAGGCCCGGACCGGCGAAGCCGAGCAGGAAGTTCAGCGCGTACGGGATGACGACGAAGCCGATCACCACGCCGAGGACGAAGAGCGCGAGCGCGGCGAGCATGACCGGCCACACGTAGCGCCGCTCGTTCGGCAGCAGGCCGGGCGTCACGAAGCGCCAGACGTGGAAGAGGATGACCGGCATGGCGAACGCGATGCCGAGGAAGCCGGCGATCTTCAGCTGCGCGGCGAATGCATCGGCCGGCGAGAGGAAGATGAGCGTGTCCTGGCCCTCGGGGAGGGGGGTCCGGAGCAGGTCGAGGACCGGGCGCGACAGGATGAAGCCGACCACGGCGCAGGCCAGGACCGAGATGACGATGACGATGAGGCGGCGGCGGAGCTCGTCGAGGTGCTCCACCAGCGTCATCGTCGCTGGTTCGTCGCTCACCGCTCGGTCACGGGGTCGTCCCGATGCCGCGGCCGGGCGGCCGGGGCGCTACTTGCTCTCGGAGCGGTCGGAGCTGGCGGCCGGCTTCGAGTCGCCGCGGATCGACTCCTCGAGGTCGTTCGACGCCTTCCGGAACTCGCGCACGCCGCGCCCGATCGCGTTGCCGATGTCCGGCAGCTTGCCGGGCCCGAACACGATCAGGACGACGACGAGAAGGATGATGAGCTCAGGCCAGCCGATGGGTCCCATGCGTGCGCCAATCCTCGTGCGGGACGCCGGTGGGCGTCGGTTCGTTCGCAGGCTACCCGGCCAGTGTAGCACCCGCCTCCACCATCCTCGCGCGCCACGACCGGGCCGCCGCGGCCGCGGCAGGCTGCCAGTCGTCACCGGCCGAGGCCCCTCCAATCGCGCGCGAGACGTTCACGATGCCCGGCGCGCGCGTCCCGTGGCAGGCGCGGACCGCGGCCGCGAGGTCGCCGCCCTGGGCGCCGACACCGGGGACCAGGAACGCGGGTTCGGCGACCGCCGCGCGCAGGGCGACGAGCTCGTCGGGCGCGGTGGCCCCCACCACCAGGCCCACCTCCGGCTCCGGCCAGCGCGCGGCGACCCAGCGCGCCACCCGCTCGGTGAGCGTCGTGCCGCCGGCCACGGCGAGGTCCTGGAGCGTGCCCGCTCCCGGGTTCGAGGTCCGGGCCAGGATGTACAGCAGGCGGTCGCCGAAGGCGCGGAACGGCTCGATGGCGTCCTCCCCGAGGTAGGGTGACAGCGTGACGCCGTCCGCTGCCAGGTGGCCGAGCAGACCCGCCGCGTAGCGCTCGGCCGTGGCCGGCACGTCGCCGCGCTTCGCGTCGAGGATGAGGACGTGGTCGGCGGGGACGTCGGCCCGCAGGCGCTCGAGCGCCGCCCAGCCACGGCTGCCGAACGCCTCGAAGAAGGCGACGTTGACCTTGATCGCCACCGCCTCGTCCGCCGCCGCCTCGACGAGCCCGCGCGCGAACGCCTCGACGCCCTCCACCCCGGTGGGCAGCCGCGCGGGCAGGTGGTCGGGGTGCGGGTCGATGCCGAGGCACAGCGGCGCGCCGAGCCGGTCGACGCGAGCGCGCAGCCGCTCGAGGGGCGTCACCGCGGGGCGCCGGCCGCGGCCGCCGCTGGCGCGGATGCCGAATCGGCGTGGACCGCCCGACGCGTGGCGATCGGGCTCGCCTCGGCGTGCGCGTAGTCGAGCGTCCGGATGCGGAGACGCGGCACGCCGCCGAACGTGTCGCGTGCCAGGGTGCCGACCAGGTCGAGGCGGCTCCCCTCCTCGGGCAGGGGGCGATCCGGCGGCACGCCGAAGGCGATGGCGTCGAAGCTCTCCGCGCCGCGGAGCATGCGGAGCGAGACGTGGCCGCCGTCCGCGCCGACGCGACGCGCCTCCCCGACGCGCAGCCCGGTCACGGCCAGGACCGGCTCCGCGTGGCCCGGCCCGAACGGCGCCAGCCGGTCGATCTCCGCGGCCAGTGGCCAGCCAAGGTAGGCGGCCGGCAGCACGAGGTCGACGGCGATCCGGCCGGCGCGCTCCGGCTCCGCCGCGTGGTCCGTCGGGAAGGGGCGGGCCAGCGCCGCGAACGCCGCCGCGAATCCCTCCCAGGCCTCGGGACGCAGGCTGAAGCCGCCTGCCCCGGCGTGGCCGCCACGCTTGGTGAGGTGCGCCGCGCACTCGGCCAGGGCCAGCGCGACGTGGAAGTCGGCCGGCGCGCGGACCGAGCCACGCAGCTCGTCGCCGACCAGCGCCACGGCGGCGACCGGCCGGGCCAGGGCCTCGCACAGCCGGCCGGCAACGAGGCCGATGATGCCCGGCGCCCACGCGTCGCCGCGGACGAGGAGCGGCATCTCGCCGGGGAGGCCGTCCACCTGGCGCTGCGCCTCCTCCAGCGCGGCTGTCGTCAGCTCGCGGCGACGCGCCCCGACGGCCTCGAGCTCCTCGGCGAGCCGCTCCGCGACGGCCGGCTCTCCCTCGAGGAGGAGCCGGATGGCGAGCTCGGCGTCGTCGACGCGGCCTGCGGCGTTGATCCGTGGCGCGACGCCGAAGGCGAGGTCCCGCGCGGTGGGTGCCTCGGGATGCTCGGCCGCGCGCGCCAGGAGCGCGCGGAGCCCCGCGCGCGTCGTCGTCGCCAGCTCGGCCAGCCCCAGGCTCACGATGGCGCGGCTCTCCCCCGTCATCGGCGCCATGTCCGCGATCGTGCCGATCGCCGCCAGCCCGGCCAGGTCCGGCGCCGCCGCCCCGCGGCGGGCGAGGAGCGCGGAGGCCAGCTTGAAGGAGAGGCCGGCGCCGGTCAGGTCGGCGTCGGGATACGCGCAGTCCGGGCGGTGCGGGTCGACGACAGCCACCGCGTCGGGCAGCGCGCCGGAGGGAAGGTGGTGGTCGGTGACGATGACATCGAGCCCCAGGCGGGTGGCGTGGGCGACCTCGGCCACGTTGCCCACGCCGCAGTCGCAGGTCACCACCAGCGTCACGCCCGCCGCGGCCAGGCGCTCGAGCCCGGCGACCGACAGCCCGTACCCCTCCGCCAGCCGCGAGGGCACGTGGCGCACCGCCTCGGCGCCAAGGGCGCGGAGGGCGACCGACCAGATCGCGACGGACGTCATGCCATCGGCGTCGTAGTCGCCCCAGATGGCGATCCGTTCCCCGCCGTCGATCGCCCGCTCGATGCGGTCGAGAGCGCGGTCGGCGTCGGCCATGAGGGAGGTGTCGTGCAGGGCCGCCTCGCCGCCATGGAGGAAGGCCGCCAGCGCGGCCTCGTCGCGGAACCCGCGCCGCGCCAGCAGGGTCGCCACGGGGCGGCCGAAGCCTGCGAAGGACGGCGGGTCGGCCACGGGCTGGGGCAGGAGCCACTCGAGGCTCGGGGCGATCACGCCGGCCATCGTACCGGCGACGGCGTACCCGCCGCTTACCGATTCGTTATCGGCTGAGCGGCTTCACCCGGCGCGGCGAGGTCGTGTCACGCGACTTGCGGGCCGCGTCCCACTCGTACCAGGCCACGAGCAGCTGGCTGGCGTTGAAGATCGACGAGTACGTCCCGCTCACGATGCCGATGAGCAGCGCCAGCGTGAACGTTCGGATCGTGGCCGGCCCGAGCAGGAGCAGCGCCGCGAGCGTCACCACCACCGTCACCGAGGTGTTGATCGAGCGGCCGAGGGTCTGGAGGATCGAGTGGTTCACGATCGCGCCGAACGGCTCCCCGGCGTGGCGGATGCGGTTCTCGCGGATCCGGTCGAAGACGACGATCGTGTCGTGGACGCTGAAGCCGATGATGGTCAGCAGTGCGGTCACGAACAGGGCGTCGAACTCCACGCCGAAGAAGTAGCCGAGGATGGCGAAGATGCCGACCACCACGATGACGTCGTGGAGCAGCGCCACGATGGCAGCCGTGCCGAAGCGGAACCCGAACCGGATCCACAGGTAGGCAAGGATGAAGAGCTCGCCGATGCCGATGAGGATGATCGACGAGCGGATGAGCTCGGAGCCGATGAGCGGGCCGACGGTCGTCACGCTGCGCGGCGTGCCGTCGCCGAAGCGGGCCACCAGCTCGCGCTGGAGGTCGTCGAACTCGGTCCCCTCCAGGTTCGGGATCGGGCTCGGGCTCGCGCCGCCGGTCGGTTCGATCGTCGGGGTTGGGCTCGCGGTCGGCGTGGGTGAGGCACTCGCCGAGGGCTCCACGCTACCGACGGCACCGGACGGCGCGGGTGTCCCGGCCGCGGCCGAGCCGATGGGGCTGGGGATGGGCGTCGGCGGTGGGGCGAGCCCGATCGGCTCGGTCCGGATCTCGAGGAAGCCGTCGCCGACCTCGCGAACCGTCGCGTCCGGGTGGCCGAGCTCGACGAGCGCCTGCTGCACCTCGTCGGCGGTCGGGGCATCGGCGTAGCGCACCTGCCAGACCGTGCCGCCGGTGAAGTCGACCGAGGGCTTCAGCCCGCCGAGCGCGATGAAGATGAGGCCCGGGACGGTGATGAGCGCGCTGAAGAGGAAGTACCAGCGGCGCTTGCCGACGATGTCGAGCATCCCTCAGCGCTCCACGTGGTAGAGCTCGATCCGCCGGCCCCAGTCGGTGCGGACGATGTAGCGCAGCGCGGTGCGGGTCAGCACGATGGCGGAGAACATCGAGACGAGCACGCCGATGATCAGCACGAGCGCAAAGCCGCGGACCACGTTCGTGCCCTGCCAGTACAGCCAGGCGGCGACGAGGATCGACGACACGTTCGAGTCGAGGATGCTCGACCAGGCGCGGTTGAAGCCGGCCTCGATGGCGGGCACGAGCGTCTTGCCCGCCCGGATCTCCTCCTTCATCCGCTCGAAGATGAGGATGTTGGCGTCGACCGCCATGCCGATGGAGAGGATGAAGGCCGCCACTCCGGCGAGCGTCAGCGTCACGCCGATGAGCCGGAAGATCGCGTACACGACGAGCGTGTAGAAGATCAGCGCCATCGACGCGATGACACCCGGCATCCGGTAGAACGCGATCATGAAGACGAGCACGAGGATGAGGCCGATGCCGCCGGCGACGAGCGCCTGGGCCAGGAAGTCGGCGCCGAGCGTGGGGGCGACGGTGTCCACGCCCTGCTCCTGAAGGGAGACCGGCAGCGCGCCGAAGCGGAGCGTGTTGTACAGGCTCTCCTGCTCGGTCTGTGCCGCCTCCCCGGTGCCCACGGTGATCACCGTCTGGCCGCCGCAGATCGGGCCCTGGATGGTCGGCACGGTGTAGACGATGCCGTCCAGCGCGATCGGTCCCTGGCGGCTCACGTTCGCGGTCGTGAACTGGCACCAGGTGTCCGCCGCGCCGCCGGTGAGGACGAACTGGACGCCGAGCTCCCCGGTCCCGGAGCTGGGCGCCACGCTGGTGGCGTCGATGCTGCCGCCGTCGAAGAGGACGCGGATCGTCCCGTTCGCGATGAGGTCGCGGACGTTCTGGTCCTCCTGCAGGGTCTGGCCCTGCGGGTCGAGGAACTGGAGCTGTCCGGTGGAGCCGACGAGGTCGCGGACCTGTTGCTCGTTGCTGACGCCCGGCACCTCGACCACGATCCGCCGCGTCCCGTCGCCGGCGATCTCGGTGCGGACCTGCGGCTCCGACACGCCGATGCCGCCCACGCGACGCTCGATGATGTCGCGCGCCGTGCTCAGCTGCTGATCGCTCACCTCCTCGCCCGGCTGGGGCTGGACGGCGAGCGTGACCCGGATCCCTCCCTGGAGGTCGAGACCCAGCACGGTGCGCAGGTCGGATCCGGGTGCCCCGGCGGGCAGCCACGCGCGCGGGAGGTCGATGTAGATCGCCAGGAGGAGGGTGACGAGGATCACCCACGGGGCGATGCGGCGCCAGGTCATGCTTCGGCCGGTACGTCCTTTCGGTGGGCCACGGTCGGGTCGCGGCGGTGCGCTCGGGCGCGTGGGAGCCGCAGACACGAAATTCGCCGCTCACGGCGGCGGCCGCGGAATTATAGGTGCCCGCAGCGGCCGGTCGCAACGCGCCGTCCGGTCAGGCCAGCATCCCCTCCCGGGCGAGGTGCGCCTTCAGCCGCTCGGCCGCGGCGCGGCCCACGCCGGGGGTCGCGGCCAGCTCGTCGACGCTCGCCTCACGGATGCGTCGCACGCTGCCGAAGCGCTTGAGGAGCGCCTTCTTCCGCGCCGGACCGATGCCGGGCACCTCGTCGAATACGCTGGCCAGGGCACGCTTGCCCCGGACGGCGCGGTGGTAGGTGATCGCGAACCGATGCGCCTCGTCGCGGATGCGCTGGACGAGGTACAGCGCCTGCGAGCGCCGCGGCAGCACGATCGAATCGGACCGGCCGGGGACGTAGAGCTCCTCGAAGCGCTTCGCCAGGCCGGCCAGCGGCACGTCCGCCATGCCCAGCTCGGTCATCGCCCCGAGCGCGGCGGAGAGCTGCCCCTTGCCGCCGTCGACGATGACGAGGTCGGGCATGGCCCAGCCGTCCTGCCG
>DATBIK010000093.1:0-2064 GCA_036556985.1 Candidatus Limnocylindria bacterium | reverse complement strand
GTCAGGAGCAGCGCCGGGAAGGCGCCGATCGTGGCCAGCGGCAGGCTGAACAGGATGATGAACGGCGTGACGAGCGAGTTGAACGCGAGCACGAGCATGACGTAGACGAGGACGATCGCCACGCCCATGGCGGTGAACAGCCCGCCGAAGGCCTCCGCCTGCTGCTGGCTGACGCCGGCCACCTCGACCGATACGCCCGCCGGCAGCTCCCCGGACGCCTCGAGCTGGTCGAGCCGATCCTGCACGGCGGCGGAGATGGCGCCCGTGTCCTCGCCGATGATCTCGCCGCTGACCGTCGACGACGGCGCAGCGTTCACGCGGGTGATGGTTGCGCGCACGTCGACCTCCTCGACCTCGGCCACGTCGCCGAGCGTCGTCCCCGGGCCGACCGGCAGCTGCGCGAGGGCGGCGACGCTCCCCACCGCTACGGGGTCAAGCTGGAGCACGACCGGAATCGGCTCGGCGTCGTCGCCGGGCTGGATCGTCGTCACCTGCGCCGGCGAGAGGGCGCCACGCACGATGCCGCCGACCTGCGCCGCGCTGACGCCGGCGGCGGCGGCGCGCTGCGGGTCGACCCGCACCTCGACCTGCGGGGCGGCGGCCACGAGGTCGCTGGTCAGGTTGGCGAGTCCCTCGACATCGTCGATGGCGGCGATGACCTGCGCGGTCCCGTCCTCGACGGCGCCGCCGTCCGGGCCGCTGACGATAAGCTGGAAGCTGCCGCCGCCCGGGCCCGAGGCCTGCTGGACGGTGGCATCCCAGCCCTCCGTCTCGATCGGCGCCAGTGCCTCCTCCAGCCGGAGCGCCGCGGCGTCGAGGTTTGCAGCGGAGTCGAGGCGCACGAAGATCGTCGACGACGAAGCCGAGCGGCCCGCCTGCGCGGAGATGAGCGTCCGGAAGCCGGTGTCGCCCTCCGGCGGCACCGTGGTCTGGACGAGGCGCACCTCGTCATCGGCGAGGAGGATCTGCTCCGCCTCCGCGGAGCGGTCGCGCACCGCCTCGGTGCCGAGGCCGGCCGGCGGCGCCACGTAGGCCACCAGGATCTTCTCCGATCCGGAGTTGATGAAGGCGGTCGGTAGGAGCGGGACGATCGCCAGCGAGCCGACGAAGAGGGCAAGGGCCGCCAGCACGACGCCGATCGCGGTCCATCGGCCCCGGAGGACGAAGCGGATGGTGGGGTCGTAGACACGGACCCAGAAGGAGCGCGCCGGCTCGCCGGAGGCGTCCACCTGCTCCCGTGGCGAGCCGACGAGGAACCAGGCCAGCACGGGAATGACGGTGAGCGCCACGAGCAGCGAGGCGAGCAACGCGAAGGTGACGGTCAGCGCGAACGGCAGGAAGAACTGGCTGATGAGGCCGCCGGCGAAGCCGAGCGGCAAGAAGACGGCGACCGTGGTGAGCGTGCTCGAGGTGATCGCGCCGGCCACCTCGGACGGGCCGCGGAGCACGGCGGTGAGCCGGTCCTCCCCGAGCGCGCGGTGGCGGTAGGTGTTCTCGAGCACGACGATCGAGTCGTCGACGACGCGGCCGACGGCCACCGCCAGCCCGCCGAGGGTCATGATGTTCATCGTGATGCCGCTCAGCTGCATCGCCACCAGCGCGATGAGCAGCGAGAGCGGGATGCTGATGGCAGCCACGAACGTCGAGCGCAGGCTGAAGAGGAAGAAGAAGATCGTGAGCACCGCGAACAGCGCGCCAAGCCCGCCCTCCTTCAGCAGCCCGTCGCGCGACTCGATGATGAAATCGGCCTGGTCGGAGACGACGGTGACCTCCAGGTCCACGTCGCTGCCGGCCACGATCCCGTCGAGCGCCTCGGTGACCGCCTCGGAAACCTCGACCGTGTTGGCCGACACCGTCTTGCTGACCGTGAGACTGAGCGCCTCGTCGCCGTTCAGCCGCGCGTAGCCGGTCTCGGCCACGTCCTCGGTGGCCACCTCGGCCACGTCGCCGAGCGTGACCGGGACCGGCTGCGGGCCGGACTGGTTCACGCCCACGATGACCGAGCGCAGCTCCTCGACGGAGGTGATCTCGCCGATCGTCGTGACCGGGATCGACTCGCCGTCG
>DATBIK010000092.1:0-37096 GCA_036556985.1 Candidatus Limnocylindria bacterium | reverse complement strand
TGGCAGCTCCGCGCCTGGACCGCCGACCCCGCGAACCGGGGGCGGACGCTGCGCTCGGGGCTGTGGCGCTACACGCGGCACCCGAACTACTTCGGCGACGCGGCACAGTGGTGGGGGCTGTGGCTCATCGCCGTGGCGGCCGGCGGCTGGTGGACCATCCTCTCGCCGGCGCTCATGACCGTGCTCCTGGTGCGGGTCAGCGGCGTGGGCATGCTCGAGCGCACGATCGTCGAGCGGCGCCCAGACTACGCCGACTACATGCGCACCACGAGCGCCTTCATCCCCTGGTTCCCCCGTTCGTAGCCGAGCGTAGGATGGGCCGATGCGGAGGCATCGGCGTGTGGCCCTCGTGCTCGGGATGGGCATCGGTCTTGCGGCCTGCACACCGGTGAGCAGCCAGGAGGCAAGTGCCATGCCCGATTCCATGCGGCTGACGAGTCCCGCCTTCACCGATGGCGGGGCCATCCCCGAGGACTACACCTGTGACGGCGGCGATCTCTCGCCGCCGCTGGCGTGGGAGGGCGCGCCGCAGGGTGTGCACTCCTTCGCGCTCGTCGTCACCGATCCAGATGCCGGTGGGTTCGTGCACTGGGTCCTCGTGAACATCCCCGGCGACGTGCGGGAGCTGCCTGAGGGCGAGGGCGACGCGATCGGGACCCCCGGACGCAACGGCTTCGGCGACGAGGGCTGGGGCGGCCCGTGCCCGCCCTCCGGGGAGCACCGCTATGTCTTCGAGCTGATCGCCGTGTCCGAGCCGGTGCGGGGCGAGGGTGCGCCGAACGTGGACCGGGTGCGGTCCGTGGCCGAGGGCGCAACGCTGGCGCGCGCCGAGCTCACCGGGGTGTACGCCCGCCGCTGAACGGGGCGACTCCCATAGACTCTGCGCATGTCCTTCGGCCGCCTCGACATCCTGCTCGTGCGCCACGCCGAGCCGATCGAGGTCGGCGCGGCCGGCTGGGAGGATCGTGACGACGAGCGGCCGCTCACCGAGGCCGGGCGCCGCGCGGCGGTGGAGCTCGCCGACGAGCTGGAGCCGTTCGTCATCACCGGCGTGTACTCGAGCCCGTACCGGCGGGCGATCGAGACCATCGAGCCCACCGCGGAGCGCCGTGGCCTGCGGATCATCGTCCTCGAGGACCTCCGCGAGCGGCGCCTGACATTGGCCCCGCGGGACGACTGGCGGGAGCAGCTGAACGCCTCGTGGGCCGATTTCGACTACGCGCTGGATGGCGCCGAGTCGGGCCGCGTCGCGCAACGGCGGGGCGCCGCGGTGCTCGACCTGCTTCGCGTCCGGCACCCGGACGGCGGGAGGCTTCTGCTCGGCAGCCACGGCAACCTCATCAGCCTCATCCTGCACACGCTGGAGCCCGGCGTGGACGCCGACTTCCACCTGGCCATGCCGATGCCGGCCATCTACCACCTCGAGCACGATGGCCGCGGCTGGCGCGTGATGGGCGGCCACGGCTTCGTCCAGGCCGCGCCCCGCAACTGACGTCCGTGCCGAATTGATCACCGGGTGGTGACATCGATCAAGAAACGCCCGCCGCGGGCCCGATTCGGGCCGTTTCTACCCCGAAATTGACCACCCACTGGCCAAAACGCGACGAAACGACAACATCGTGATCGTTGTGACCACCTGCTGGTGAAATCTCACGCATCCCGCGAGACGAGGTCGTCCAGCGTCTCCCGCCGGCGTGAGAGCCGCAGCTCCCCACCCTCGATCACCGCCTCCGCGGGACGCAGCCGCCCGTTGTAGACCGATGCCATGGCGGCGCCGTAGGCGCCCACCCGCTCCACGGCGAGGAGCGCCCCGCGGCCGGCGAGCGCCAGCTCCTCCGGGGCGAGCGAGCGACCGAGGTCGCGGGCCAGGACGTCGCCGGCCTCGCACACCGGCCCGGCGAGGTCGACGACGACGCCCTCCTCGAGCGCCAGCGGCTCCCCGGGCGACACGAGCGAGACCGGGTGAAGGGCGCCGTACAGCATCGGGCGGATGAGCTCGGTCATGCCGGCATCGGCCACGAGGTACAGGCGCGCCTCGGACGGCCGTGGCTGGATGCGGATGACGCGGGTGACGAGCCAGCCGGCATCGGCCACCAGGGATCGCCCCGGCTCCAGGATGAGACGACCGGCGTCCGGCAGGTGCTCGCGGACGGCCGTGGCGAGGGCGTCCAGGGCGGCGTCGTCGGCCACGAGCAGACCGCCGCCGAGGTCGATCCGTTCCGGCGGCAGCCCGGCGGCCGATGCCGTGGCGGCCGCCTCGGCCAGCAGCGCGGCCAGCGCCGCGTGCGCGTCCACCGACTCGAGCGCGGAACCGAGGTGCGCACCCAGCGAGGCGAGCGGGTGGCCCGAGGCGCCGAGCAGGCGAAGCGCATCGGGCAGGAGCGCGTGCGGGATGCCGAACTTGGACTCGGCAGCCCCGGTGGCGAGGTGCGGGTGGGTCGCTGCATCCAGGCCGGGATTCAGCCGCAGCCCGATCCGCGGCGCGTCGTGGCCGGCGGCGATGCGCAGGATGGCGTCGAGCTCGTCGAGCGACTCGGCGTTCACGAGTGCGCCGGCCTCGAGGGCCAGGTGGATCTCCTCTTCGCGCTTCCCCACCCCGTTCATCACCATCCGCTCGCCGCGGCAGCCGGCGCGCCGCGCAAGCGCCAGCTCCACGGCCGTGACCACCTCGCAGCCCGCGCCGTCGGCAACCAGCCGGCGGAGCAGCTGGGGATCGGCGTTCGCCTTCACCGCGTAGGCGATGAGCGCTCCCGGGAAGGCATCGGCGTAGGCGCGCAGCCGCTCGGCGGCAAGGTCGAGGTCGGTGACGTACAGCGGCGTGCCCCACCGCTCGGCCGCGTCCGCGAGCAGTGCCGGCAGGGTCAATGCGGACGAAACTCCTCGCCGATGCCGTCGACGAAGAGGTCGACCCTGCCGCACCGCGGGCAGACGTACACGTCGAAGTGCTGCTTCGCGACGAACAGCTCACCCAGCTCGCCAAGGGCTCCCCAGCGCGTCCCGTGGTGGAACTCCCGCGTGCCGACGTAATCGAGCGGCACGTCGCAACGGTGGCAGCGCATCGGATCGACCGACGTGTCCTGGGGCGCGGGCGCGTCATCCATCGACGGTGGCCTCCTGCGTGGCGGGTGCCTGGAAGCGCTCGACGAAGGTGGCGGCTCCCTGCTCGGTGAAGAACGTCGCGGCGGCATCCGCCGCCCGCTGCGCAGCCTGGGAGCTGGGCGCCAGCGCGCGCCAGGCGAGCGCCCCGAGGTGCGCGTAGAACCGGTCCTCGCCGGCGACGAGCGCTTCGATCGCCGCGCCTACGGCCCCGTCGTCCGGCCCGTCCGCCACGGTGCGCAGGGCGTGCAGCGCTCGGCCGATGGTGCGCAGGTGGTCGGCGACCGGGCCCGGCCACATCGGTTCCTCGTAGAAGGCGAGCCAGTGCCGGAGGCGATCCAGGTCGTTGGCGAGCGCGGACGCGACGAGGGCCCCGTAGCCGGCATCCATGGTGAAGTTCGTGTTGACGGCGGCGATGTCGAGCTCTTGGACCGCCTCGGCCCACTCCCCTTCCGCCAGTCGCGCCCAGCCACGGATGAGCGACGGGTAGGCGAGCAGCTGGGAGCTCGAGATCTCCCCGATCGCCTCCAGGGTGCGGGCCATCTGCTCGTCGGCCTCCGCGCCGTGACCGCGGATGGAAGCGCGGATGGCCAGCTGGCCGCGGAAGCCGGACTGGTAGTAGAGCGTGGGACTCTCCGATTCCAGGGCCTCGGTCACCTCCGGGATCCAGGCGCCCCAGTCGCCCTGGCGCCAGCTCTTCTCGAGCAGGTTCTGGAGGAACTGGTGCCGGAAGGTGCGAAAGCCGAAGCGGCTACCTAGGCGTTCTCCGTCCACGTCCATGTCGACCGATTCGCGCAGGCTGGCGAACGAGACGAAGCCGGAGAGGTTGTTCCGCGCTCGCATCGCGGCCGCCACGAGGCCGTGCCGGTCGGCGAGGTGGATCGCGCCGCGCAGCGTGGCCTCGGCCTCGATGACCCTGCCCATCACGCTCAGCGAGGTTCCCTTGCTGATGAGCGCCTCGATCACCGCCCACGCGCTCGCGCCGGGGATCCGCAGCGCCTGGTTGGCGGCCTCCACCGACTGGTCGTGGACGTCGCTGATCATGTGCGCCCGCGCCATCTCGGCGTACGCGGCGGCAAGCTCCGGGATATCGCCGAGCTTCGTCGCTTCGTCAATTGCGGAACGCAACTCCGTGACCGCCTCCTCGGCACG
This sequence comes from Candidatus Limnocylindria bacterium, assembly GCA_036556985.1. Classification (GTDB taxonomy): domain Bacteria; phylum Chloroflexota; class Limnocylindria; order QHBO01; family QHBO01; genus JAPSGM01. The sequence continues at coordinate 32,848 of DATBIK010000092.1, read as the reverse complement.
CTGCAGCGGGATAAGCATGCGCCCGGCCCACATCACCGATCGCAGCACTCCCCGGCCGTCGCCGACCTCCCGGTACAGGTCGCGCGCCTGGCGGGCGAAACCGTAGCCGTCGTTCAGGGCGCCGGCGGGTTCGGCGGCGCTCACCATGCGCTCGAAGGTCGCGGCCCGATCGGCAGGCGAATCGGTGACGGTCAGCGCCTGCTCGAGATAGGCGATCACCTGGCGGTGCGACTGGAGGGCTGCCGCGCGATCGGCCGCGGCATGCAGGGAAACGCGCGCCTGGGCGGCCAGCGCATCGGCCTCCGGGCCCTGGCGAGATGCCTGGAAGGCGGCGAGGTAGTGGTTGGCGAGCACGCCGGCGAGCTCGTCCTCGCCGAGCGACTCCAGGTGGCGGGCCGCGGCCAGGTGACGGGCGCGCCGGTCCTCCCGCGCCAGTGACTGGTAGGCGACGTCGCGCACGAGGGTCTGGACGAAGCGGTACTGCCCGCGCTCGGGGGAGCGCGGGTCCGCCTCGCGCACGAGCAGCTGCCGGCGCACGAGCCGATCCAGGCGATCGGACACGGCCGCGGGATCAGCCCCGGCGATCGCGGCGACCGCGTCCGCCGTGAAGCTCTGGCCGATGACCGCCGCGTCCTGGAGCAGGGCCCGGTCCTCGGGGAGATTGGCGTCCAGCCGCGCGGCGATGAGCGCATGGAGCGTCTCGGGGACGGCGACGTCCGCCAGCGAGACGCTCGCCCGGTAGTGCCCGTCCGCCTCGACCACCGCGTCGGTGTCGAGGAGCATGCGCACCGTCTCGACCGCGTACAGCGGGATGCCCTCCGAGCGCTGGCAGAGGCTCGTCATCGACGTCTCGGGCAGCCCGGGCAGCAGCGCGGCCAGCAGCGCGCCCATGTCCTGCGCGCCGAGTGGCTCCAGGTTGATGCGGGTGACGGATCGAACCGCCGCTCCCCAGTCCGGTCGGCGCTCGAGCAGCTCGGGCCGCGCCAGGCCGATGACCAGGATCGGCGACGAGCGGGCCCAGCCCAGGAGGTCCTCGATGAAGTCGAGCAGGCCCTGGTCCGCCCACTGCAGGTCGCTGAAGACCATGATCACCGGCGCCCGGGCGGCGATCCGCTCGAAGAGCGTGCGCCACGCGCTGAACAGCTCCTCGCGGCTGTCGCTCGGGAGCGCCGCGAGGCCCAGCAGGCCGGTCAGACGCGGCTCGATCCAGCGCCGCTCGGCCTCGTCCTCCACGAACTCGGCCAGCATGGCCGTGACCTTGGGCCGCGCCGTGTCGGGCTCCTCGCCCTCGGCGATGCCGGCCCGCTGGCGCACCATCTCGGCCAGTGCCCAGTAGCTGATCCCCTCGCCGTAGGCCGGCGAGCGGCCCTCGTGCCAGTACGCCGTCGCGACGACGCCGTCGAGGTACTTCTCGAATTCCCAGGCGAGCCGAGACTTCCCGATGCCGGCCTGGCCGATGACCGTCACCAGCCGAGGCTTTCCCTCGCGGGCGGTCGCCTCGAACAGGTCCTTCAGCTGCTGCAGCTCGTCCTCGCGGCCCACGAACGGCGGCTCGAGCGCCGCTGTGCGGCCCGATCCGCCGCGCCGCGCGACGACGGCCACCGCGCGCCAGGCGGGAACCGGCGCCGCCTTGCCCTTGAGGAGCTGCTCCCCGGCGGGCTCGAAGCTGATCGCGTTCGCGGCGGCGCGGTACGTCGCCTCGCCAACGAGCACGGTGCCGGCCGGCGCCACCGACTGGAGGCGGCTGGCGGTGTTCACCAGGTCGCCGGCCACCATCCCCTGGTTCAGGGCGCCGATGGTCACGGCGGCCTCCCCGGTGAGCACCCCGGCACGCGCGCCGAGCGGCGTGTCCCCGTCACGCAGCTGGCTCACCGCGCCCACCAGCTCGAGCGCGGCGCGGACCGCGCGCTCGGCGTCATCCTCGTGGGCCGTGGGCGCGCCCCACACCGCCATCACCGCGTCGCCGATGAACTTCTCGATCGTGCCGCCGTGGCCCTCGACCGTCCGCCGCGCGACCTCGAAGTAGCGGGACTGGAGCTCGCGCGTCTCCTCCATGTCGCGCTCCTCGGCGAGCGTCGTGTAGCCCACCAGGTCGGCGAACAGGACCGATACGAGCCTTCGCTCAGCGACGGGAGCATCACCGGCCGCCGGGGCAGCATCGGGAAAGGGTGTGCCGCAGCTGGCGCAGAAGCGGGCGCCGGCCGGGTTCGCGTGCCCGCACACCTCGCACACCCGCGCCTGCGGGGCACCGCACTGGATGCAGAATCGCGCGGCCGCTTCGTTCTCGGTGCCGCAGTTCCAGCAGTTCATCGGTCCGTCAGCGCACCCGCGCCAGGGTGAGGCCGTCGCGGATCGGGAGGAGGACGTGGTCGACCCGCTCGTCGGCGGCGATCTTCTCGTTCAGCGCCCGGATCGCCGACGTGTCCTCGTCCTGGACCGATGGGTCGGCCACGCGACCGCTCCACAGCACGTTGTCGATGGCGATGACCCCGCCGGAGCGCACGAGCCGCAGGGCGCGCTCGTAGTACGCGTCGTAGCCGGCCTTGTCGGCGTCGATGAAGGCGAAGTCGAACATGCCGGCCCCGCCATCGGCAAGGAGCGCGTCCATGGTCTCGGCCGCGGGGGCCAGCCGCAGCTCGATGCGGTCGGCCACGCCGGCCTCCTCCCATACGCGGCGGGCGACATCGGTGAACTCGCGGCTGACGTCGCAGCACAGGAGCCGGCCGCCGGGCGGAAGGGCCAGCGCCATCGCGGTCGAGGAGTAGCCGGTGAAGGTGCCGACCTCCAGGACGTTGCGCGCACCGAGGATGCGCACGAGCAGGCCGAGCAATGCGCCCTCGTCGGCGTCGACCTGCATGCTGCCGCGCGGGTGGCCGCGGTTCTCTTCGCGGAGGCGGGTCAGCGCCGGATGCTCGCGCACGCCGACCCGGTCCACGTACTCGCGCACCGCCTGCTCGAGCTCGGGAAGTCCGGCCATTCATGGATGGTACCCGCGCGTGCCACCCATCGCGATCGTCTCAGCCGGTGACGACCGGGCTCAGAGGCCCTCGAAGACCGAGGCCTCGTGGAGGTCGGCGGGAATGTCGCGGCCGCGCCATCGGGTGAGCATGAAGTGCTCGGGCGAGATGGCCCGCGCGGCGAGGTCGTCCGGCAGGTCCAGGAGCCAGCCCATGTCCTGACGCTGCGTCCGGTGGCAGTCCATCGAGGCGCGCTTGGCGAGGGCCTGGCCGCTGACGTCGACGATGGTCGTGATGCGATCCTCCGGCACGCCGAAGTCCTCCATCTCCTCGCCGGCGGCGAGCTTCTCCTCGACCTGGCGCAGCGCCTCGACGTTGGCGGGGTACAGCTCATCCGCCTCGCGGCCCTCGGAAGCGGGCTGCGGCGAGTCGGCGGCCAGCTCATCGGTCCCGAAGTCCCAGGGCAGCGGGATGCCGCGGGCGGCCATGTCCTTCATCAGGGAGAACCACCGGTCGCGGTTGGAGGCGATCTCGTAGAACTTCGCCACGGCGTGCGGCTCGCCGGCATCCGGGTGGCGGTCCGGGTCGGCCGCCTCGTCCCACGCCGCGGCCGCGATGCGGTGCGCGTTGATGTGGTCGGGATGGCCGTAGTTCCCGTTCGGGTCGTAGGTGACGATCACCGCCGGGCGCACCGCGCGCACGATCGCCACGAGCCTGCCGGTCGCCGCGGCCAGGTCGGACTTCCAGAACGCGTCGGGGTGCTCGTTGGCGTCGGTGCCCATCATCCCCGAGTCGCGGTAGCCGAGCAGGTGGAGCTCAAGCTCACCGGGGTAGGGGCCGCGGAGGGCGTCGAGCGAGCAGCGCAGCTCCTCGGCGCGGATGTCCCGCAGGCGCGGGAAGGCCTCGTCGTAGTCGAGGCTCGGGTCGTGGATCTCGCCCTCCTCGCCGCCGGTGCAGGTGACGAGGTCCACCCGATGTCCCTCGGCCACCGCCCGCGCGATGAGGCCGCCGGTGGCGAACGCCTCGTCGTCGGGGTGGGCGTGGACGAGGAGCAGGCCCGGCAGCCCGGACCGGCCGGAGGCCGGGTCAGGCCGCAGCATGCATCCCGTCCGCGCGTGCCGTGGGCCACAGGCCGGCAGCCTCGAGGGCGGTGCGCGCGTCACGGTAGCCGCGGCGGCTCATCTCGCGCACCCGCGAGAAGTGCCAGGCCGGCATGATCCCGAGCCGCGGGCGGATGAGGAGATCCGGCGCTTCCGCGAGCACGGGCGCAGCCATGGCGCGCGCGAGCAGCGCAAGGTAGCCACGCGCCGGGAGCGGCGCGGTCGGGACTGGTGTCGTCGCGGGTGCGCTGGCCAGGCGGAGCGCCAGCCCGCGCATGGCGGCCGCGACCGGGCGCGCGGCCAGGACTGCCGGCTTGGGCGAGTCCACCCACACGCCGATGACCGGGTCCGCCGGCGCCAGGCGCCGGGCGACGCTGACCGGCACCGCTTCCCAGGGGCCGGCATCGCACCACAGGTGCTCGCCGTCAGGGCAGGGCGGGAAGAAGAGCGGTACCGCAATCGCCCGCTGGATGGCCTCCACCACCCGGCCGCGCGTGATGGCCGCCGTGGTCCCGGTCGCAAGATCGTAGGTCGTGATCGCCAGCGGGACCGGCAGGTCCTCGATCCGCGGGTCGCCGAGCGCGGCGCCCAGCCGCTCGATCACCGGCCGCGGGTCGAAGAGGGCGTGGCGCGCCCGGCGGCCGACGAGGCGGTAGACGGGAGTGCGCCGCGCGACGCGCTCGATCTCCCGCGGCGGAAAGCCGGCCGCAAGCCCGGCGCCGACGATGGCGCCCATGCTCGTGCCCACGATCCGCCGCGGCCGCAGGCCGGCCTCCTCCAGAGCGCGCGCGACGCCGATGTGCGCCCATCCCCGTCCCCCGCCGCCGCCGAGCGCCAGGCTGAAGCCGCCATTCATCACGACGCTCGGTGCTCCTCGCAGGCGCACATGTCGCGCAGCTTGTGATAGGTGAACAGGCCGGTGTCGTGACCGTCGGCCCAGATTGGTGCCAGGGCGTATCGGCCGATCCATTTCACCCGTTCGAGGGTGGTCTGCTCGGGCGTGAAGACGGTCTCCAGGGTGACCACCCCGGGGAGGTTGCCCTCGCCCGCGCAGAGCGCACAGGGGCAGGCGCGGCGCAGCGCGAGCCAGCCCCACTCGCCGAGGTGGCCGTCATCCCAGCGGATGCGCATGACGCGCGCCGTCTCGTCGAGCTCGACGGCGATCGGGTTCACGATCTCCTGCATGGGTCGATCAGGGCAGCCAGTTCGGTGCCGAGCCGAGCCACTCGGCGCCGAACGAGACGCCGTTGCTCGTCAGCGGCAGCGGGTCATTGCCGTCGGCCAGGTCCCAGACGTAGAGGTCCTGCCGCACGCCACCGCTCGTCCCGAGCCGGCCGAGGGTGAAGACGATCTCGTTGCTGCTGCGCACCCAGCGCACGTGGCTCACCAGCCCCGGGACGTTGACGCTGGCGATCGTCTCGCCATCGTCGTTGCGCAGGTTCAGGTCCGTCGTGCCGTTGGCCCGCTCACGCACGGCGACCCGCTGGCTGCCGTCCGGGGACCAGAGCAGCGGCTGGCGGCGAACCTCGTCGACGCTGCCGTCCTCGGTGTCCATCCGGTAGATCTCCGGCGCGCCCAGGATCCAGATCACGAGGCTGCCGTCGGACATGGGGTAGAGGCGATAGATGCCCCCGTCGTCGATGAACTGCGCCTCGCGCAGAGGCGTGTCGGCGCCGATGACCGGCCGCGGGTAGCGGACCGAGCCGACGACACGGCTGTCGGCGCTGCGGTAGTCGACGGCGAGCACCCGCGCGATGTCGTCACCTCCGCGCCGGACGATGCGAAGCGTGTAGACCGTCTGCGAGTCGAGCGCGAAGGTCGCTGCGCTGGCGCCGTCGAACAGGGGCCGCGCGGATCGACCGGGCCGGAGCGCCACCAGCCGCTCACCGACGATCGCCGCACCGACCCGGCCATCGGGCGACCACGTGTAGGCGCTCACTCCGATGTCCGCCTGCGCCACCACATTCGGGTCCTCGACCTCCGAGAAGTCGCGCCGGAACAGGTAGATCGGCTCCAGGGCCGACGGTCGTCCGAGATAGACCATCTCAAGTGGGCCGTACTCGGGAAGCGGCCTCGCAGTTGCCGTGGGAGTGGGCTCGGCGGACGGCGAGACGCGATTCGACGACGCTTCCGGCGTCCGGGTGGCCTCGCCGCTCCCCGTGGGGAGCACGCCCGTCAGCGTGCCGGAGGGCGACGGCGAAGGAGACCCGGTCAGCCCCAGCATGCCGTCCGGCGCGGTGAAGATCAGCGCCAGCAGGACGATGACGATCCCCGCCAGCGCCAGGATGACGCCGATCAGCCACGGCACCGCCTGCTCGGCGGTCGTCGGGCGGCGACGCTCGCCGTGGACCTTTGGGTTCCATCCGCCGTTCTCCTCGGGGGCACCCGCACCGTCGGCCGGCGCGGGCTCCGGAACGAAGGCCGTCGCCGGTTCCGCGGCTTCGACCTCGTGCTCCCGCGGCTCATCGTCCAGCCGGTCGATCCAGGCCCGCGCAACGTACGCGGGCTCCTGTTCCGGCTGGGGCTCCGGTTCCGGCTCGGGCTCGGCCTGCTCCAGCCACGCCGGCTCGGGCTCCGAGGCCACCGGCTCCTCGGGTTCAGGCTCCGAGGCCACCTCTGGCTCGGGCTCGGGTTCCGGCTCGTCGGGGGCCTCCAACCAGGCTGGCCGGACGTACTCCGGTTCGCCGCCCATGTCGGTCCCGGCCTCTGGCGCTGACTCTGGTTCGGGCTCCGGCTCTGGCCATGGCCCCGGCTCTGGCGCTGGCTCTGGTTCGGGCTCCGGCGCGGGTCGCTCGAGGAACGTCGGCTCCGGGAAGGCGGGGCTGGGTGGCTCGGGCTCGGGAAAGGGGCGATCACCGAGGTCCGGCTCCGAGAACGGGGGCGCCGGAATGACGGGCTCCGGGAAGGCGGGCTCGGGCGGCTCGGCCGCCGCCGGCGGTCCATCGGCGAAGCCTTCGTCCGGCCAGACCGGCTCCGGCGGTTCGGGCTCGGGGAGCGGCGGTTCGGCGTCGATGCCGGCGTCGGGCGCATCGGCCCAGGGGTTGGGGGAGTCCTCGCCATCGAGGTCTCGCTCGGGCCAGATGGGGTCGTCCGGCCAGCGGGGATCGCTCACGCGTTCCTCCCGCGAGATGCGCGGCGCACCGCGGCATCATAGCGAAGGCTCACGATCCCGATTCCGGCCAGCACCAGCGCCGTGCCGATCGCAAGCCGCGCGTCGAGGATTTCGTCCAGGAAGAAGACGCCCAGCGCCACGCCCACGACCGGGAAGACGTAGGTCACCATCGACGCCAGCGTCGCGCCGAGCTCGGCGATGAGATAGAAGTAGAGCAGGTAGGCCACGAAGGCTCCCATGACGCCCAGCCACAGGACGCTGATGATCGTGTCCGGCTGACTGGGGATGCGGATCCCGTCGGCGACCAGCGCCAGCGGCCAGGTGAACAGGGCGCCGAACAGCATCGTGCCGGCCGAGACGACCCAGCGGTGGGTGACCTTCATGGAGTGGCGTGCGTACGAGGCGGCGACCGCGTACGACAGGGCCGCCAGCGCCACCGCTCCGGCGCCGATGAGGCCGGCCGGGTCGCCGCGCAGCTCGAACTCGCGGGTCGCCAGCAGCGCCGCGCCGGCGAAGCCGACGAGCAGGCCCACCACCCGCAGGAAGGTCACCGTCTCGGTGCGGAGCAGGAAGCCGGCGATGACCAGTGAGAAGATCGGCGTCAGCGAGTTCAGCACCGCCGCGGTGGCCGAGTCGACCACCTCCTCGCCCCAGGTGATGAGCAGGTACGGCAGCGCGGCGTTCAGCGCGCCCATCACCGCCAGCGGCGCCAGCTCACGGGCGGTCCGCGGCAGCCTGACGCCACGCACCGCCATGAAGGCCAGCATGCACGCGAAGCCGATGGTCAGGCGCTGCGTCACCACGGTCGCGGCCGGCAGCTCGTCGACCGCGATCTTGATCCACAGGAAGCTCGAGCCCCAGATGAGGCCCAGCGTGATCCATGCGATGGGAACGGCGAATCGGGACATGTGGGAGCGGGTGGCAGCCTCGGTGCTCGGGAGTCCCGCGCATGGTAGTCCGCGCGGTGGCGGCCGGCCGGTTGAGCTTCGCGGCACCTTCGTTCGGATCTGACCAGCCGGTGGTTCCATGGATCAAGAAGTGCCGGCAGCGGACCGATTCGAGCCTGGTTTCGTGCTCGATTCTGACCACGCGCTGGTCGATTCCCCAAGAAGTTGCCGCTTCTTGATCGATGTGACCACGGGCTGACAGATTCCTCCGTTGACCGACCATTGCGTGGTGGCTTCGATCGATTTCGATCAGTAGCGCCGAAGATTGAACGGGACGCACGTCTCGCGCCCTCAAAGAAGTAGCGGGCTGGACCGGTTGCGTCCAGCCGCACTCCTGGGGAGGTGTGATCCATGCGTCCCACTCATTCGGTCGCTGTCCGCTCCCGCCGACATGCTCGGCGCCTCGCTCCGGCGCTGCTGCTGAGCATCAGCCTCGTCGCGACCGGCCCGCTCACCGGCGCCCCGCGCCGGGCGGCCGCCGACGCTCCGCCCGCGGCGGATCCCGCGGTCATCACCACCTGGAACGTCCACGCCATCACCACGCTTGGCTCGCCGGCACCCGCCGGCGCGGCGCGGGTGCCGCCCGAGACGTTCCTTTACCTCGCCTTCGTACACACCGCGATGTACAACGCGGTGAACGGCATCACCGGCGAGTACGAGCTGTACCGATGGAGCGGAAGGCCCAGCGACGGCGCCTCTCCGGAGGCGGCCGCCGCCGCTGCGGCGCACCACGTGCTGCGAACCTCCTTCGGGCACCTCGGCACGATCGGCGCCGACCTCGATGCGAAGCTCGCCGCATCCCTGGCCCTCATCCCTGACGGGCAGGCGAAGGAGCGCGGCATCGAGTACGGGGTGCGCGCCGCCGAACGAATCCTTGACCTGCGTGCCGATGACGGACGCTACGCCGTCATTCCGGTGCCGGTGGCCACCGAGCCCGGCGACTGGGAGCCGACTCCGCCGACGATGGCCAACTTCCCGAGCATCTGGTTCAGCCAGGTCGACACGATGGCGATCGGCTCGGCCGCGGCATACGATCCCGGCCCGCCGCCGCCCATCGGATCGCGGCGCTACCTCAAGCAGTTCCGCGAGGTGCGCGACTACGGGGCGGCCGTGGGCAGCCTGCGTACGCCGGAGCAGACCGCCACCGCACTGTTCTTCGCGGACACGGTGGTCGGACCGATGCAGGCGTCGCTTCGCCGCCTGGCGACGGAGCAGGCGATGGACATCAGCGACAGCGCGCGCCTGTTCGCCGCTGTCGAGGTGAGTACCAGCGACGCCCTCGCTGCCGTGTGGTACGCCAAGCACAAGTACATGTGGTGGCGGCCGATGACTGCCATCCAGAAGGCGGACACGGACGGCGATCCACGGACGGCGAGCGTGCCGGGCTGGACGCCGCTCATCGCCAACCCGGCCTATCCCGACTGGCCGAGCGGCCTGTGCGCCGTGATCGGCGCGCAGAGCGCCGTGGCGCTCCGGCTGAACGGCGGCCAGCTCGACCTGCACATCGTCTCGCCCACCCAGGGTGAGCGGCACTATACCGATGCACGCACCTTCCGCCGAGATGCGGTGGACGCGCGCGTGTGGTCCGGGATCCACTTCAGGACCGCGGACCGGGTGTCGATCGGGATCGGCAGGGAGGTCGCGGACGAGGTGCTCGATCACTTCTTCGCGCCCGACTGAGGCGCCACGACCACTTGCCCTGGCCCGTCCGCTGCGGCAACCGCGGCGGGCGGGCCGTCCGCTACCAGCGCTCCTCGTGGACGAGCTCGTCGAGGGCGAGCCGGCCGCCGGCCCGGTTCGGTGCGGTGAGCTTGGATTCGTCCTCGGGATAGCCGAGCGAGAGGAGGAAGTCGCAGCGGCGATCCGCCGGCAGTCCCAGCAGCCGGGCCGCCAGGGCGTGGTCGTACACGGTGGCCGGCACGCTCCCGATCCCCAGCTCCCAGGCGGCAAGCACCATGTTCTGCGCCGCGCGCCCACAGTCCCACATGATCGAGTCGCGCTCGTGGCCGCTCGCCTCGGGCGTCACCAGGGCCACCGCCACGGCCGCGCCGGAAAGATGGCTCGCGTAGTCCCCGACCTTCGACAGCTCGCGCAGATGCTCCCGATCGCGAGCGACGACGAATGCCCAGCGCTGCTGGTTCTTCGAGCTCCCGGCACGCCGCCCGGCGTTGAGGATCCGGGCGAGGTGCTCCTCCTCCAGCGGCCTATTCGCAAAGCGACGGACGGCCCGGATGGTGTTGATCGCCTGCCAGGTCTCCATCGGTCCATCTTCGCACCGGTTCGGGACCCCTTGCGCGGTGGGACTATCCTTGGTCTGCGCCCGGAGGGGCCACGCGCGTCCGCGCAGTCGCGACGCCATGCCGGAACACGTAGGCGGAAACGCCGGATCACGTAGGCCGGCTGTCGCGGCGGCGAGATCGCTGCGACGGTCACTCCGGGCGCGCTCTGCCCGCCGAAGTTTGAAGTTCCCATCCGGCTTCGGGCCCCATACCGTGTGAGCATCGGTCTGAGCCGATGCCCTGGTGAAGGGGTCATGGACACCGATCTCGTGACACGGGCACAGCGCGGCGACAGGGAAGCATTCGCGATCCTCGCCGCCGCGCGCGCCGATCGGTACCTGTCCGCGTCGCACAGGATCCTGCGCGACCTCGCCCTGGCGGAGGACGCGACGCAGCAGGCGTTGCTCTCCATCTGGCGCGACCTTCCCCAGCTCCGCGACCCGGCGCGCTTCGACGCCTGGTCGTACCGCCTCCTCGTGCGTGCCTGCTACGCCGAGGCGGGCAAGTCCCGTCGCCGGGCACCGAACCTTCGCCTGCTGCCGGCTGACGAGCCGGTCGCCGACGACGCGCTGGGGGCGGTCATCGACCGCGACCAGCTGGATCGCGCCTTCCGGCGGCTCTCCCTCGACCATCGCACGGTGGTGGTCCTCCACCACTACCTGGACCTGCCGTTCGACCGCATCGCCGACGTGCTCGGCGTGTCGGTCGGGACGGTCGCATCCCGCATGCACTACGCGATGCGCGGCCTTCGCGCGTCGCTCGACGCCGACGCCCGACAGCCCGCGAAGGAGGTCGCACGATGACCGGCCCCGACGAGCTCGAAGGCGTCGTCCGGTCGTGGCTCCGGGAGGACGAGCACCAGGACGCCGATCGCGTTCTCTTCTCAGTGCTGGAACTGCTGGACACGACCCCCCAGCGCCACGCTTCCTGGCTGGCGCGGAGGATCTTCCCCATGCGTCATGAGACCTTGCGATATGGCCTTGCCGCCGCGGTCTTCGTCGCAGCTGCTGTGCTCGGCATCCGCGCATTGGCACCGGCCTCAGGAACGCCGAAACCATCAACGACACCGAGCGCCACCCCCACCCCAGATCCAAGCTCAAGGGCCATAGCGTTGAACGACACCGACGATCCGCAACCCTTGGCACCGGGCCGATACTCCGGCACCGTCGGCAGAAATATCCGAGAGGTGCGCTTCGAAATCACGATTCCCGAAGAGTGGACCGCGCAGCACGTATCAGCCGGTGAGGTGAACCTCGGTGGTCCCCATCAGGGGTACCCATATGTTGGGCTCTTCTCGGTCGTGCGGGTGTACCGTGACCCCTGTCATCCGGAGTCCGGATTCCAGTCCCTCCCATTCGATCACGACTACACAACCGCCCAGCAGATCATTGACCGCCTGCGTCGTCTCGAAGGATTCGAGGCGACGGAGGGAGACTGGGTGACCCTCGGGGGCCGAGACGCATACCACTTCTTCCTCTCGAATTCGATCAATGCGAGTGGCTGGAGGTGCACCGATGGCGCATTGCTACCTCTGTTTGCGACATGGGAAGCAAACCTAGCCAGCGAGCTCGAAGAGCGACGGCATTCGCCGGCGACCAACGGCGGTACCTCTCTCGAGTTCTGGGTGGTGGCGACGGACCCCTATCCCACCGTTGTGGTTGCCGACATCCATCCGACCAGCCTCTCCTGGCGAGCACAAGAGCGACCTGTCATCGCAGCGGTGATCGACTCGTTGGACTTCAGGTGAGGATCCGCTGGTAGCGGTGCAGAGTCCACGGGGGTGGTCCCTGATCGGACGGGGCGGTGGGCCCTGCCGTCGCGTACCATGCCGCGGTGACGATCCGCGTCGCCGCCTGCCAGATCGATCCCCAGCTCGGTGAGGTCGAGGCGAATCTCGACCTCATCGCGGGCGCCGTGGGCGAGGCGGCCACCGCCGGCGCCGCGTTCACGGTCCTGCCAGAGGCCGCGGTGACCGGCTACGCCTTCGCGTCCCTGTCCGAGGCCCTGCCGGTGGCCCGTAAGGCGGAGCTGATCGCCGAGAGCGCGCTCCTGGGGCTGGCCGAGACGCACCGCATGACGATCGTGTGCGGCACCCTCGAGGCCGATGCCGACGAGGTCTTCAACACCGCGCTCGTCCTCCTCCCCGACGGGCGCCGCTACCGCTACCGAAAGATGCACCTCCCCTTCCTGGGTGTGGACCGATTCGCCACGCCCGGGCCCGATGCGCCGGCGGTCATCGAGGCCGATGGCCTGCGCTTCGGCGTCCTCATCTGCTACGACCTGCGATTCCCGGAGGCCGCTCGCGTGTGCGCCCTGGAGGGGGCCGACCTCATCGCGCTGCCCACCAACTGGCCGGTGGGCGTCGAGTTCCACCCGGACCTGTTCGCCCCGGCGCGGGCGGCCGAGAACCACTGCTACGTGCTCGCCGCCGACCGGGTCGGGACGGAGCGCGGCACCACCTTCATGGGCCGCTCCCTGCTCGTCGACTACGACGGCAGGGTGCTGGCGTCAGCCGGCGCCGACGCGGAGCTGCTCACCGGTGAGATCGACCCAGCGGCCGCGCGAGTGACACACGTGCGTCGGCGGCCGGGCGAGCACGAGTGGGACACGATCGGTGACCGGCGGCCGGGCCTGTACGAGCGGCTGCTGCGCCCCGGTCTCGACCGCGAGCATCCCCCCACCGCCGCCCACTACTCCGGCGACGTCGAGTAGCCGCGAAATAGCAGCGAGCCCCCGCCGGGATCGACGGGGGCTCATTGACTGCGCGTGGTGTGGGTCAGACGGTCGTGCGGCGGCCCGCCATGGACTTCCAGGCGAACACCACGATCACCGCGCCGACGATCGCGGCCAGCAGCGTCGGGATGTTGATGCCGGTTGTCCAGTCCTCATTCGTGATGATGCCGAGCAGGAACCCGCCGAGAAGCGCGCCGACGATGCCCGCGATGATCGTGCCGATCACTCCGTAGCCCTCGTCGCCGGGCACGATCATGCCGGCGATCCACCCGGCGATTGCCCCAACCACCAGCCATGCAATGATGCTCATGGGACCTCCCATTCCTTCTGTGCGACTTTCGACGGCATGCCGCCGCCATTGCTCGCTCTGGCAGGAAGCGTGCCGGAATTCAGCGGAGCTGCTTGCTGACCTGGTCGTGGGACTCCACGACGCGCATCCCGGCCGATTCGTAGAGCCGCGTCGCGCCGGTGAGGCTGTCCGCGTCGACGCCGAGCGCCACCGAGCGCTGGCCGCGGCGCCAGAAGTCGTTGAAGGCCTGGAGCAGGATCGCGCGCGCAAGCCCGCGGCGCCGATGCGAGGGCACCACCCCGAGGCCGCTGATCCAGCCCAGGTTCTCCGGGATGACCGAGTTCGTGGAAGTGGCCACCACCCGTTCGCCGTCGAGGGCCATGAGCCACAGCTCCGCCTCGAAGTCATGTCGAGTCAGGCGCTTCGTCCACTCTTCGAAGGGCATCGTCACGTGGCCCCAGTGATCGGCGAAAGCCTCCTCTTGGGCCTCGTACATCGCCCGCTCGTCCTGGCCGAGCCGGAAGGTGCGCACCGCGATCCCCTCCGGCCACGATGGGGCCGGTGGCGGTTCCGTCATGTCGATGCGCATGCGCAGGAAGCGGCGGGCCCAGGCGTAGCCGAGCGATCGGGCCCAGCCGGCGTCCGCCTCCGACTCGCCGTTGATCCAGCCCTGCAGCGTGACCGGCCCGTCGCCGACCGCGAGGCCGGCCGCGCGCTCGCGCGCCCGATCCTCCACGATCCCGGCCAGGGCGCGCCCGAGGCCGCTCCCCCGCCGCGACGGGTGCACGGCGACGTGGGCGCGCAGCCGGGTGCCGACCGGCGGCTGGACCATCCCGTACGCCACCGGATCAGAACCGCCACCCTCGGGAAGCACGAGCCACGCGTCCGTGTCGAGCGCCACCTCGCCGAGCTCGGTGCGGATGTCGTCCAGGCTCATGTCGATCGCGCCGAAGTCGTGGCGATCGATGTCGGCCTGGAGTCGGAAGAGGCCCTCGGCATCGGCCAGCGTCGGCCGGCGCAGGACGAGGTCGAGCGAAGCGAGGTGCTGCGTGGCGGCGTCTGGCGAGGGGACGCGCCCGCCGTCAGCGGGCGCCATCGGTCATTCGGAGGCGGCCCACATGATGGCGCCGCATACCACCAGCCCCCAGATGAGGCCGATGAAGGCGGCGAAGCCCTCCGGGCCCTCGCCACCCGAGGTGGGCAGGTAATGGTCGATGAGGGCGAGGCCCACCACCATGTAGCCGAGCCACAGGACGGTCATCACCGAGGCGATGACCGTGCGGCGGGTGCGTTCCTTCGTCACGGGCGTGATCCTAGCAAATCAGCCGCGCGCGGCGGCCAGTCGGGCGTGCTCCGGCACGCGATGAAAGAGTCCCGGATCGGCCCGACCCGGCAGGGCGCGGATCTTCGCTGCGGCGGCGAGGCCCAGCGTGACGTCATCAGCCGCGCCTTCGACCCGCAGGCGGATCGTGCCGAGGTGCTCGGCGACTTCGCGCACGTCGACGACGGTCCCCGGACGCAGGCCGTGCTCCTGCAGGAAGGTGAGCAGCCGCGCGTCCTCCTCCGCCTCCTCGGTGACGCGCAGGATCGTGGCCTGCCCGCCCTCGGCCGCCCCGCTGAGCGGGATGCCGGCCGGGCGGTCCGGGGTGCGGCCGTCGCGCGGGATGGGGTTGCCGTGCGGGCAGGTGGGCGGCTCGCCGAGGAGCCGGTCGATGCGGTCGGTGACCCGCTCCGACAGGGCGTGCTGGAGGTGGTGCGCCTCCTCGTCAGCCTCCGCCCAGCCCAGGCCGATGACCTCGGTGAGCAGCCACTCGGCGAGCGCGTGGCGACGGAAGGTGCGCTCCGCGGCCGTCCGGCCGGTATCGGTCAGCTCGAGCTGGCGCGTGGCGTCGTCCACGGTGAGCAGCCCCTCTCGGCTGAGCCGGTTCACCATCTCCGACACCGTTGCCGGGCTGACCCGCATGCGCTCCGCCAGCCGCGCGGCGATGACCGGATGACCCTCGCCGTGCATGTAGCGAATGGTCATGAGGTACTCGGCGGCGGCATCGGTGGGCTGTGCGCCCACCCCGCCGACGTGGTCGGCCATGGGCCGATTCTAGCGGGCGGTCACTCCCCCGCGGCCCGGTAGCCGAGGCCGTTGCCGTCGGCCTTGCCGAGGGTCAGGCGGTTGCCATCGATCGCAACCGTGAAGCCGCCCTCGATGACCTCGAGCACGAACGCGTCCTGCGTCTCGAGCTGGGTCTCGCAGGCCTGGTCGGTGGTCGCCAGCGACGTCACCTCCACCTCGTCACCCACGACGACGTACTCGCCCGAGAAGTCCCGGCAGCCGGTCGAGCCGGAGAGCGTGCCATCGGCGTTCAGCGTGAGGTTTGGCTCCCCCTGGACCGATGAGACGGCCTCTCCCTGGATGAGCGAGTCGAGCTGCCATGCGGTGCCCTGCAGCGCGGCGTCCGGCACGGGCGGCAGGAGCTCGAAGACGAGCTCGACCCCGTTGCCGCCGAGCGTCAGCCGCTCACCGGTGCGCTCCACGGTGCTGATCGCGGCCAGCGCGGCGTGGTACGCGGCCTCGACGGTCATCATCGGCTCCTCGCAGGCCATCTCGGTCATGGACATCGCCGAGAAGCTGATCCGGCCACCGTCGAGGTCGTACGTGCCGCCGTAGTGGTTGCATGCCTGCCCGCCGACCTCGCCATCATCGGAGAGGTTCATCGTCACGCGCCAGCCGGCGGGAACTTCGATCGCCGCGCCGTCGTGCCTGCCCTGCACGAGCACCCAGGCGCCCACGACGTCCGGGCTGGCAGGGGCGGAGGGCTCCGGAGTGTCTGATCCACCGCCGCCCGGCGAGAGGCGCGCGCAGCCGGCGAGGAGGAGCACGACGAGGGTCGCTGTGATTGCCTTCATGTCCGCTGGACGCCGGCGCGCGCCGGCCGGTTCCCGCCTGCGACCGCGCTTCGGAAGCCGGGGTCTTGACGGCAGAGGCCGCTGCCTGCACAGTCAGCGCCTGCCTGGCACCCGAGCGAGCAGCCCGCCGTTCGGTCCCGAGACGCCGGGCACCGGAGGTTATGGACCGATGCAATGGTCCCGATTCACGCTCCTCCCGGCCCTGCTGCTCGCGCTTCTGCTGGTGGCGTGCGGCGGGCCGGCGGCGTCGACCAACGGGAACGGGGGCAACGGCGGCGGCGAGAGCCAGGCGGCCGAGGCCACCGACACCCCGGAGCCGGCCCAGAGCCAGGGCAACGGCGGCAGCGGGGGCAACGGCGGCTTCGATGGCGACCTCGAGCAGCTGGCCGAGGCGCTCACCCCGCCGAACTCGACCGAGACCTCGCGGACCGAGGTGAGCGGCGTGATCTTCCTCACCTGGGACTCGACCGACTCGCCGGAGGACCTGGCGGCCTGGTACGAGGACGCCATCGAGGGTCAGAACATGAACATCTTCAGCCGCACCTCGACCCAGGGCTTCTTCTCGTACATCTTCGGCATCGAGGAAGGGTCCAGCTTCGGGGGCGTCGCGACCATGGGTCCGTCCAGCACCGGCGGGTCAGGCTCCTCGGTCGGGCTTCAGATCGGCGAGTCGTCGGGCAGCTGACGCTGGCACACTGACGCGACCGTCGCGTGGCGCCGGCAGGCTGCCCTGCCGGGCGTCGCCCTGTCCGGCGGCTACTCCTCGCCCGAGCCCGTCCCCTCGCGGATCGTGCTGACCACCGTGGCATCGGCCAGGGTGGTCGTGTCGCCCAGGTCGCGCTGCTCGGCGATGTCGCGCAGAAGCCGGCGCATGATCTTGCCGGAGCGCGTCTTCGGCAGGTCGGGCGTGAACATGATCTGCTTGGGCCGCGCGAACTTGCCGATCATCTCGGCCACGTGCTCGCGCAGCTCGCCGGCGAGCGAGTCCGAGGCCTCGTTGCCGGCGCGCAGGATCACGTAGGCGAAGATCCCCTGCCCGGTGATCGGGTCGGAGCGGCCGACCACGGCCGCCTCCGCCACCGACTCGTGGGAGACGAGCGCCGACTCGACCTCGGTCGTCGAGATGCGGTGGCCCGACACGTTCATCACGTCGTCCACGCGGCCGAGAAGCCAGTAGTAGCCCTCCTCGTCGCGCTTGCAGCCGTCCCCGGGGAAGTAGCGCCCGGGGTAGCGCGACCAGTACGTGGCCTCGTACCGCTCCGGATCGCCGTAGATGCCGCGCAGCATGGCCGGCCACGGCCGATCGAGGACGAGATAGCCGCCGTGGCCCAGTGGCATCGAGTTGCCGTTCTCGTCCACCACGTCGGCGCTCACCCCCGGGAAGGGGAAGGTGGCGCTTCCCGGCTTCAGGGTCGTGATCCCCGGCAGCGGCGTGATCATGATCATGCCCGTCTCGGTCTGCCACCAGGTGTCGACCACCGGGCAGCGCCCGCCGCCGACGTACTTCCAGTACCAGGCCCACGCCTCGGGGTTGATCGGCTCGCCCACGCTGCCCAGCAGCCGCAGCGAGCTGAGGTCGTCGCGCGCGAACTCCTCGGCCCCGTACTTCATGAGCGCGCGGATCGCGGTCGGCGCGGTGTAGAGGATCGTGGCGCGGTACTTCGCGGCGATCTGGGCCCATCGGTCCTTGTCCGGGAAGTCGATGGCGCCCTCGTAGATGACGCCGGTGGTCCCGTTGGCGAGCGGCCCGTAGACGATGTACGAGTGCCCGGTCACCCAGCCGATGTCGGCCATGCACCAGTAGACGTCGGTCTCCGGCTTCAGGTCGAAGATGGTCCGATGCGTCGTGGCCACCCCGCACAGGTAGCCGGCCGTGGTGTGCATGATCCCTTTCGGCTTGGCGGTGGTGCCCGAGGTGTAGAGCAGGTAGAGGAGGTCCTCGGCGTCCATCGGCTCCGGCTCGGCGGTGGCCGGCTGGTCGGCGACGAGCTCGTGCCACCAGTGGTCGCGTCCCTCGTGCCAGGCCACCTCCTCGCCCGTACGCCGCACGACCACGCAATGCTCGACCGATGACGTCCGCCCGATGGCCTCGTCGGCGTTCTTCTTGAGTGGCACGGTCGCGCCCTTGCGGTAGCCGCCATCGGCGGTGATGACCACCGTGCACTCCGCGTCCTCGATGCGCCCCGCCAGGGCATCGGCGCTGAAGCCGCCGAAGACGACCGAATGGGGCGCGCCGATGCGCGCGCAGGCGAGCATCGCCACCGGCAGCTCAGGGATCATCGGCATGTAGATCGCCACCCGGTCGCCCTTGCGCACGCCGAGCGCGCGCAGCGCGTTCGCCATGCGACAGGTTTCATCGAGCAGCTCCCGATAGGTGATCGTGCGGGCGTCGCCCGGCTCCCCCTCCCAGAAGTAGGCGACCCGCTCGCCGAGCCCGGCGGCCACGTGGCGGTCAAGGCAGTTGACGCTGACGTTCAGCCTGCCGCCGATGAACCACTTCGCGTACGGCGGCTGCCAGTCGAGGAGCTCGGTCCAGGGCTCCATCCAGTCGAGCCGCTTCGACTCCTCGGTCCAGAAGGCGCGGAAGCCCTCGTCCGTGGCGGTGCGCTCGTAGATCGACGGGTCGTTCAGCAGCGCCGCCGCGCGGAACTCGGATGATGGTGGGAAGGTGCGCTCCTCGCGGAGCAGGTTCTCGATGGCGTCGCTCGTCGTGCGCTCGTCGGTCGTCATCGGTTCCCGTGGTGCTCCTGGCGGTGGAGGCGCGCGATGATGGCGTGCAGCATGGGGACGGCCATTTCCGGGTGCTCCTCCAGCGAGGCCTTGAACTCCCATGCGGAGATGAGGAGGCAGGTGAGCTCGGTCTCGGCGATGACGGTCGCGGTGCGGCCATGCTCCTCGATGAGCGCCAGCTCGCCGAAGAAGTCGCCCTCCTTCAGCTTGCCCACGGCGCCGATACCGCCCACTTCCACCCGGGCCGTGCCCGAGCTGATGAGGTACAGCCGCGTGGCCGGGTCGCCCTCGTTGACGACGACGTCGCCGGGGGCGTACGTCTGCTCGCGCGCGGTGCGCAGCACCTGCTCGCGCTCGCGCGGCTTCAGGACGGCCAGCAGCGGGATCCGGGCGGCGGCTTGGGTGTCCATCGTTCCTCCGTCTGTCGTGGCGCACATGCTAGGGCGTCACGTCCCGATCGGGAAGCATCCGGCGCGGCCCCGCTCCTCCCCGCCACTCAGTTGCCACGCGAATGCCAATAGCGCCGGCGACCCTTCGGGCGGATACAGCATCCGTAACGCGGATGCCCTGTCACGGCGGCAGGGCGCGGCCCGGATCGGCATTCGCCACGCGAATGAATAGCGGGGCCACGCAACTAGGCCAGGAACCGATGCGACCGCTCCTCGGACGGCCGCAGGTCGTCGAGCGTGGCGAGGAAGGCGGCGAGCACTGGCGACACCTCGCCCGCGTCCCGGCGCCGGGCCACGACGATCTGGCGCCGGACCGGGGCCATGTCGGTGACGGTGACCGGCACGAGGCGGCCGCTGCCGACCTCGGCCTGCACCGCGGTGCGCGGCAGCATGGCGATCCCCAGCCGCTGCTCGACCATCCGCTTGGCGGCGTCGATGTTGTCCACGTCCAGCCGGCCGCGGGGCGAGATGCCGGCCTGCCGCACGATGGCGCTCGTCAGCTCGTGGTACGAGCTGGTGCGGTCGAAGAGGATGAGGTTCTCGGCCGCCAGCTCCCCCATCCGGACGTGGCCGGCGGTCGCGAAGCGGTGGCCGCGGGGCACGACGAGCACGACCTCGTCCTCGTACAGGAGCGTGGCCGTCACCTCGGGGTGCTGGATGGGGCGCATGAGACCGATGTCCACCTCCTCGCGCAGCACCATCTCGAGCACCTCCTCCGAGTGGCCGCTGCGCACCGAGAGTCGGACGCCCGGGTGCGAAGCCTGGAAGCGGTGGAGCATGGCCGGCAGGACGTAGGTGCTCACCGCCGGCGCGGCACCGATGGTCAGGCGTCCCGCCCCGCCGCTCAGCACCTCCTGGACCGCCTCGCGCCCGTGCGACAGCGCCGAGAGCGCCCGCTCGGCGTGCGGCAGGAGCGCGCGGCCGGCATCGGTCAGGCGGCTGCCCTGGCGTGATCGGACGAAGAGCTGCGCACCGAGCGACCGCTCGAGCGCCTGGAGTCGGGCGGTCAGGGCCGGCTGCGTGACGAACAGTCCCTCGGCTGCGCGCGTGATCGAGCCCGCGCGGGCGACGGCCACGAAGGCCGCCAGTCGTGCCACGTCCAGGGGATCCGCCGGGGCATCGGACCTTGCATCAACCATGTTTATGACTCACATCGGTAGAATCGTCTTGTCTTATGATAGCTGGTCTGGCAGGGTTGGAGCCATGATCACTGACATCTACACCGATCGGGGCCGGCGCGAGCCGGTCGCCGTGACCCGTCGGCCCGTCGAGGCCGGCCAGGCGCGCATGAACCCGTGGCTCCTCTGGCGCCCGGAGGGCCCGCCGCAGCCGCGGGTGCTCACCGTCGCCGAGCTGGCCGAGTGCGCCTGCCCGGACCTCTGCAACCGCGACCACGTCAACGAGTAGCCGTCGACTCGTGGCCGTCACCCTTCCCCCGCGCCCGGAGGCGGGCGCGCCCGCACCGCCCGACCCGCTCGCCGAGGAGGTGGCGTCGATCCGCGCCTGGATGGCGTCGGAGCGCTTCGTTGGCCTGAATCGCCTGTACGCGCCGCGCCAGGTGGCCGAGCAGCGCGGCAGCATCCCGGTCGACTACCCCGTCGCGCGGCGCGCCGCCGAGCGCCTCCACGCGCGCCTGCGCGAGCTCTTCGCGGAGCGCCGCGCCATCACAACCTTCGGCCCGTATTCCCCCGGCCAGGCGGTGGCCATGAAGCGCGCCGGCATCGAGGGCATCTACATCGGTGGCTGGGCCACCAGCGCCAAGGGCTCCGCCCACGAGGACCCCGGGCCGGACCTGGCCAGCTACCCGCTCTCGCAGGTGCCGGAGGAGGCGGCTGGCGTCGTCCGCGCGCTGCTCACCGCCGACCGCAACCAGCGCTTCGCCCGCTCGCGCATGACCGATGAGGAGCGCGCCGCGACGCCGGAGACCGACTTCACCCCGCTCATCATCGCCGATGCCGACACCGGACACGGCGGCGACGCCCACGTCCGCAACCTCGTCCGACGCTTCGTCGAGGCTGGCGTGCCCGGGTACCACATCGAGGACCAGAAGCCCGGCGCCAAGAAGTGTGGCCACCAGGGCGGCAAGGTTCTCGTCCCGGTCGACGAGCAGATCAAGCGACTGAACGCCGCGCGCTTCCAGCTCGACGTCATGGGCGTGCCCGGCATCGTGGTGGCCCGGACCGATGCCGAGGCCGCGAACCTCATCGACGGCTGCGCCGACGAGCGCGACCAGCCGTTCATCCTCGGCGTCACGAACCCCGACGTGCCGTCGTACCGCGTCGGGTTCCTGGCCGTGATGCGCCATCTCGAGCGCGCCGGGGTCGAGGAGATCGTCGGCCATCGGCTCTACGCCATCCCGCCCGACGAGGCTGCCGCGGCCGACGCCTGGCTGGCCGGCGCGGGTGTGGCCGCCGAGCTCGACCGGATCGCGGCCGCTCATGCCGGGGATCCGGAAGCCACCCTCGACGCGGCCACGGACGCCTACCTGCGCGCCTGGGAGCCGCGCGCCGGCCTGGTCACGCTGGGAGAGGCGCTGGCCGAGGCGCTGCCGTTTCGGGCGGAGGAGGGCGTGGACCTGCCGATGGACGCGGCGGAATGGGGGCGCTTCGCGGCCACCGCGCCGTGGAGCGCGCTGCGCGAGGCCGCCGAGGGCCTGGGCATGCGCGTGACGTGGGACGCGGAGCGCGCCCGCACGCCGGAGGGCTACTACCAGGTGCGCGGCGGCATCCCGTACGCGATCGCCAAGTCCCTGGCCGTGGCGCCCTACGCCGACGTCCTGTGGATGGAGACGAAGACCGCCAACCTGGACGAGGCGCGCGAGTTCGCGGAGGCGATCCACGCCGCCCACCCGGACCAGATGCTCGCCTACAACCTGTCGCCGTCGTTCAACTGGGACACCACCGGGATGAGCGACGAGCAGATGCGCGAGTTCCCCGAGGAGCTCGGGAAGCTGGGCTACGTCTTCAACTTCATCACCTACGGCGGCCATCAGATCGACGGCCTGGCGGCCGAGGACTTCGCGACCGCGCTCCGCGACGACGGGATGCTGGCGCTGGCCCGCCTGCAGCGGAAGCTGCGCCTGCTCGACTCGCCGTACCGCACGCCGCAGAGCCTCGTCGGCGGGCCGCGCGGCGACGCGGCCCTCGGCGCAGCCTCGGGCCTGACCGCCACGACCAAGGCAATGGGCGCCGGCTCGACCCAGGTCCAGCACCTGGTCCAGACCGAGGTCCCGCCACGGACGCTGGCTGGCTGGCTGGCGCGCTGGGCGGAGCGCCACGAACTCGGCTTCGCACCGCAGGTCGGGCTGCGGCCGCACAGCGCCGGCTCCGAGGTCCTCGAGCTGGCCGTCGGCGACGACGCCGGGCAGAAGCTGGCGAACATCGTCTTCGCCACGATCCAGGATCGCCGGGGGCGGACGATCCTGTCGGTGCGGGACCAGAACACGTTCGACCCAAACCTCCGCCGACGCCGGCTCATGACCCTCATGCACCTCTTCCTCATGCATCGGTACCGGGCGGCATCGGTCCATTACCTGACCCCGACCGAGGACAACCGGCGGCAATGCGAGCGGATGCGGGAGATCGGCCTGTTCACGAGCGTCGCGGACGAGGTCGGCGACATCATCGTGGCCGAGGTGGACGGGGCCGCGGTGCAGGCCCTGGTGGCCGCCGACAGCCCGGAGCGGGAAGCGCTCATCGCCAGGGCGGGCTGACCGGCCGGACCTGGCGGGCCCGATGGTCCTGTGGCCCCATGGGGCCGGCGGGCGAGCGGACCATCGCGCCATTGGATGGTGCGGGGCACGTGGGTAGGGTCGTGGGCAGTCACATCCCACGGAGCAGCCCATTGTCAGTACCCCGCCGCGCCCGCGTCCTCTTCCCCATCCTCCTCGTCCTCGCCGCGACGATCGTCCCCGCCGCCGCGACGCCGGTGGCCGCCGCCGGCCCGAAGGTCGCGATCATCGTCGGACCCACCGGCTCGATCACCGACAGCTACCGCCGTCACGCCAACCGCGTCGCCGCTGCGGCCAGCGCCGCCGGCGCCACGGTCGTGAAGGCCTACTCCCCGCGAGCCACCTGGTCGCGCGTCCGCAGTGCCGTCGAGGGGGCGAACATCGTCGTCTACTTCGGGCACGGCAACGGCTACCCGAACCCGTACTCGAGCACCGAATGGACCGATCGCGCCAACGGTTGGGGCCTGAACCGCACGACCCGCAACGGCGACCGGGACGACTGGTCGAGGACCCTGGTGTACTGCGGCGAGAAGGCGCTGCTCGGCAAGCTGAAGGCCTCGGATGGCGCCGCCCAGCGGCGGTACTGCAGGGGCGGCATCAACCCGGCCCCGGGCTTCGTGATGGTCTACGGCCAGGCGCACTACGCCCCCGGATTCGGCGAGCGCTACCGGCGCTCCGACCCGAAGACGACCTACCGACAGGCGCGGCAGCGGGTGCGCAACTACTCGTACCCGATCTTCGCGCTGGGTGGCTCGGCCTTCTACGCCACCGCCTACGGCGACGCGCACCGCATCGTCGGGCGGCTGCTGGCGAACCCGGATCGCTCGTATGGCTGGGTGTTCCGCCAGGGGACCGGCTTCAGACGCGATGCCCTGCGCCGGAGCGAGCATGCCGATACCGACGGCCAGATCTGGGTCCAGAAGACGGTCATCCGCGGCTTCCACTTCGGTGATGCGGACTACTGGTACGCCTTCGCCGGCGTCCCCAATCGCTCGGTCGGCGACGGGGTGCAGGCGGCGGCCACTGTGGACGCTGCCGGAGGCAGCCGCCTCGGCTACCGCTCCTGGGGCTTCACCACCGGGGACTGACCCTCGCCGCGCACCGCGACGAGGAGCGTGGCGGCGGCCAGATAGCTCGCGGCCATGACGCCGAATGCGGCCGGGTAGCCCCATTCCGCCACCACGCTGCCGATGACGAAGGCCCAGAAGGCGCCGATGCCGAAGGCGAAGGTGAAGTACACGCTGAAGGCCACGTCGCGCATCGGTCCCTCGGCCCGATCGGCGAGGTAGGCCTGCAGGACGGGTGATTCGCTGAACACGGCGGTGCCGAACGGCAGGAGCAGCGGGGCCAGCAGCCACAGGTTCGCGCCGGCCGCCATGAAGGCGAGGATGCCTGCCGCCGAGAGCAGGTAGTAGGTCACGAGCGTCCGCCGCCGCCCGAGCCGGTCGGACAGCCATCCGGCGAGGAGTGGGCCGACCACCGCGCCGACGAGCAGGAGCGCGTAAAGGACGGCCGTGGTGCCCTCGTCGAGCCCGAGCGGGCCGCGCAGGTAGAGGAGCATGAACGGCGCGACGATGTCCAGGCCGCGACCGCCGGCCGCCACGAGCGCCGCCCCCAGGATGAGGCGCAGGTCGCGGCGGCGGACGACCGCCGCGAACTGGCTGCGCACCGATCCGGCGCGCCGCGCGGCCACGCGGTAGGCCGCCGCGTCCTCGCGGACGAGGAGGGCGATCGCCAGCCCCACGGCGAGCGCCGGGATGCCAAAGGCCGCCAGCGTCACCTGCCAGCCGAATGCGGCGAGCAGCGCGCCGCCCACGAACGGGACGAGGATGGTGCCGACGTTGCCGCCGCTGATGTGGGCGCTGATGGCGAAGCCGCGGCGCTCGGCGGGGAAGGCATCTGAGAGCAGGCCGTTGCCGATGGGGTGCTGCGGCGAGGCGCCGACACGGGCGGCGCTGATCGCGGCGAGCAGCTGGCCGACCGACTGGGCCAGGCCGCCGACGATGAGCGAGGCGCCGAACACGAGCTGCCCCGCCGCCAGGATCGCCGGTCGCGCCACCCAGCGGGTGAGCACGCCGTACAGCAGCTGCATCGTGCCGCCCACGGCGGTGGTGATGGCGATGAACAGGCCGATGTCCCGTGCGTCGAGCCCGAACTGGACGATGACGATCGGGTAGACGAGCGGCATGAGCGCCGACTGGGCGTGGATGACCGCATGGCCCAGCGCCAGCAGCCCCAGGGTGAGCCGCGGGCGGAGGGTGCTAGGATCGGAGGCGATGTCCGTCACCGCCGGCGCGCCTGGCACTCAGCCGCCGGAGCGGGGGGCCGATGAGCTCGAGAAGCGACTCATCGCGACGATCCCGAACGTCATGCGCCACCTCGTGGCGCATGCCCGGCGACGCTCGGGCTGGAAGCGGATCACGGTCCAGCAGTACAACGTGCTGCGCATCATCCACACCGAAGGGCCGATGCCGCAGGCCGACATCGCCCGCCGCCTGCTCGTGACCGCGCCGGTCGTGACGCGCCTTGCCAGCGGACTCGTGGAGGCGGGCCTGCTCGAGCGCGGACGCGACCCGAAGGACCGTCGCTCGGTGCGGCTCACGCTCACTCGCTCCGGGCGCCGCCGGGCGACCGCGCTGCGTCGCGAGCTGGAGGCGGCGGCGGCCGAGCTCGTCGAGCCGCTGCCGCCGGAGCGTCGAGCGGCGGTGGCGGCCGCGCTCGACGAGCTCCAGGTGCTCATGCCCGATCGCGGCCGCGGCGGCTGACTCAGGCGCCCGCCGCGCGGCGCGCGGGTGGGTCGGGCGGCGTCGTCTCGCCGCTCCGCCGCGCGCGCGCGGCGGCATCGGTCCATGACTCCGGGGACCGGGCCAGCTGCCAGGCCACGACCGCGACGAAGATGCTCGCGATCGCGCCGCCGAGCAGGAAGCCGGCGGGCGGGCCCCACAGCTGCGCCACGAAGCCGGCGAAGAAGCCGCCGATCGGCGCCGACCCGGCGAAGACG
The DNA here is from genome assembly GCA_036556985.1 of Candidatus Limnocylindria bacterium. Classification (GTDB taxonomy): domain Bacteria; phylum Chloroflexota; class Limnocylindria; order QHBO01; family QHBO01; genus JAPSGM01. The sequence continues at coordinate 6,620 of DATBIK010000092.1, read as the reverse complement.
GTCACGTACAGGGACATGACCCGGCCGCGGAGCGCGTCGCTCACCGAATTCTGGATCGTGACGTTGATGGTGTTCACCATGAGCATGGCGGCGAGCCCCATGAGCACCATGAGCGGGAAGGCGGCGAGCGGCAGCCGCACGAGGCCCAGCGCGAGCTCGAGGGCGACGAAGGCGACCGCGCCGCCCATGATCAGCGGGGTGAGCGGCCGTCGCGAACCGGAAAAGGCGAGCGTCAGCGATCCGATCAGGGAGCCCACGCCCATGCTCGCGAACAACGCTCCGTAGCCCTCGGCGCCCAGGCCCAGCGTATCCCGCGCGTACAGCGGCAGGAGCGTCTGGAAGTTCATGCCGAAGATCGCGAACCCGGCCAGCAGGACGAGCGGCCACAGCACCGACGGGGTGCGACGCGCGTAGCCGAGCCCCTCGGCCAGGCTGCTCCGCACCGAGCCTGGCGCTTCCGTACGCTCGACACGGTGCAGGCCGCGTGGGTCCATCAGCGTCAACCCACCGAGGACCGCGAGGTAGCTCACCGCGTTCAGGGCGAAGTTGAAGGCCGGACCGAAGAGGGCGAGCGTGATGCCGGCCAGGGCCGGACCCACGATGCGGGCCAGGTTGAAGGTCGCGCTGTTCAGCGCGATCGCGTTCATGAGGTCGCGACGCGGGACGAGCTCGGCCGCGAACGCCTGGCGCATCGGCATCTCCACCGCGTTCACCAGTCCGAGCACGAACGCGAGGACCATGACGTGCCAGATCTCGACGACGCCGGTGACGGTGAGCCCGAAGAGCACGGCGGCCTCGACGCTGGCGAGCGCGTTCACGAGCCGCAGCGCGCGTCGCTTGTCGACCCGGTCGGCCAGGACGCCGCCCAGCGGGGCGAGGAACAGTGATGGCGCGTATTGGAGGGCGAGCACCGTGCCGAGCTGGATCGGCGTGCCACCGAGCAGGAGGACGAGCCACGGCTGGCTGACCGACTGCATCCAGGTCCCGACGAGACTGACGATCTGTCCCGAGATGAAGTAGCGGTAGTTCCGGTGGCGGAGCGCCGCGAAGCCGCGCCGCAGCCCGCGAGGCGGCGGCGCCGAGCCCGTCGCGGCTGGCGCCGGGCCGGCGGCGATTGTGGGCGTGGGCTCCTCGACCCCTTCCGGAGACGGCAGGACGCGGAGGTTCGGTCGGGATGGGGGCGTCCGGGACATTGGTTAGCAATGCTAACAACTATCGCCGCCGGCCGCCAGTGCCGGCTCTTCCACGGGCGGCTCGGCTCGGGTACCATCCGCCCCGATGTCCCGAGCCATGCGAATGGCCGGCGGCTGGGGGGCGGCCCTGGTCGCGGCACTCCTCCTGAGCGCGATCCTCGCGGCGCCGTTGGCCTCGCCCGAGCCGGCGGTGCTTGCCGGCGCGGTGTCGCAAACCCCGCAGGCCACGCCGCCATCGTCACCGATCCTGCCGATCCCCGGAGATGCGCAGCCGGCGTTCCCGCACTGGCCGTCCGAGCACGCCGGCACGGCCCGGCCGATCGAACTGGGCGAGGTGCAGGGTCGTACCGCGGCGGATCTCCGTCGAGCGCTGAACCGGGCGCGTGCCGACCTGGGCCTGTACTCCCTGGCGCTCGGCGTGGCGATCGACGGCCGCGTCGGATGGTCCGGCGCGAGCGGCGTGGCATTGGACGGCGTCACGAAGCTCGATGGCGATTCGCCATTTGCCATCGCCAGCATCACGAAGACGTTCACGGCGACCCTCGTCCTGGAGGCGGCCGAGCGCGGGAAGATCGGCCTGGACGATCCGGTGTCCGACTACCTGCCGCGGGTGAAGGCGGTCCGGGGTGTGACGGTTCGGCAGCTGCTCCAGCACACCTCGGGGATCGCCGACCTCCTGCCGCCGATGCGCGAGCCGATGACCAAGGATCCCGACCGCACCTGGACCGGGCCAGAGGTCATCGACCAGCTCGGCGGCCGCTGGTGGTCACCTGGCGCGGCCTACGGATACTCGAATTCGAACTACGTCCTGCTGGGGATGCTCGTGGAGCGCATCTACGGCCATGCGTTCAACGACGTGCTCGCGCGCCACATCCTTCGCCCGCTCGACCTGGACGAGACCGGCGTCCTCCTGGCGCGGGATGCCCCGCCGCTCATGCCACCGTCCTGGGCCAGCGCCTTCGGGCCCTCCGGGAACATGTACGCGAGCGTGTCGGACCTCGTGGAGTGGGCGATGGCGCTCTACGGCGGCCGCGTCCTGTCACCCGAGACCCTCGCCGACATGACGACCTTCAACAGCGACGACTACGGGCTCGGCACCGAGGCGATCCACCTCGGCAGCCGGACGGGCATCGGTCATTCCGGGCTGCTGCGCGGGTTCACCTCCGTCCTCGTCCACCTTCCCGATGAGAACGTCACGATCGCGCTGGTCGGCACCTGGCAGGGCTTCGACCCGGGCGGCGCGCTGCTCCACTCGCGCAACGGCAAGCCATCGATCCTGGACGTCATCCTCGTCGCCGCCGGCTATCCGCCCGAGCCCGCTTCGAGCCCCGCGCCAACGCCCGCTCCGCCCGGGGGCTGAGGGACGGCGACCCGAGGGGTCAGCTCCCGAACAGGATCTCCCGGATCACCGGCAGCGGCGGCGAGCCGTGGGCCAGCACCGACTCGAGGAACGGCCGCCAGGTGAACTCGCGGCCATCGGCCGCCGCGCGCCGCCGGGCCTCGGCCTCGAGCTCGGTCATCCCGATCGCCCCGGCGAAGTACTCGCACAGCTGCGTCGACGAGAGGCGCGCCCGGTCCCACTTGTTCAGCGCCTCGCCCTCCTCCTGGAAGCCGCCCTCGACCATGAGCCGCATGGCCTCGGCCCGGTCCATGGTCCCGGCGTGGATGCGCAGGTCCATGAGCGCGTTCGTGATCGAGCGCAGGTAGAACTTCCAGTGGACCATCATCAGCGCCGGGTCGTCGGCCCCGTAGCCGACGTCCATCATCACCTGGGTCACGTACACCGCCCAGCCCTCGGCGAAGACGCCGGACTGGAAGACCGAGCGCACCAGCGAGGGGCATCGGTTCGAGTACGTGAGCTGCAGGTAGTGGCCCGGCACCGCCTCGTGGATGGTGAGCAGGCGCAGCATCCGGTCGTTGTCCTCGCGCAGGTACGACTCCCTGCGCTCCGGGCTCCAGTCGTCCGGCATGGGCGTGATCGCGAAGAACGCGTCCAGGCCCCGGTCGAGCGGGCCGGGGGAGATGAGCATCGCTCCGCCGAACGCGCGCAGGAACTCGGGCGTCCATACGATCTGCATCGGCTCGGTGGTGAGGCCGATGAGGTCGCGCTCCCGTACGAACGCCTCGATGCGCTCGTTCTCGGCGCGGCAGAAGTCGAGGAGCGCCTCGGCCGGTGGGTGCTGGGCGGCGATCGCGTCGAGCACCCCGCGCACGATGTCACCCTCGTCGTCTGGGAGCGGCGCATCGGTGACCCACTGCGGCCAGAGCTCGCGCCCGAGGCGAACGAGCTCGGCGCGGACCTCGTCGTAGGCGGCGGTGGCACGCGCCTCGAGGTCGGAGGGGCTGAAGTCGGTCTTCAGCGCGTGGCGGAACTTCTCGGCGTACAGCTCGGCGCCGAGGCGGAAGTCGCCGTCGGCGGTCGGCAGCAGCTCGTCGCGCAGCCAGGCGGTGAACCGATCGATCGCCGCGCCGGCCTCGTCCGCGGCGGAGCGCACCTCGTCGAGGAGGTCGGCGTCACCGTGCTGCTCCGCCTCCGCGACCGCGGTGCGGCACAGGTCGGTGACACCGGCCATGCGCTCGACCGCCTTCTCGGCGTGGAAGCGGCTCACCGGACGGTCGCCGCCGGCGGCCAGCGTCGCGCGGGCGGCGTCGAGGGCGGCGGGCAGGCCGCGCATGCGCGAGGCCGCGCTCGCCAGCCGCACCGGCAGGGGTGCGAACTCGCGCGCGAGAAGCGCGAAGAGGCCGCCACCGAACAGATAGACGTAGCTGAGCGGGTTCCACGACCCCTCGCGCAGCCGCTCCTCGCCGAAGCGGGTGGCCTCCAGGCTGTCGAGCAGGATCCGGCGGTCGATCCGCTCGTCGCGCGACAGTGCGCCGGGGTCCAGGGCCTCGAGACGGCCGATGGCATCGGACAGCCAGGCCGCGCGCTCGGCGCGGCCGGCATCGGTCAGGTCCGGCCAGGCGCCGTCGTGCGCGTGCTCGCCGATCTCGGTGGCGTGGGCCGGATGGAGCCGGAAGTAATCGGCGAGGAGGGCGTCGACCAGGGCCTGGAAGTCCATCGGTACCTCGAAAGCGGTGGGAACGGGCGGTGCTTGCGCATGCTAACAAGCGGGGCTCCGCACGACCGATCCGTGCTAGGGTGACAGGCGAAGGTGGAGCGGGGGTCACGTGGGTAGCCGAGAGCTCAAGAAGGCCGCGACCCGAACTGCCCTGGTGGACGCCGCCGCACGTCTCTTCGCGCAGCGCGGCGTGGACGCGACCACCATGGACGACATCGCACGGGCCGCCGGCACGAGCCGAACGAGCGTCTTCAACTACTTCGGATACAAGGAGATGATCCTGTGCGAGATCGGCGCGCGCTACGTCGCCGAGATCGCCGGGACGGCCGTGGCCGCCCGCGGCAGGCGCCGCTCACCGCGCGGACTGCTCATGGACATGGCGGACACCCTGGCGGTGATCGCCGCGCGTGATCCCGAGGTGGTGGCCGCCGTGGCACGCGAGATGACCCATCCCGATCCCGCGCGGCGCCGGCAGGCGAGCGAGACGATGGGCTACGGAGCGGTGGTCGACACCGCGCTCGACGCGCTGGAGGATGCCGGGCTGCTGCGGGACGGCAGGATGCGCGCCTCATACACGCGCATGCTCCTGGACATGGTCGCCGGCGCGCTCGTGCGCGTCGGCGGCGACTTCCCGATGGATCGGCTGCGAACCGAGCTGCACCGCAACGTCGACGTCTTCCTCGACGGAGCCACCTCCTCGCGCTGAGCGCTTTCCGCCCGCGAAGGGCGACCGCACCATTGCGCCACGGCCCGCACCCTCGGATCTATCGGTCTATCAGCGGATTCGCACCAGAACGGCCTCACGGGTGCGGCCTGACCGATCTATCGGGACGCCCCACGCACGAACCGCGCCGCCCGGCTCGCTTCAGGCTCGCCCTGTACCGATAGATCGGTCAAACGAAGCCGAGACCCGCCCCTAGGTCCAATTCCGCCGATAGATCGGTACGGGGAGCCACGTGCCCCAGGGGCCGCGCGTCGGCGGTGGCGGCTGCCGTCCTCGCGTATCCTCGCCGCGTGAGCGAGAACCTGTGCTACACCGATGCCTACGCCCGCAGGACCGATGCGGTGGTCGTCGAGGTCGACCCCGACGCGAATGCCGTCCTCCTCGACCGCACCGTCTTCTACCCGGGTGGCGGGGGCCAACCACCGGACACCGGCCTCCTGAGCGGGCTGTCCGGCGGCTCGTGGCGAGTCAGCGGCGCGAAGAAGCGCGGCGACGACGTCTGGCACGCGCTCGAGGGCGGGCTGCCCGCGGTCGACACGCAGGTCGTGGCCGAGATCGACTGGGAGCGCAGGCACCAGCTCATGCGCACCCATTCGGCGCTCCACGTCCTGTGCGGCGTGGTGTGGCGCGACCACGGCGCGTTGGTCACCGGCGGCAACATGGAACCGCTCGCCGGACGGATGGACTTCGAGTTCGAGACGATGGCCGGCGAGCTCGTGGCGGAGATCGAGCGGCGCGTGAACGAAGAGGTCGCCGCGGACCGCGAGATCCGTGTCGCGGTCCTGCCGCGCGAGGAGGCATTCGCCATCCCGGACCTCATCCGCACCAAGATCAACCTGCTGCCCGAAGGGATCACCGAGGTTCGCACCATCGAGATCGTGGGTCTCGACCTCCAGGCCGATGGAGGCACGCATGTGGCCCGCACCTCGGAGATCGGCCGAGTTCGCGTCACCGGCTACGAGAGCAAGGGTCGCATCAACAAGCGGATCCGCATCGCCGTCGAGGACTGACGCGGTACGGGTCGTGCATGCCCGGACCGGTGATGAACGAAGGAAACGCCCTGCGCACGGTGCTGGCGGTGGCCGTCGTGGTGATCGTGACCGTGGGCAGCCTCGCCCTGTTCGGCCCGCTCGGGATCGTGGCTGCGCTCATCGTGCTCGGCGCCATCTGGGCCCTGGGCGCGGTGCTGCGCACCCCCGGCACGCCGACGGCCTAGGCCCGCGGCCGCGCCTCGAGCAGAAACAGGGTGCGGAGGCTGTCCTCCACGGGCGCCTCCTCGAGGACGCTGAACCGGCGGCCGAAGGCATTCCGGAAGCCGTCGAGCGTGTAGTCGGGGAAGACGTCGCGGCGCGCGACGAGGAGATGCCGCGTCATCGGGTCGTCCTTGGGGACGAACTCGACGATCGCGCGTCCGCCGAGCTGCGCGAGGAAGGACGCCACCCGGTCCAGCGGCACGTTGTTGCCGATGGCCAGGTGGTGCACGAGCGCGAGCGCCAGGACCAGGTCGGCCGGACCGCGCTGGACGAGTGAGCGCCGCTCCTCGAGACCCCAGCCCAGCGCCGGGCTGGGGTTCGACAGGTCCATGACCAGGGGCAGGACGGAGGCCCGCGCCGCGTCGGAGAGCCGGCGCCAGTGGTGCTCGAC
>DATBIK010000091.1:0-13452 GCA_036556985.1 Candidatus Limnocylindria bacterium | reverse complement strand
ACGCGGGCCACCATGATCAGGTCCGTAGCACGTGGCGGGCCAGCCCATCCCATCGATGCGCCAGTACGTGCAGCCCCGGGGCGAGGATGAGGGGTCCCCGCCCCCGAAGCCGCGCGCTAGAGGGCGACGAGCGCCTCCTCGTCGGATGTGGCGGCGCCGTTCGTCGCGTCCGCGGCCGGCAAGCCGTCCGGGCCTGCCTCGGCCACGACCTGCGCCTCCTTGGCGTACTCCTTCTTGCCGCGGCCCGACAGCATCTCGAGGCCGTTCGCCACGACCTCTGTTTTCCAATGTCTGACGCCGGCGTCGTCGTCCCACTGGCGGGTCTGCAGCCGGCCCTCGATGTCGACCAGCTGGCCCTTCGACAGGAATTTGCCGCAGATCTCCGCCAGGCGGTCCCAGGCCACGATGTTGTGATACTCGGTCCGCTCCGCGGCCCCGCCACCGCGGTACTCGTTCGTGGCGATCGTGAAGTTGGCGACCGGCTTCCCGGACGGCAGCGACCGCAGCTCCGGGTCCCGCGTCAGCCTCCCGACCAGCAGCACCTTGTTCATTCGACGGTTCCTCCATGCCCCGATGCGGGGCCTCAGCGACGCACCGGGCGAGGCGGCCGTCTGCCCGAAACGTACGCCGGACGACCTTATCGGTCGCTTACGCGGGGCTTATCGGCCGTGTCAGAGGCCGCTTCCGCCAGGGCATAGGCCTCGCGGCGGCCGATACCGGATGCGCGGAGCAGCTCCACCGTGGTGCGCGCACTCAGGCCCTGGGCAGCGGCGGCGCGGGCGAGCGCCGCCGCGTCGACGACCTCGCCAGCCGGCTCGCGAGCGGCTTGGATGTTCGCGATGACGACCGTGAACTCGCCACGCAGCTCGCGAAGCGCGGCGGCGACCTCGGCCGGAGTGCCAGCCAGCACCTCCTCGTGACGCTTCGTCGTCTCTCGGGCGAGCGCCACCCGCGCGTCGGGCACACGCTCGGCGAGCGCGCCCAGGAGCGCGCGCACGCGTGGCGGTGCCTCGTACACGACAAGGGGCAGGCCTGTGGACCCCGCGGCGGCCAGCAGGCGATGCAGTGCCGACCCGCGCGCGGACGCCGGTCGCGCCGGCAGAAAGCCGCCGAACACGAAACCTGGCGCCTCCTCGCCGGCGAGGGCCATGGCGGCGGTCACCGCCGTCGGCCCGGGGACGACCACCACCTCGTGGCCGCCGTCTCGGGCGGCGCGCACCAGGCGGGCGCCAGGGTCGGAGACGGCGGGCATGCCGGCGTCGGTCGTGAGCGCGAGCGTGTCTCCCGCAGCCAGCCGCGCCACGAGTTCCGGCAGGCGCTCGCCGGCGTTGTGCTCGGTGAACGAGCGCGTCGGCCGGCGCTGGCCGATGTGGGCCAGGAGCCGAGCCGCCACCCGGGTGTCCTCGGCCACGACGAGGTCGGCGTCACGCAGGGCGGAGGCCGCCCGCGGCGAGAGGTCGCCGAGGTTGCCGATCGGCGTTCCGACCACGACAAGCCGGCCCATGAGCGCTCAGCCCTCGCGACGGGAGCCGGGGCGCCGACGCGGGTAGAGGTGGTCGATCCCCGGCGTGCGGAGGCTGATCTTGGCGACAGGGGCAAGCTGCCGCTTGAACTCGGTCCGCGCCACGCGACGCGCCACCCACTCCACCAGCGAGCGGTCGAGGCCCGCCGCCACGCATCGGTCCAGCGTCCAGCGTCGGTCGACGAGCGCGAACAGGACGCGGTCGAGATCCTCGTACGAGGCGCCGAGCTCGCCCTCGTCGGTCTGCCCCGCCCACAGGTCGGCGGACGGCGGCTTGGCGACGATCCGCTCCGGCACGCCGAGCTCCGTGGCGACGCTGCGCAGCTGGCTCTTGTACAGGTCGCCGATGGGTTGCAGCGCGGCCGCCATGTCGCCGTACAGCGTCCCGTAGCCGAGCAGCGCCTCGGTCTTGTTCGAGGTTCCCAGCACGAGGGCGTCGAAGGCGGCGGATCGGTCGTAGAGCACGATCATCCGCTGGCGGGCCATGACATTCCCGCGCCGCACGCGCAGGGTCGAGTCGTCCTCCGGACCGATGAGCTCGAGCATGGGCTCGACCATGGGCGTGATGTCGACCCGCTCCGCGCGGCAGCGAAGGGCGTCGACGACGAGCTGCGCATCGGCCTCCGACTCCGGAGCCGAGGTGCGGTATGGCATGAGCACGGCCAGGAGGTCGTCCGCGTCGACCGCGCGCGCCGCGAGGAAAGCGGCCGTGGCCGAGTCCACGCCGCCGGACAGGCCCACCACCAGGCGTCCGAAGCCGGCCTGCGCGAGCTGGGAGCGGATGAATCCGACGATGACCTCGATCGTCTGCGCCGGGTCGAGCTCGGGCAGCGGGGCCGCCTCCGACTCGCTCATGCCTCGTCCCCGGGCGGCTCGAGGCCCGCCCGCTCGGCGATGACCCGGTCGAGCTCCCGGCGCACGAGCTCGAGCCGCTCGTCGGCGAGCAGCGGCAGCTGATAGCGCTGCATGCGCAGGTCATCGGTCTCGAGAGTGCCAACCACGAGGGCCTCCTCGTAGAGTGGGCCCTCGGCCAGCACCGATCCATCGGCCCCCAGCAGGCGCGAGCCGCCCCAGAAGGTGAGCCCCTCCTCGTTGCCGACCCGGTTGCAGAAGGCGACGCCCACCGTGCCGAGCAGCGCGTAGGTGTCCTGCATGCGGTGCCAGCCGGCGATCGCCCGCAGCCCTGCGGCGCTGCCGGGGGCCCGCGCCGGACCGGCGGCCAGGTTGACGAGCAGCGTCGCCCCGTCCTGCGCCTGAAGCATCGGCAGGGAGGCATGCCAGAAGTCCTCGCAGACCGACAGGCCGATGCGGCCGAGCGGCGCCCCCACCTCCGCCGTCCGGATGCGGTCGCCCGGCCGCGTGAAGCGGCCCTCGTCGAAGAGGCCGTAGGTCGGCAGGTACACCTTGCGATGGAGGCCGATGACCTCACCGTCGCGGAGCAGGGCGGCGCTGTTCGCGAACCGATGGTCGTCGGTCTCCTCCACGAAGCCGACCGCCACGAGCATGCCGGGGGCGAGGCGGCTCAGCTCGGCGAGTCGCGGGTCGTCGGCGCGCATGGCGACCTCCGGCACGAGGTCGGAGAGCAGGTAGCCCGTCAGCGCGAGCTCGGGCAGGACGGTGAGCTGCGCACCCTCGCCCACGGCGCGGCGCAGCCATCCGGCGGCGAGCTCCAGGTTGGCGTCCACCTCGCCGAGCCGCGGCGCAAGCTGCGCGAGCGCGACGACGTACCTCACGGGCGCCAGTATCTCAGGCGTGCGGCTCCGTGGTCGGCACGTCGCTGCCCGGCGCGATGAAGGCGTCGTCGTCGGCCGCTGGATCGTGCGGCTCGACCGGCGTGATCGCCTCCTCGAGGTCGGTCGTCCGCCCGGTGACCTGTCTGGCGGCCACCTGGATGAGCTCGTCGCGCTTCTCGCCGGCCAGCTCCTCCGCGAAGTGGCAGGCGACGTGATGGCCGGGACGCAGCTCGCGAAGTGCCGGAGCCTCGGCCACGCAGCGATCCGGGTCGCCGAGCTCGCGGCGCAGCCAGCAGCGGGTGTGGAAGCGGCAGCCCGACGGCGGGTTGGCGGGCGATGGCACGTCGCCGACGAGGATCATCCGGCGCCGCTTCAGCTCGACCGCCGGATCCGGGATGGGGACCGCGCTGACGAGCGCCACGGTGTAGGGGTGCAGCGGCCGGTGGTAGAGCTCGCGCGAGGGCGACAGCTCGACGACCTCGCCGAGGTACATCACCGCGATCCGGTCGGAGATGTGGCGGACCACGGACAGATCGTGCGCGATGAACAAGAAGGTGAGCTCCAGCTCGCGCTGGAGCTCGGCGAGCAGGTTGATGATCTGCGCCTGGATCGACACGTCCAGGGCCGATACCGCCTCGTCGGCCGCGATGAACTCCGGCCGGACGGCGAGGGCGCGGGCGATCCCCGCGCGCTGGCGCTGGCCGCCGCTGAACTCGTGCGGGTAGCGGTTCACCGCGTTCCGCGGCAGGCCGACCATCTCGATGAGCTCGGTGACCCGCCGGCGGGCGTCGGCGCCCCTGGCGATCCGATGGACGCGGAGGGGCTCGGCGAGCATGGAGCCGATCGTCATGCGCGGGTTCAGCGAAGCATACGGGTCCTGGAAGATCATCTGCATCCGGCGCCGCATGCGGCGCAGCGCGTCGCCGGTCGCATTCGTGACCTCGTGGCCGTCGAAGTGGATCGAGCCCTCGGTGGAGTCGACGAGGCGCAGGATGGCGCGGGCGTACGTGCTCTTCCCGCATCCCGACTCGCCGACGAGCCCGAGCGTCTCGCCGCGCTGCACCTCAAGCGTCACGCCGTCCACGGCGCGCACCGCGCCGACCGGCCGCTCGATGATGAGGCCCTCGGTGATCGGGAAGTGGACGCGGAGGCCGTCCGTCCGCAGCAGCGGCTCGCCGGGAGTCGCCGCGCGCGGCTGCTGGGCTGCGGCGGTCTGCGGCACGGCCGTCACGAGGCCGCCTCCCCCGCCGCGAAACCGGACGGCACGAGCCGCTCGCCCTCGGCCGGGTTCCAGCAGGCGACCTCGTGGCCGTCGGCGGCGTCGGGCGCCGGCTCGAGCGGCGGCATCTCGACCCGGCAACGATCGATGACGTTCATGCAGCGCGGGGCGAACGGGCAGCCCGGGATGTCGCGCGAGAGGTCGGGTGGCTGGCCCTGGATCGGCACCAGCTCGCCGCGGCCCTGCTCGTCGAGGCGCGGGATCGACTGCAGAAGCCCCACGGTGTAGGGGTGGCGCGGCCGCCCAAAGAGCTCCGGCGTTTCGGCGCGCTCGACGATGTGACCCGCGTACATGACGTTGATACGGCGCGCCATGCCGGCCACGACCCCCAGGTCGTGGGTGATGAGGATGAGCGCCGTGCCCGTCTCCCGCACGGCGCTGCGCATGAGGTCCAGGATCTGGGCCTGGATCGTGACGTCGAGCGCGGTGGTTGGCTCGTCGGCGATGAGCAGGCGCGGGTCGCAGGCCAGCGCCATGGCGATCATGACCCGCTGCCGCATGCCCCCGCTGAACTGGTGCGGGTAGTCGTTCAGCCGCTGCTTCGCCGCCGGGATGCCCACGATCTCGAGCAGCTCGAGCGCGCGGCCGGTGGCGCGCTTGCGCTTCAGCTTGCGGTGCGTCTCGAGCACCTCGGTCAGCTGTCGCTCGATGCTGAGCACCGGGTTCAGCGAGGTCATCGGGTCCTGGAAGATCATCGCCATCCGGTCGCCGCGGATGTCGCGCATCTCGTCATCCGACAGCTCGAGCAGCTCGCGGCCTTCGAACACGATCGAACCGGTCGGGATGCGGGCCGCCGGCTTCGGCAGGAGGCGCATGACCGCCAGGGAGCTCACCGTCTTGCCGCAGCCCGACTCGCCGACGATCCCGAGCGTGTCGCCGGGCGCCATGTCGTAGCTCACCCCGTTCACCGCGTTCACCTGCCGGTCGCCGGACCCGAAGGTGACCCGCAGGTCGCGCACGCTGAGCAGCTCGCGGCTCGTGCGCACCGCCTCCCCATCGGAGCGCGCGTCGGGAACGGGGGTTGGCTCGAGCTCGTGGATCGTCATCGGCGCAGCTTCGGGTCGAGGGCTTCGCGCATGCCGTCGCCCAGCAGGTTGAAGCCGAGCACGCTGATCACGATGGCGATGCCCGGGAAGAAGGCGAGGTGCACGGCGTCGTTCAGGTAGCGATACGTGTCCGACAGCATGGTGCCCCATTCCGGCGTGCGCGGGTCCGGCGGCCCGAGGCCGAGGAAGCCGAGCGCCGCGGCATCCACCACGGCCGTCGCCAGCGCCAGCGTGGCCTGCACGATGAGCGGCCCGATCGCGTTCGGGAGCATGTGCTGCACGAGCAGCGCCCCGGCGCCGACGCCCACCGAGCGCGCGGCGATGACGTAGTCGGCCTCGCGCAGGCTGAGCAGGCTGCCGCGCAGCAGCCGGGCGAAGATGGGGATGTTCACGATGGCGATGGCGATGGCGATCTGGATGACCCCTCTCCCCAACCAGGTGACGACGGCGATCGCGAAGAGCAGCCCCGGGATGGAAAGCATGATGTCGACGCCGCGCATGATCACCGCGTCCACCCAGCCTCGGAAGTAGCCGGCCAACGAGCCGAGGATGGCGCCGACCGTCACGCCGATCGACACCGACAGCACCGCGATCCCCAGGGTGAGGCGCGATCCGAACACGATGCGGCTGAACACGTCCTGGCCCTGGACGTTCGTCCCGAACAGGTGGTCGGCGGTGAAGGGCGGCAGGTAGCTGTCCGCCAGGTTGCCGCGGGTCGGATCGTACGGCGCGATGAACGGCGCGAAGATGGCCATCAGCACGAAGAAGCCGACGATGGTGCCGCCGATGATCGCCGCCTTGCTGCGGCGCATGCGCCGGAAGGCATCGGCCCACAGTCCGACGGCACGCTCGTCGTGGACCGCGTCGACCGTTGCGGCGGCCTGGCTCATGAGTAGCGGATCCGCGGGTTCAGGAAGGCGTAGCTGACGTCGACGATGAGGTTGACGGTGACGAAGATGAGGGCCAGCAGCAGCACGCCGGACTGGATGATCTGGTAGTCGTTGGCGACGACCGCGTCGTACATCCACTTCCCCACCCCGCCCCAGCCGAAGATCGTCTCGGTCAGGATCGCGCCGCCGAGCAGGAGGCCGGTCTGGAGGCCGATGACCGTCACCACCGGCAGCATCGCGTTGCGCAGGACGTGGCGCGTGTCGACCGTCCCGCCGCGCAGTCCCTTGGCGTGCGCGGTGCGCACGTAGTCCTCGTTCAGAACGTCGACCACGCTGGCGCGGGTGATGCGCATGATGATCGCCAGCGGGATGGTGCCGAGCGCGATGCCCGGCAGGACGAGGTGTCGCAGCGCGTCGACGAAGCCGCCCCATTCGCCGGCGATGATGGCATCGACGGTCATCATGTTCGTGACCGGCGGGATGTAGTACTGGATGAGGTCGATCCGCCCCGAGTCGGGCAGGATCGGCCACTGGATGGCGAACAGCCACTTCAGCATGAGCCCGAGGAAGAAGATCGGGATGCTGATGCCGATGAGCGACAGGATCGTGCCGCCGTTGTCGATCCACGTCCCGCGCCGCTTGGCGGTGAGCATGCCGAGCGGGATGCCGAGTGCCAGCGCGAAGGTCATGGCCGTGACGGTCAGCTCGATCGTCGCGGGGAAGCGCTGCAGGAAGTCGTCGACGACGTCGCGGTTGGTGAGGAACGAACGGCCGAGGTCGCCCTGCAGCAGCCCGCCGATGTAGTCGAGGTACTGCTCGTGGAGCGGCCGGTCGAGGCCGAGGGCCTCGCGCACCCGGATGATGTTCTCCGGCGTGGCCCGCTCGCCGAGGATCGTGCTTGCCGGGTCCCCGGGCAGCAGGCGGATGAACAGGAAGATGAGGAGGGACAGGCCGAGCAGGATCGGGATCAGCAGGAGCAGTCGCCTGATGATGAACTTCGCCACGATGCGGCTCCGATCCTCGTCGGGTGGTCAGAGGGCCCCGGCATGCGCCGGGGCCCTCCAGTTTAGGCGCCGAGTCGGGCGGCTATGCGCCCTCGTCGAGCCAGACGGTCGCGAACGACTCCGACCCGGTCGGGTTGGCGAGATAGCCCTGGACCTCCGGCCGGAGGGCCAGCGCGGTGTCACCATGGACGAGGGTCACGAAGCACACGTTCTCGTGAACGATGCGCGCGACCTCGGCCCAGGCCTCGCCGCGTGCGGTCTCGTCGAGCTCGGCCTCGGCCGTGTCGATCGCCTCCTCGAGGCCTTCGACGTCGCAGTTGAACTGCGGGTTCGGCTCACCCTGGCTGAAGCCAAAGTGGACGCCGTACCAGTTGCCGGGGTCGTCCCAGTCACCGGTCCAGCCGAGGAAGTGCATGTCGTACAGGCCGCCCTGCGCGTCCTCGAGGTAGCCGGGGATATCCCAGATGTCGCTGTTCGGCGTCACGACGAAGCCGACGTCCTCGAGCATCTGGGTGACCGCCTCGTGGAGGCCGCGCGGATCGGGCATGTACGGACGGGTCACCTCGGTCGGGTACCAGAACTCGACCTCGGGCGGGTTGTCCGGACCGTAGCCGGCATCGGCGAGCAGCTGGCGCGCCGCATCCGGGTCGAAGACGTCCGGCTCAACGCCGGCCGCAACCGCGTCGTACCAGCCGCTGCTCGGCGGGATGAAGTTGTCCGCCACGCTGCCGCGGCCACCGTAGAAGGTGTCGAGCAGCGCCTGCTTGTCGATCGCGGCGGCCACGGCCTGCCGGACCGGGAGCTCGGCTAGCGGGCCGCCCTCGGTCGCGGTCGGCGTGATTGCCAGGTACAGGGAGTTGAACGACAGGCGCTCGACCAGCTGGAAGCCACCGTCCTCGACGGCGCCGTAGTCGGTCGGGCTGACCAGGTCGTAGGCGTGGATGCTGCCGGCCTGGAGGGCCTGCAGGCGGGCGGCCGGGTCGGCGATCGGCCGGATGATCAGCCGATCGAGGAGGGCCGGGGTGCCCCAGTAGTTCTCGTTGCGAACGAGGGTCGCGTTCTCGTCCGGGGTGTAGGACTGGAGGACGAACGGACCCGTGCCGCCCTGGACCTCTTCGGTGCCGAACGTGCTCGCGGCCGGATCGTCGGCGTTCGTGGACTCCAGCACGGCCGGGCTCACGATCGCGAACGGCGGCAGCGTGATGGCGTACAGGAAGGTGGCGCTCGGCTCGCGCAGCGTGATGGTCACGGTGTGCTCGTCCGTGGCCTCGACGCTGCTGATGAGGTTGTCCGGGCCGAAGCCGTCCATCGTCAGGTCGTAGTAATACGCGTTCGCCTGCAGCTCCTCGGGGAGGTTCTGCCAGCGGTCGAAGTTCGTCTTGACTGCCTCGGCGTTGAACGGCGTCCCGTCGTGGAACGTCACGCCCTGCCGAAGGTGGAAGACGTACGTGTCATCCGCCGCTTCGCCCTCCCAGGTCTCGGCCAGGACACCGGTCAGCTCGTTCGTGCTGCCGGGCTCCAGGTCGATGAGGGGCTCGTAGATCTGCTGCAGAATCCGGAACGACTCTCCGTCGCTCGTCTGCGACGGGTCGAGGCTCGCCGCCAGCCGCGCGCCGGCGAACACCATCGTGCCGCCCGCGTTGCCGGCCTGGCTCGGGCCGGCGCTGGCATCCGGTGCCTCGCTGCCGCCCGGCGTGGACGTCGCGCCGTCGCCGCCGCACGCGGCGAGGACCAGCGCAAGACCCACGGTGATGGGAAGTGCCTTCCACCTGTGGTTCATCCAGAACCCTCCGCTCTACCTCACTCCGATGCGCCGGGCACGCCGGCTCGATTGCGTGAATCCCCCTTATATCAGGGTGATACCCCTCTCCGATAGCCCCGGTTCACGACCGGGACGTGGTATCCCCGTCGCTGGAGGCCGAATCGGGCTCCGCCGTCGCGGACCCCGCGGCGCCGGTCCCGGTGACGAGCGCCGCCGGCACGTCGTCGACGGCCGCGACCTTGTGGGCCTGCGGGCCGGCGCCGAACGGCTTGCGCCTGATCGGCTCGGCGCCCATGTGCGCCACGCCCACGTCGCTCTGGAGCGCGTCCTCGGCGTAATGGCATGCGGCCCGATGGTCCGGCTGCACGATGCGCAGCTCCGGGTCCTCGGTGCGGCAGTTCTCCGGACGACCCAGCTTCTCGTACAGCCAGCAGCGCGTGTGGAACCGACAGCCGGACGGCGGGTTCGCCGGGGACGGGACGTCGCCGGTGAGGATGACGCGCTTGCGGGCACGCTCGGCGCGCGGGTCCGGGATCGGCACCGCCGACAGGAGGGCGCGCGTGTACGGGTGCGCCGGCGCCTCGTAAATGGCCGATGGCGGGCCGAGCTCGACGAGCTTGCCGAGGTACATGACCCCCACCCGGTCGCTGATGTGGCGGACCACGCTCAGGTCGTGGGCGATGAACAGGTACGTCAGCCCGAACTGCTCGCGCAGCTCCACGAGGAGGTTCAGCACCTGGGCCTGGATCGACACGTCGAGGGCGCTGATCGGCTCGTCGCACACGATGAACTCCGGCTCCACGGCCAGTGAACGGGCGACGCCGATGCGCTGGCGCTGGCCGCCCGAGAACTCGTGCGGGTAGCGGTTCGTGTAGTTCGGGTTCAGGCCGACGAGCGCGAGCAGCTCCTTCACCCGCTCGAGCTTCGCCTTGCCGGTCGCCAGGTTGTGGGTCTCGATCGGCTCCGAGATGATCGAGCCGACCGTCATGCGCGGGTTCAGGCTGCT
Organism: Candidatus Limnocylindria bacterium; assembly: GCA_036556985.1. Classification (GTDB taxonomy): domain Bacteria; phylum Chloroflexota; class Limnocylindria; order QHBO01; family QHBO01; genus JAPSGM01. The sequence goes on along the minus strand of DATBIK010000091.1, from coordinate 3,210 downwards.
GTACGGGTCCTGGAAGATGATCTGCATCCGGCGGCGCATCTTCCGCAGCTGGTCGCGCTTCAGGGTGGTGAGGTCGGTGCCGTCGAACCTGACCGTCCCGTCGGTCAGCTCCCGGAGGCGAATGAGGGCGCGCCCGGTCGTGCTCTTCCCGCACCCCGACTCCCCCACCAGGCCGAGCGTCTCGCCCTTGCGGATCTCGAAGGTGATGTCGTCGACGGCGCGCACCGCCCCGACCGTGCGCTGGAACAGGCCGGCGGTGATCGGGAAGTGGATCTTGATGTTCTCGGCCTCGACGAGCGCGTTGCCGGCGGCCGGCTCGGGCGTGTAGGCGGGCTGAGCGCTCACTGGATCCACCCTCGCCCCGGCTCGGTGCCGTGGCAGCGCGCCAGGTGGTCGGGTCGGTCACGCTCGGTCAGCTCGGGTTCCTCCGCATGGCAGATGTCGCGCGAATACGGGCAGCGTGGCGAGAAGCGGCACTCGTCACCGATCTTCAGCAGGTCGGGCGGCATGCCCTCGATCGTGCGCAGCTTCGCGCCGCGCTCCTCGTCGAGCCGCGGCAGCGAATCGAGCAGGCCCCAGGCGTACGGCATCTGCGGGTTCTCGAACAGGTCGTCGGTCACGCCTGTCTCGACGATCTGGCCGGCGTACATGACGTTGACGCGGTGGCACATGCCGGCCGCGATGCCGAGGTCGTGGGTAATGAGGATGACGGCCGTGCCGAACTCCTCGGACAGCGAGCGGATGAGCTCCAGGATCTGGGCCTGGATCGTCACGTCGAGGGCCGTCGTGGGCTCGTCGGCGAGCAGCAGCATCGGGTCGCAGGCGAGGGCGATGGCGATCATCACCCGTTGCCGCATGCCGCCGGAGAACTGGTGCGGATAGTCGGCCATCCGGTCTCGTGCGCGCGGGATGCCCACCTTCGAGAGCAGCTCCACCGCCCGATCGTTCGATGCCCGGTTCGACAGGCCGAGGTGCAGCCGCGCCGACTCCGCGATCTGGAAGCCGATCGTCAGCGTGGGGTTCAGGCTCGTCATGGGATCCTGGAAGATGAAGCCGATGCGCTTGCCGCGGAGGAGGCGCATCTCCTCGTTCGTCAGCTTCATGATGTCGACGCCGTCGAAGATGATCTCCCCAGACACGATCTTGCCCGGAGGGTCCGGGACGAGGCGCGTCAGCGAGAGCGCAGTGACGCTCTTGCCGCACCCCGACTCCCCCACGAGGCCGAGCGTCTCCCCGTAGTCGAGCTCGAAGTTCACCCGGTCGACGGCGTGGACGATGCCGTCCTTCGTGTAGAACTGTGTCGAGAGGTCCCGGACCTCGAGGAGCTTGCGTGCGTGGCGCGTCTTCTCGTCGGCGAGCTGGCTCGCGAGGCGGCGGCCCTCCTCGGTCTCGAGGGAGACCGCCTCGGGCAGCTTCTCCGCGTCCGGCAGCTCGGCGACTGCCGGCGAGCCTGGGTCGACCCGCCGGTCGTCGTCAGTGGCCGTCAACTACTGCTTCCCCTTCAGCTTCGGGTCGAGGGCATCCCGCAGGCCGTCGCCGAGGAACGTGAAGCTCAGCAGGGCCAGCGCGATGGCGATTGCCGGGAAGAGTAGCAGGTGCGGCTCGGAGCTCATCCAAGCCTGGCCCTCGGTGATGAGGGTTCCCCACGATGCCCGTGGCACGTTGGCGCCGATGCCGATGAACGCCAGGAGCGCCTCCGCCAGGATCGCGCCGGGAATGCCCAGCGTGACCGCCACGATGATCGGTCCGATGGAGTTCGGCAGCAGGTGGCGGGTCACGATCTTCCGATCGGGAACGCCGATGGCCCGGGCCGCCTCCACGTACTCCGTCTCCTTCAGGCTCAGCATCTGGCCGCGCACCAGGCGTGCCACCCCCACCCAGGACACGATGCCGATGGCGACGAACACGAGTAACAGGCCGTCCACCGCGTCCCCGAACCAGGTGTCCTTGAACACCACGGTCAGCAGGATGATGAACAGCAGGTCCGGGAAGGCGTAGACGATGTCGGTGAACCTCATGAGCAGGTTGTCGGCCCGCCCGCCGAACCAGCCCGCGATGGCGCCGATGGGCACCCCGATGACGAGAACGGTGACCTGGACGACGAGCGCCACGGTCATGCTGATGCGGGCGCCGTCCATGAGCCGCGACAGGAGGTCACGGCCAAGGATGTCCGTGCCGAGCAGGTGGCCGGCCTGCCCCGGGTTGGCTGGACCGCGATTCGCGCGGACTGCGGCGATGTCGGTCTGGTCGTATCCGTACGGCGTGATGAATGGGCCGACGACGGCCAGGAGGACGAGCAGGATGACGAAGATCCCGCCCAGGATCGCGAGCCGGTTCTTCAGCAGGCGCTCGAGCGCGTCGCGCCAGAGGCTGGCCGGCGGCCGCTCGGCGATCTTGCGGTCGAGGGTGGTGGACTGAACCGCCATGTCGCGGCCTCCTCAGCTGTAGCGGATGCGGGGGTCGATCCAGGCGTAGGCCACGTCGACGATGAGGTTCATGACCGCGATGAGGATCGCGTAGATGAGCGTCACCGCCATGATCAGGCCGTAGTCGCGCTGGAAGATGGCGTCCACGAAGAAGCGTCCGATGCCCGGGATGGCGAACACGCTCTCCACCACGAACGAACCGGTCACCAGTCCGGCCAGCAATGGGCCGAGGATGGTGACGACCGGGATGAAGGCGTTGCGCAGCATGTGGACGGTGACGATCGAGCGCTCCTTGAGGCCCTTGCTCTGGGCCGTGCGCACGTAGTCGCGCCGCGTCACCTCGAGCATGCTTGCCCGGGTATACCTCGCCACCTGGGCGATCCCGTACCCGGACAGGGCGATCACCGGCAGCACCCAGTACTCCGGCCCACGCCAGCCCGAGGTCGGGAACCAGTGCAGGCTCACCGAGAAGATCAACACCAGCAGCACCGCCAGGACGAAGCTCGGCGTGGCGATGCCGATGACGCTGATGAACGTCGACACGTAGTCCGGCCACTTGTTCTGCCGCAGCGCGGCGATGACCCCCAGCGGGATGCCCAGGATGACGGCCAGGCCGAAGGCCATGCTGCCAAGCTGAATCGAGGCCCACATGTTGTCGGCGATGATCTCGGACACGCCCCGCCCGCGGATGCGGTAGCTCGGCCCCAGGTCGCCCTGCAGGATGTTGCCGACCCAGCTGATGTACTGCTCGTGGATCGGCTTGTTCAGGCCGAACTGCGTCTCG
>DATBIK010000090.1:0-6844 GCA_036556985.1 Candidatus Limnocylindria bacterium | reverse complement strand
CCCGGCCATCGGTCCAGATCACCGGAGCGTGAATGAGCGGAGGCGTCAGGCCTCCGCGGCGAGCGTGACGTAGTCGGTCGCCGACAGCACGCCCACCGGCCGTCCCGAGGCGTCCACCGCCACGAGACGATGGACGCGGTTCTCGAGCATGAGCCGCGCGGCGTCGGTCACCGGGGTGTCCAGGTCGACGGTCACTGCCGGCGACGTCATCAGCTCGCCCACCCGCAGGCCAGATGCCTTCTTGCGGAGCAGCGCGGCCACGTGCAGGCCCGGCCCCCAGACGAGGTCCGACTGCGACAGCACGCCGACGAGCGCGCCATCGGTCCCGACCACTGGCAGCCCGGTGATGTGGTTCAGCCTCAGGATGTCCTGCGCCTGCTCGATCGTGGCGTCGACGGAGACCGTGATCGGATCGACGCTCATCACGTCGCCCACGGCCAGGTCCTTGAGGTCCAGTGTCATCGGCGTGTCCTCGCTGCGCATGCCCCATTGAGCCGCGCCCGACCGGCGCCGAAGCAGGGCCGATGCGCCCGAAACCCCGGGACCTTACGGCCCGGTTCGCGGCAAGGGGCGGTCAGGGAAGGGTGCGGAGGGGCTGGCGCTGCTCCTCGTATTCGGCGAGGAGGCGGAGGATCGCGCCGCGGTAGCGCACCCCCGAGGAGTGGCGCGCCAGCCAGCGCAGGTAGTCCGGATCGCGACGCAGGACCTCGCCGAGCGTGTAGCCGGCATAGCGGCCGAAGTCGATCTGCGTCTGCCCCAGCCGGCCAGTGTCGGTGGCCTGAATGCGCTCGGCGAGCGTGTACCCCTGCCGATGCGCGTTGCCGGCTCCGGCACCTGGCCCCACCGCGACGCGCTCGCGAACCGGGCCCGACCCGCCATGGGGGTACGGCGCCTGCCCGGCGGCGAGCTGCTCGTCGTAGGCGCGGCGCTTGTCGGGGTCGGTGAGGATCGCGAGCGCCCGGTCGAGCTCCTTGCGACGGTATTCCTGGATGCCAGTGAAATCAGTCTCCGGGTGAAGCCGCCCGGCGAGGATGCGGTGCGCCGCGAGGATGACGTCGGGATCGGCCGATGGATCGACCTGGAGGAGCCTGTAGTGACTCTTGTCGGGCATCCGCGTGCATTCCCCACTCAAGGCGCGCCAGCCTCATGCACGGCAGCGATGCGCGGCGCGGTCGCAGCCTCACGCTGCAATCGGCGCGCCACACCAGCACGTCGGGCCTACTATCCTCCGACGATGGAGCCGCGACAAGCCCCTTCCTCCGCGATTTCCGCGCCGCCGCCGACGGCGCCATCGGCCTTGCGGCAGCCGTCCGCCCCGGGCGAGGTGATGCGGGTCTGCGCGAACTGCGGCTCGACCATGGAAGAGCGCAAGTGCAAGCTCATCTGCCGCGGCTGCGGGTACTTCCTGTCGTGCTCGGACTACTACTAGCCGATGCCGACGCAGACCATCAATGGCGTGCCCTACGCCTACGAGGCGGCGGGCGAGGGGAGCGCGTTGCTCCTCCTCCACGCCGGGATCGCCGATCGCCGGATGTGGGACGACGCCTGGCCGGTGCTCACCGCGCGCCACCGGGTCATCCGCCCGGACCTGCGCGGGTACGGGGACACGCCGCTGCCCGACGGCTCCTTCAACTGGACGGCCGATGCTGCCGCGCTCCTCGAGTCACTCGGCGTCGAGCGGGCGCACGTGGTGGGAATCTCGATGGGCGCCGGCGTGGCGCTCGACCTCGCCCTGGGACGCCCGGCGCTCGTGGACCGGCTCGTGCTCGTGGCGCCGGGACTGTCGGGCTGGGACTACGCGCCGGAGATGGACCGCTTCGACGAGGAGGAGAACGCGGCGCTCGAGCGCGGGGACCTGGACGCCGCCTCGTGGCTGAACGTCCGCTTCTGGGTGGATGGTCCGCATCGGACGGAGTCCGTGGTTGACCCCAGGATCCGGCAGCTCGTGTACGAGATGCAGAAGCGGGCCTTCGAGGTGGACAACGACGACGCCCAGCTGGAGTGGCTCGTGCCTGACCGGGGCGATCGGCTCGGCGAGGTGCGCGCGCCCACGCTGGTGGTGGCCGGTGAGCTCGACCAGCCGGACTTCGTGGTGATCGGGCGGCACATGGCCGAGCGCATCCCGGGCGCGCGCTACGAGCTGATGAGGGGGGTGGCACACCTGCCGCCGATGGAGGCGCCCGATGCCTTCAGTCGCCTCGTCCTCGACTTCCTGGCGCCCTGACCGACCCCGCTCACGGCTGAGATTTCAGCCGCCGGCGGCGACCGCGTCCATGCCGCGCAGGCGGAGGTAGCTCTCCTTCGTGGCCGGTCGGCCGAGGAACGACTCCACCAGCTCATCGCCGGGCTTCGACCCGTTCGGCTCGAGCACCGCGCGACGGTAGGCCATGCCCACGACCGGTGAGGTGACGCCCTCGGCGGCGAACCGACTCCACATGTCGTCGCCGATGACCTCCGCCCACAGGTAGCCGTAGTAGCCGGCGTCGTAGCCGCCCATGAGATGGCCGAAGCCCCCGAGCATGAACGTGCCCTCGGGGTAGGGGAGCTGCGTCACCGCGTAGGAATCGCGGATCGCTGCGTCGAGGTCCGGCGAGCCCTCCACGGCGTGGATGGCGAGATCCATGGTGCCGAAGAAGACCTGCCGCGCGGCCCGCAGGCCGACGTTGATCCACCGGGCCCGCTCCATCCGCTCAACGAGGTCGGCCGGGATCGGCTGGCCGGTGCGGTAGTGGCGCGCGAAGCGGGCGAGCACCTCGGGCTGCCAGACCCAGTGCTCCATGATCTGTGACGGCGCCTCGACGAAATCCCACTCCGTCTCCGCCCCGGAGAAGCGGGTGTATCGGGCCTGCGAGAGCGACATGTGCAGGATGTGCCCGAACTCGTGCCACAGGGTTTCGATCTCGCCGTGCGGGCCGTGCGTGACGAGGCTGGGCCGGTCGCCGGAGGCGGGCGCGAAGTTCGACACGATGGCGTTGACCGGTACCGCCCGGCTGCCATCCAGGCGCTCGTGCGCGATGACGATCGGGAAGGCGGCGGCGTGGCCGTACTTCCCGTCGCGCGGGAAGAAGTCGGTGTAGAAGCGGGCGAGCAGCTCACCCGACTCGCGATCCAGGATCTCGTACTTCTGGACCGATGGGTGCCAGGCCCGTGCGTCCTCCACCCGTCGGTACTCGAGCCCGAAGACCTCGCCGGTGAGCGCGAACATGCCCTCGATGACCGCGTCGAGGGGCAGGTACTCCCGGATCTCGTCCTTGTCCACCCGGTACCGCTCGCGTGAGAGCCGGGCGTCGTAGTAGAGCCAGTCCCAGGGCTGGAGGCCGTCGGTCAACCCGTCGGCGCGGGCCAGCTCGGCCAGTTCGGCGACTTCCTGGCGGGCGGCGGCCTCCAGGGGCGGGACGAGATCGTCGTAGAAGCCTCGCACGCGTTCCGGCCCGCCGGCCATGCGGACCTCCATGGCGTAGTCGGCCCACGTCTCGTAGCCGAGCAGCGCGGCGATCCGGCGCCGCAGCTCGACCGCCTCGCTGAGCAGCGGCCGGTTCTCGACCGCCGCCTGATTCCAGCTCTTGCGGAACAGCTCCTCGCGGAGGGCGCGGTCGTGCGCCAGCTCCATGAAGGGCAGCAGCTCGGGGCTGTCGAGCGTGACCCGGTACGTGCCGGGCGCGTCACCCGGGCGCAGCCGCTCGACGTAGTCGTCCGGCAGCCCCGCCAGCCCCTGGCGGTCGACCTCGATCCAGTCCTTGTACTCGTTGATGTTGCGCTGGAAGGCGACCTCCAGTTCCACGAGCCGGGAGCGGAGCTTCTCGAGCTCAGCTCTGTCCGCAGCCGCCAGCTCGTGGCCGGCTCGGCGCAGGTCCCGCTGCCAGTGCTCCAGGAGTCGCCGCCGCTCCCCCTCGAGCGTGCCGGCCTCCTCGGTGGCGGCGAACGCTGAGACGGCGCGGTAGACGTCGTCGCGAAAGAGGATAGCGACGCGCCACTTGTTCATCGCCTCCTCCGCCGCCTGGCCGGCATCGCGGACCGGGGCGTCCGGGTGGACGTGGGCCATGAAGGCGCTGCGGCCATAGCCGCGAGCGATCTCGGCGCCCGCCAGCTCCAGCAGCGCCAGCGTGCCCGCGAAGGTCGCGTCGCCGGTTGGGGCAACCGCCTGTTCGACGAGCTCGTTCGCGCGTGCCAAAGCGGCATCGGCCTCGGCAGCCACCGATTCGGCGCTGACCGACGTGTAGTCGTACGTCATCCCGGCGCATGCTAGCGCCGGGTCAGCCCGCTCGCTTGCTCGCGTACATGCGCCCGTCGGCGGTGCGCAGGGCCTCCTGGAGGTCGCCAAACGGCTCCGGAGCCGCCCAGCCGATGGAGAGCGAGAGTCGCAGGTCGGCGTGCGAGCCGCGCCACGCACGGCAGGCGGCATGGATGCGGTCGATGACGCCGGCCGCTGCCTCGGCCGTCGTCTCCGGCAGCAGTGCGCCGAACTCGTCACCGCCGATGCGAGCCACGAAGTCGGTCTCGCGCAGGCAGTTCACGAGGACACGCGCCGCGCCGCGCAGCAGCTCGTCACCGGCGACGTGGCCGTACGTGTCGTTCACGTCCTTCAACCGGTCGACGTCGATGCTCATGACGACCACCGGACGCCGATAGCGCGAGCGGCGCTTCCGTTCGCGGCCGAGGGCCTCGGTCCATGCGATGCGATTGGCGAGGCCGGTGAGGTCGTCGGTGCGCGACTCGCGGGCGAAGCGATCGCGCTCCGCCGCAAGCTCCTCGCGGCCGGCAGCCTGGCTGAGCAGCACTTCGGCGGCATCGGCCAGGGCACGCCCGACGCGTTGGCAGAGGAGCGTAAAGCCTCGGGGGTGCGCCGCGTCATGGCCCACCACCAGCATCCCGCGCGTCTTGCCGGTGCCGATCCCGAGCGCATAGCGCGTGACCAGCCCGCCACCCCGACCGAGCCGCCCTCGGTCGCGGACGCTCTGCTCGAGGAGTGGTGCGTCGCCCACGCGCGCGGCGAGGCGCTTCAGTTCATCGCACAGCTTCGGGTCGGCACAGTCGCCGCTGTCGGTGCCGCTCACGCTCACCACCGGACCGCCGGGCCCGGGGACGAGCACGGCGGCGAAATCGCACGAGAGGGATGCGGCCGCCACGTCGGCCACGTGCCGGGCCGTTGCGGCGAGCGCCTCGGGTCGGTAGTCCATGAGCTTGCGCACCGCGTCGACCACCTCGAGCTCGTCGGCGAGGAGCTTGGAGCTCGGGATGCCCCCGACCCGGGAGACGGCCTCGGCCGCCTCGCGGCGCAGCTCACCGTCCGACGCGCGTAAGGGTTTCGCGTCGCCAACCACAACGACGTGGTCGTCACCCACCGCCACGAGGGCCGCGTGCCGGCTCCAGTACGGGCCGATGACCTTCACCGGCTCATCCTCGAGGACGCGGACCGGCACGTTGCCGCGCGCGGCGCGCCGCGCCAGGGGTTCGTCTGTCAGTGCCGCCTCGACCACGCCGGCCCAGCCCTGCCCGCGGCCCCGCCCGCCGACAAGCCGGAGGACGCCGTCCTGCAGCTCGAAGACGAGCAGGTCGCCGCCGATGAGCGTGGTCTGCTCAGCGGGCTGCTTGGCTCGTGACGCGCGGGATTTCGCGGCCGCACGGCCCGTCCGGGCGCGCGGCTCTCCGCGGGTGGCCTTGTCCATCGCCGGTCGAGTCTGGCCGCCCTGGCTATGGGACCGATATGGCCCGATAGGACCAGTCCCGTGCGCGAAATCGGCTCAGCGCACGCGATGTACGATCCGCGGACGATGACCGACGCCGCCGTGACCGCTGGCGACCCCGCTGCCGATCCACTGAGCGCCGGCCGCGCCGCGCTCGCCCGCCACGCGTGGACGGAAGCCTTCGATCGTTTCAAGGAGGCGGAGGGGATCGCGCCGCTGTCGGGTCCCGACCTCGAGTCCTACGGGCAAGCGGCCTTCTTTGCGGGTCACGGCGACGAACGCGTGGACATCAAGGAGCGCGCGTACGCCGCCTATCTGGCCGAGGGCGACGCCGTCCGCGCCGGGTACTTCGCGGCGGACCTGGCGAACGAGCAGGGCATGCGCGGCCGGATGTCCATCGCCTCGGCGTGGGCGCGCCGGGCAGAAGGACTGCTCGCCGAGCTGCCGGAGACATACGCGCACGGATACCTGGCCCTCGTCCGCAGCGACATGGCCCGCGCGCAGGGCGACCTGGCGCAGGCAGAGCGCCACGCTGCCGAGGCGGTGGAGATCGGCAGGCGCAGCGGCGACCCGGACCTGAAGGCAATGGGCCTCACCACACTCGGGACGGTCAAGATCGGCGCCGGCTCGGCGACCGACGGGATCGCGCTCCTCGAGGAGGCGGCGATTTCCGCGGTGAGCGGCGAGCTCACGCCCATCACCGCCGGCATCACCTCCTGCCAGATGATCTCCGCGTGCCGGGACCTGACCGACTACCAGCGTGCGCAGGAATGGCTGGAGGCGACCGACAAGTGGTGCCGCAGCCAGGAGGTGTCCGGCTTCCCGGGGATCTGTCGCGTGCATCGGGCCGAGATCGTGGCGTTGCAGGGCGGCTGGGACCGTGCCGAAGACGAGCTGCGACGCGCCACGACCGAGCTGAAGGCCTACGCCGCCATCCCGCCCATGGCCGACGGGCTGTACGCGATTGGCGAGATTCGGCGGCTGAAGGGTGACAGCGCCGGGGCGGAGGAGGCGTTGCGGGAGGCTCACGCCCTCGGCCGCAGCCCGCAGCCCGCCCTCGCCCTGCTGAGGCTTGGCGCAGGGCAGGTGAAGTCGGCACAGGCCGCAATCGACGCCGCGCTGCGCGAATCGAACTGGGACCAGTGGGCGCGGGCGCGCCT
>DATBIK010000089.1:0-5517 GCA_036556985.1 Candidatus Limnocylindria bacterium | reverse complement strand
GCCCTCCGCGACGAGGTGTTCATCCAGCAGTGCGCCACCGGCTACGCCTGGCCGAACGCGCTGCTCCAGCACGCGCTTCCCGACCTCGAGCGGCTGTCGATCGACGTCGGCGCACTCCGGCGCCGCCGCGACCGGCTCGTGCCGGCGCTGCGCGACATGGGCTACGAGGCGTCGATGCCGGAGGGCACCTTCTACACCATGGCCCGCGCGCCGATCGACGACGACGTCGCCTTCGGCGAGATTCTGGCCAGGCATCGGGTCCTCGTCCTGCCCGGCACGATCGTGGAGGTGCCCGGCTGGTTCCGGATCAGCCTCACCGCCTCCGACGAGATGGTCGAGCGCGGCATCCCGCGCTTCGCGGCGGCGATGGCCGAGGCGCGCTCAGCCGGCGGCTAGCTCGTCCAGCCATTCCTCCAGCCGGGGCAGATGCTCCTCGAGGTGGTCGGGACCGGCCTTGCGCAGCCAGTAGGCCGCGGCCGGGGTGATCTCCGGCAGCGCCTGCCAGGCGCGCAGCAACTCGGCGCGGGCCGAAGCCGCCTGGAGGTGGACCGTGTCGAGCGGGATGTCACGCATCGCGGCCAGGAAGCGTTCGTTCGCCGCGTCGACGTCGAGCTCGCCCTCGCGGTACGTGCCCGCGGCAATCTGGCGCAGCACCTGCGCCCCCTCGGCCATCCACGTCCCCAGGTGAGCGACCGCGTCCTTTGCGGTCCAGCCCTCCTCGAAGTATCCGGGCACGTCGGCGATCTCGGGGGTGATGCGCCGCATGACCGCGTGCAGCCGTTGCCAGGCCTCGCGCTCGCCGGCGAGGTCGGCCTGGCGATCCACGCTATGCGTCATGGCCTGATGGTAGACCTCTCGCCGTCCGCCGGGTACCCTCCGGCCCGGAGGAACATATGGACGCCTATCCCTGGCTGAAGCTCGCTCACATCCTCCTCGCCGTCGTGGCGGTCGGCAGCAACGTGACCTACGGCATCTGGCAGGCGCGCGCCGCGCGCGAGCCGCAGCACCTCGGCTGGGCGCTGCGCGGCGTGAAGTTCCTCGACGACCGGGTCGCCAACCCGGCCTACCTGCTGCTCGGCGCGGTCGGAGTGGCGATGGTGCTCATCGGCCCGTACGAATTCGAAACGCTGTGGATCGCGGTGTCCATCGGCCTGTACGTGGCGCTGGCGCTGATTGGATTCGGCCTGTACTCGCCCACGCTGTCGCGCCAGATCCGCGTCTACGAGACCGATGGTCCCGACGCGCCGGAGTTCGCCGCCCTCGGCCGCCGCGGCAGGCTGCTCGGCGTGCTGCTGGCGGTGATCGTGGTGGCGATCATCGCCCTCATGGTCCTGAAGCCGGGGGCCTAGTCCCGGGCCGGGACCTCCGCCGGCACCTCCACCGCTTCCGGCAGGCGCCTGCCGGCAAGGCGCCGATGTCCGTAGCGGCTGTTCGCCAGCGCGATGCCGCCGATGACGAGCGCGGTGCCGGCCAGCATCGGCAGGGTGATGACCTCGCGCAGGACGAGCACGCCCAGGATGATGCCGACCAGCGGCAGCAGGTAGGCGACCAGCGAGGTGCGGGTGGCACCCCATCGGTCCAGCAGGAAGAAGAAGGCGAGGAAGGCGAGCCCCGAGCCGATGAGGCCCAGCCAGGCCACCGACAGGATCGTGCCGGCGTCGACGTTCGTGGCCCATGGCGCGCCGAAGGCGGCGGCCAGGGCGAGCACGATGACGAACGCGAAGCCGACCTCCAGGAACGCGCTGGTCAGCGCCGGCAGCCCGCGGACGGTGCGCCGCGCGTAGACGCCGGCGGCCCCGTACGAGATCGACGCCCCGAGGAGGGCGAGCTGGCCCGGCAGGCCGCCGCCGAACCCGTCCTCCAGCGCCGGGGCGGTGAGGAGCACCACGCCGGCGAAGCCGACGAGCAGGCCGCCGAGGCGGTTGACGGTGATCGGCTCGTCCGGCAGGACGAGGGCGGCGAGGACGATCGCGAACAGCGGCACCGTCCCGTTCAGCACCGCGGCCAGGCCGGAGTCGATCGTCTGCTCGCCCCAGGTGATGAGGCTGAACGGGATGACGATGCCGAGCAGCGCCACCACGACCATGTGCCCGTATACGCCCCGCTGCCGGGGCAGCGACGCGCGGGCGAGGCGCATGACCACGGCCAGCACCGCCGCGCCGATGGCGAGGCGCCCGGCCACCAGCGTGAACGGGGTGAGCGTCTCGACCCCGATCTTGATGAAGAGGTAGCTGCTGCCCCACGCGGCGCCGAGCGCGAGGAAGACGAGCCACTCGATGGGCGTCGCGCGTCGGTTCATGGATCCCCGGATGGTACCTGCCGTCGACGGAAGGAACGCCGGCGGCAGGTGATCCGTGAGCGGGTTGGCCCGTGGGCCGGGCTCAGGCCGGGAGCGTGAGCCTGACGTCGACCTCCAGGCCGATGCGGCGGCCGCTCGCGATCGCGCTGCGGTAGATCCGTACCGCGACGATCGCGGAACCGATGACGTACGCGCCGAAGATGACCAGCGGCGGGACGGCCAGCTCGCCGGTCACCGCCCAGGCGGAGAGCAGCATGGCCGCGATCGCGGCACCCATGGCCACTCCCGTCACCGCGTATGCGGCGGCCAGGACGTAGCCGGCGTCGCTGCGCCGCCAGGCAAGGACCGAGATGAGCAGCGCGGACGGGAGGACGAGGCCCAGGTCGAGCGCCTGGACGACCATCGTCGTCTCCCCGCGCAGGCCGGCGGCCTCCAGGTCGCCGCCCAACCCGGTCGCGATGCGCGCCGCCCACATCAGGGCCAGCAGGGCCGCCAGCCCCACGTTCAGCGTGGCGAAGGCGCGCCGCGGGAAGCGCCGGTCGAAGCGGAGCGCGATGCCGTCGGCTGCCAGGCTGACGCCCAGCCACACGATGCCCGCCAGCGACGCCGCATAGATGGCGATGAACAGCGGGAAGAGCGGCCCGAAGGCCCACGTCACCGCGTACTCGAGGTACTGGTACAGGAAGTAGCCGAACAGTCCGGCCGCCGCGAGGCGGCCGCGGAACGACCCGGCGGCCGTGAACCAGGCCGCCACCGCCATGGCCGGCACGGCCAGGAACAGGGTGAAGACGTCCCAGCCCACGCCCTCGGCCACGACCTGCTCGGCGTTGTAGGCGTAGATCCCGTCGGTCGCCATCCGGTAGGTGATGCCGCGCACGCTCGTCACCGTCTCGTAGGCCCCGTCGCCCCGGGCGACGACGCCAAGCCCGGCGGCCACGGCCGCAAGGACCGCCACCAGCACGGCGAGGAGCGCCATGCCGCGATACTGCTTGCTCATGCGCCCATGGTCGGGCGTCCGTCCGCTTCCGCCACAGGGCCGATGGACCCTACCCCGCGGTCCCTTGGTCGTGCTCCTCAGCCCAACTCCACCACCTGGACCCGCGCTCGCTCGCCTTCGCTGACGTTCGGGTCGGCCAGCCGGTAGCCGATGGCGGCCTCGAGGCCGTCGCGGATGATCGCGGAGCCCACGCGGCGTCGGAACAGTCGCGCCAGGAGCCGGCCCGGCATCCCGGCGCTGGTCTCCATGATGAGCCACGTCAGGGCGACGTCCATCGCCGGGTCGCCGGCGCCGGCATTCGTCCAGTCGATGAGCACCGCGCCGGACGGCGAGAGGAGGACGTTCTCCGGGTGCAGGTCGCGATGGACGAGCCACGCGTCGTCGAGCGCCACGCCGTGCACCTGCTCGTGCAGTGCCGCGAGGATGCGGACCTGGCGGCCCGCCTCCCATGGTCGGCGCAGCAGCCGCGCTGCCATGGTGGGACCCGGGACGCGCTCGAGGACGAGGCCGTCGGCGCGCGCCGCCATCACACGCGGGACGCGCACGCCGCTCGCGCCGGCCAGCGCCATGAGCCGGGCCTCGCGCGACGGATCGCCTCCGACCCGGAGCACCGTCCCATCGCCGAGGTCGGTGACGTGCGATGCTCGCCCGCTCATGGCCATCGGGGCGCAGCCTACATCGGCCGCGCGGCGACAACCGGACCGTCTGGTGGTGCCGACCGGCACTGGGCCGACTTCGGGGCCGGCGCCACGATCGGGCCATAGGCGTCGCCTGCTGCGGCGCCGCTCGGAGGTGAATCGAAATGACCGCGCATGCCTTCCCCGGAGGGCGCGTTTCGTCCATCCCGCGGCCAGAGCTGCACCTCGCCGGCTGGGTCGCCGTCGTCTCCCTCGCCCTGCTCGGCATCGGTGCCCTCGCCGGCGGCATCACCCTCGTCGCCCAGCCCGACGGCAGCGTGATGGGCTTCGACGTCGCGATCCTGGCCGGCAGCCCGTTCCGCGACTTCCTCGTGCCGGGGCTCATCCTCGGCGGCCTCTTCGGCATCGGCTCGCTGGTGGTGGCCGTCCTCGGCATCCAGAGCTGGCGCGTGGCGCCCTTCCTGGCATTCGCCATCGGCGTGGCGCAGATGATCTGGATCCCGGTGCAGCTGGGGATCATCAAGGAGCTGAGCTTCCTGCACCCGACCTGCTTCGGCATGGGCCTCGTGATCGCGGTGGCCTCGTACTTCTGGGGGAGGCCGACCTTCCGCGCCTGGATGGCCAGGCGCTGAGGAAATCGGAGCGCATACTCGTGGCATGACGTCAGCCGCACCGACCGACCTCGCCCCCCGGGTGCGGCTGACGATCTTCGAGCGGTTCCTGGCCGACGCCCGGCCGCCGCTCGTCGAGGAGCTCATGCCCGCCTTCGCGCTGGGCCGCAGCGACGTGGAGGCGATCCTCCGCGACCTCGCCGAGGCGCGGCACATCGCCCTCGTTCCCGGCACGGCCCGCATCCTCATGGCGTTCCCCTTCTCGGCGATCCCCACGCCCTTCCGCGCCGAGGTGCGCAACACCGCGTACTTCGCGAACTGCTCGTGGGACGTGATCGCCTTCCACGCCATGCTCGGCGACGAGGTCCGCGTCACCTCCGCCTGCCACCACTGCGCCCGGCCGATCGAGGTGGTCATGGCCGATGGCGCCGCCCGGCGCGTCGAGCCCGCCAGTGCCCTCGTGCACCTGGCCCTGCCGCCCAGCCGATGGTGGGAGGACATCGTGGCAACCTGCGGCAGCACCATGGTCTTCTTCTGCTCGGCGGAGCACCGCGACGCATCGGCCCTGTGCGGGCCTCCGGAGGAGGCGGTGTCGCTGACGCCGGATGAGGTGCATGCCCTGAGCGGGCCCATCTACGCGCGGAAGTTCGACCTCGACTACGCGCGGCCCGGGAGGGAGGAGCTGCTGGCCCACTTCGCCCGCATCGGCCTGACCGGACCGTACTGGCAGCTCTGAAGCGCCCCGGCACGCCGGATGCACTGCCGATCGCTTGGTCGCCCCGCGTGAGGGCGAGATTGGAAGGGGCACGACATGGCCAGGAAGAGCAACCCGGTGAAGGAGGCGGCCAGCACGGCCGGCAAGGTCGTCGGCAACGTATCGGGCGTGGCGGGTAAGGCCGCGGGCAAGGTTGGGGGCGTCGCGGGCAAGGCCGCGGGGAAGGTGGGCGAGGCCGCCGGCGACGCAATCCGCGC
>DATBIK010000088.1:0-3570 GCA_036556985.1 Candidatus Limnocylindria bacterium | reverse complement strand
GCCACGTCGGCCGGGCCGCGGTCGGCCTCCAGCCAGGCCGTCTTGGCCACGCCGATGCCGTGCTCGGCGCTGATCGTGCCGCCCGACGCGATCGCCAGCTGGAGCACCGCCGCGTCCACCGCCTCGTCCTCGGGTGGCGGCCCCACCACGTTGACGTGCAGGTTCCCGTCGGCGGCGTGCCCATACAGGTACAGCGCGGCGCCCGGCGCCGCGTCCTCCACCGCCCGACGAACGTCGCGCACGAAGGCGCCGAGCCGGGATGCGGGCACCGCCACGTCGAGCTTGTGCGGCACGCCCTCGGCGTTCACCGACTCGGTGTGGCGCTCGCGCAGCTGCCAGGCGCGCTCCCGCTCGCGCTCGTCGCGGCACAGGACCGCGTCGCGCACGAGGTCGCCACACTCCTCCAGCGCGTCCACGAGCTCGGCAGTCGGATCGGCCGCACCCCCGGCTTCGGCGAGGAGGTAGCCCCCGTGCGCCGCTCCGAACGGGTGCGTGCCGCCGGCGTGGCGCAGGACGAGCGCGAGCCCCTGCTCGAAGAAGAGCTCCGCGGCGAGCAGGTTCGGAAGGGTCCGCCGCAGCTCCCCGGCCAGCGCGGCCGCCTCGTCCGCGCCATCCACCGCGACGAGCGCCACGGCGCGCCGCGGGATGAGGGGCACCAGCCGCAGCCGCGCGCGGGTCACGATCCCGAGCGTCCCCTCCGACCCGGCAAGGAGCGACGGCAGGTGGTAGCCGGTGTTGTCCTTCACCAGCCCCGGCAGCCGACGCACCACCGAGCCATCGGCGAGCACCGCCTCCAGTCCGACGAGCTGCTGGCGCATCGGTCCATGCCGGAAGGCCTGGATGCCGCCCGCGTTGCTGGCGACCATGCCGCCGATCGTGGCGCTCTCCCGCGCACCGAGGTCCACCCCGAACCCGTGGCCGGCCGCGCGCGCGTGGTCCCGCAGCGCGGAAAGCGTCACTCCGGCACCCACCGTCACCTCGGCGGCGGCCGCATCCACCGGCTCGAGGTCGCGAAGGCGGGCGAGCGAGCAGACGACCTGGGGCCGTCCGCGCGGCTCGGTGGCCCGCGGCACGGACCCGCCCACGAGGCCGGTGTTGCCGCCCTGCGGCACGAGCGCGGCACCCGCATCGGCGCAGGCGCGGACCACGGCCGCGACCTGGTCGACGTCGCCGGGGCGCACGACGCAGGCAGCCTCGCCGTGCCAGCGTCGCGTCCAGTCGGTCTCGTAGCCTGCGCGCAGGTCGGCATCGGCGAGGAGGTGCGCGTCGCCGACCGCATCGCGCAGGCGGGCGAGGAGCTCGGCGGGGGCGGAGGTCATCGGTGAAGAGCCTACACTCGCCCGGTGAGCGAACGGTGGGCCACCTTCGACTGCTACGGCACCCTGGTCGACTGGATGGGCGGCATCCGCTCCACGCTCGCCTCCCTCTGGCCCGATGCCGACGCGGATCACCTGCTGCGCGCCTACCACGGCATCGAGCCGGCGGTGCAGGCCCGGGTGCCGATGGCCTACCGGCGCGTCATGGCCGAGACCCTGTGGCGCGTCGCCGCCGCCGAGGGGCTGGCCGTGCCGGAGGGTCGCCATGACGCACTGGGGGCCTCCCTCCCGGACTGGCCGGTCTTCGGCGAGGTGCCGGCGTCCCTCGCCGAGCTGCGGCGGCGGGGCTGGCGGATCGCCATCCTGTCGAACACCGACGCCGACTTCCTGGAGGCGTCGGTGCGGGCCATCGGCGTCGCGCCCGACCTGCGGGTTGTCGCCTCGGAGATCGGCTCCTACAAGCCTGCGCCCGGCCACTGGGAGACGTTCTTCACCCGCACCCGCGCGGACCGCGAACGCCACGTCCATGTCGCGGCCTCGCTGTTCCACGACGTCGAGCCGGCCGCGCGGCTCGCGCTGCGCTGCGTCTGGATCAACCGCCTCGCCGAGTCGAGCGAGCTGCCCCGCCACGGCGAGCTCACCGACCTCGCCGGGCTGCCGGACCTTCTCGACCGCCTCGTCCCGGCCTAAGGGGCATCCGGCGGTTTGGCAGACTGCCGCCCACCTGTCAGCATCCGGCGATGGCCTCCGAGCTCCCGATGCTGCCCGGCCCGCGCGACACGCTGAACCGGCCCCTCCACGACCTGCGCATCAGCGTCACCGACCGCTGCAACTTCCGCTGCGTGTACTGCATGCCGCGGGCGGTCTTCGGGCCGGACCACGCCTTCCTGCCGCGCGACGAGATCCTCTCCTTCGAGGAGATCACCCGGCTGGTGGGCAGCTTCACCCGGCTCGGCGTCGAGAAGGTGCGACTCACCGGTGGAGAGCCGCTCGTCCGCCGCGAGCTGCCCCGCCTGGTGGCCATGCTGGCCGCCGTGCCCGGCGTCCGCGACCTGACGCTGACCACGAACGGCGTGCTCCTGCCGCAGCACGCGGTGACGCTGGCCGAGGCCGGGCTGCATCGGGTCACCATCAGCCTCGACGCCGACGACGACGACACCTTCGGCCGCATGAACGACGCCCGCGTGCCAGTGGAGAAGGTGCTTTTCGGGATCGACGCCGCCGAGGCGGCCGGCCTGGGCCCGATTAAGATCAACATGGTCGTGAAGCGTGGCTGGAACGAGCACGCCATCCTGCCCATGGCCCGCCGCTTCCGCGGCACGGGGCGCATCCTGCGCTTCATCGAGTACATGGACGTGGGCCATTCCAATGGCTGGCGCCTGGACGACGTGATCACCGCCGACGAGATCCTGGCGACGGTGGGTGCCGTCTTCCCGCTGGAGCCGATGCCGCCCACCCATCCCGGCGAGGTGGCCGAGCGCTATCGCTACGCCGATGGCTCGGGCGAGGTCGGGGTCATCGCCTCCGTCTCCCGGCCCTTCTGCGGAGACTGCTCGCGGGCCCGCATCAGCGCCGACGGCCAGCTGTACACCTGCCTGTTCGCGACCCGAGGCCACGATCTGCGCGCCCTGCTGCGCAACGGGGCGTCCGACGTCGACCTGGAGGAGGCGCTGCGCGCCGTCTGGACCTCCCGCGACGACCGCTACAGCGAGCTGCGCACCGAGGAGACCTCGCACCTGCCCAAGGTGGAGATGAGCTACATCGGCGGCTGACTCGCTCGGATGGTTGCCGAGCGCTGGTAGCCTGTGGCCGACCATACCGATTCCGAGGGGCTGCAATGGCTTGCCCGAGCTGCGGCGCCGACACCCGAACTGGCCAGAAGTTCTGCGCCGAATGCGGCCAATCCCTCGCCACCGCCTGCGCTTCCTGCGGCACTCCATACGAGGGCAGCCCGAAGTTCTGCGCCGAATGCGGCAGCCCACTCGCGGGGCAGGCTCGACCCGCCGCAGCTACCGCGCCCGCCACAGCCGAGATGCCGGTGCAGAGCCCGGTGGCCTTCGGTGAGCCGGCTGCCTGGGACGCGCAGGCGGCGATCGCCGAGCGCAAGCAGGTGTCGGTCCTGTTCGCCGACCTGGTGGGCTTCACCACGATGTCGGAGAGCCGCGACGCGGAAGAGGTTCGCGAGCAGCTCACCGAGTACTTCAGCCTGGCCACCGACGTCATCACCCGCTACGGCGGCACGGTCGAGAAGTTC
>DATBIK010000087.1:0-3373 GCA_036556985.1 Candidatus Limnocylindria bacterium | reverse complement strand
CGCCAGTTCGGCGTCTACGGCGCCGCAGGCGTTCCGGTCACGCTGGGAAGGCCGGTCATCGGCGTCGTGTGCGGCTACGCCGCGGAGCCACGGGATGAAAACGGCGAGGTGCTCGACCGCATGGCGTCCATGGCCGCCACGCTGGGCCGCTGGTTGGAGGGGGCGCGCGGCGGACTGCTGCGTCCCGATGCGATCTCGGCAGCGGCTCGCCGCCTGGCGCAGGAAGCAACCGAGCACGCGGATGTGGTTGCCATCGACCTCGTCGCGCCCGACGGTGGATTGCAGCGCGCCGCGGTCGCCCACCGCGACCCGGTGATGACCGAGGTCGCGATGCGCCTCGAGGCCTTCACGCCACGGGAAGAGGGTCCCGTCGCGGTTGCCGCCGAGACTCGCGAGCCACAGCGGATGAGCGTCTCGGACGCGACCCTTCGTCGCTGGAGCGCGAGCCCCGAGCACCTCCTGGTCCTACGCGCCCTGGAGCTGCGCTCCATGGTTGCCGCACCGCTCGTGCAGCAGGACGTGGTGATCGGCGGGGTCGCCCTCAGCTCGCCGGACCCGCGCTGGCACGCCTCGTCGGCGGCCACGGCCGCCCTGCGGGCGATCACCAGCTCCCCGGCCTGCGACGAGCTCGGCCGGCTCGTGCTCGGACGCCGCTCCCGGCGCTGACCCTCGGGGCGAAGTCCCGGGCAACGACAGCCGGACGGAAATCGTCCAAGATGGAACGCGCATGACCTTCCCGCTGCCTACAGCCCGATCGCTCCGCCTGCGGCGGCGGTATCTCCTGCTGGCGCCCGTCCTGGCCCTGGCGATCGGCTTCGGCGCGGTCTGGACCAATGCCTTCGGCGCCGCCGATCGGCTCGACCTGTTCCTGGCCCGGGTGAGCTCGACGCTGCGCCTGACGCCGGACCTGCCCGGGCAGGAGACCGTCGTCATCACCCCAGAGCCCACCGCCAGTCCCACGCCGGTGCCTCCCGCCACGCCGAGCGACCGGCCGTCGGACGCGCCGGCAACGGCCACGCCGGAGCCGACACCGGTGCGCGAGCCGGTCGACGTGGACATCGTCGACGACCCGCAGGCGGTCTTCGCCTCGCAGGCCACCGACAAGTGGTGCGCCGTGGCCGGGACCCAGATGGTGCTCGCCATCCTGGGTCTCGGCGACAACTCGGTGGCGTTCCAGGAGCAGATCGCGGGGCGCATCGGCGAGTGGGAGTCGTGGGAGGACAGCCACAACGGCGGCTGGGGTCCGGCCGCGGTGAAGCGCGCGCTCGACGCGTACGGCGCGCGTGGATACGAGGTTCGTGCCTACGCGAGCTACATCGATGCCCTGCGCGACTCGGCCATCGCCATCTCCAGTTTCGAGAAGCCGGTCGTCATGTTCCCGTGGTGGGGCGCGCACACCTGGGTCATGACCGGCTACCGCGCCGACGCCGATCCGACCGTCTTCGGCGATGCGAAGATCCGTGGCGCCTACATCCTCGACCCGTGGTACCCGCGCTTCTCGAGCATCTGGGGCCAATCCGACGGCCCCGGCAACTTCGAAAACCTGTCCGAGCTGGAGCGCAACTGGCCGGTGCACCAGGGTCCACCCGGCTACGAGAGCATCGGCCCGGGCTGGACCCGCCCGGAGGGCGCCTACCCGGACCGCGACGGGCGGTTCGTCGTCCTCATCCCGACGCGCTGACGTCGCGGAATCCGCGCAGGCGGATGGCAAGCGCCAACCCGAGCAGCACCGTCTTGGCGGCCTGTCCGATTCCGAAGCCGATGGGGATGGCGATGACGCCGAGCGGAGCCAGCAGCGCCAGGGTTGAGCCGATGGTGATGCCCAGGCCCGCGAGCGTGGCAAGCACCTGCAGCAGCGTGTGCCGGGTGGCGTAGATGGCGCGGCTGAGCAGCAGACTGACGCTCTCGAAGGGGATCGAGATGGCGAACGCGGCCAGCACGGCTGCCGTGCGCTGCACGTCCTCGGCCCGGAACGCTCCGCCGCCGAGGAGCACGCGGATCGCCAGCTCGCCGACGACAAGCACCGCCATCGCGGCGAGCCCGGTGAGCAGCGCGATCGTGACGGTGTTCGTCCCGAGCAGGCGCAGGAAGCCGCGCCGATCGCCGGTGGCATGGGCCGTCGACAGCGCCGGGAAGACAGCCAGCGCGAAGGCCGCCCCGATGAGGCTGACCGGCACCGCCTGGAAGTTGCGCGCCAGGCTCACGACCGTGACGCTGCCCACGGCCAGCCCGGAGGCGACCGCCGTGAAGAAGATGACGGTGAGCTGCTCGACGGGGTGGCTGACCATCTTCGGCAGCATGAGGCGCACGAACTCGCGGATCGAGTCGCCCGGCCCCTGGAAGCCGAAGCTGGGGCGGAAGCGGCTGCGCCACAGGCCGACGAGCCGAATGGCCAGGTGCAGCGCGGCGCCGGCGACGGCGCCCACGGCCGCCGCGTAGATGCCGATCCGCCCCTCGAGCGCCACCGTCCCGCCGATGATGCCGGCGTTGTAGAGGATCGGCGCCAGCCCGTACCACAGGAAGCGCTGCTCGGCGATGAGCACCTGGCCGAGCGTGTTCGAGATCGCGAACAGGATGGGCGTGGCCAGCATGAGGCGGAAGAGCGGGACGTACAGCTCGCGCTGCTCGCCGCCGAAGCCGCCCGCGATGAGGGCCGTGGTCGCCTCGGCGAAGACGAACATCAGCAGCGCGGCAAACCCGACGACCAGCGTGGCGGCGGTCAGGATGCTTCGGGCGAAGCGCTCGGCCGCTCCTCCGTCGTCCACCGCCCGCAGGCGGAGGAAGATCGGCACGAAGGGAGCTGCCAGTCCGGCGTCCACCAGGACGTCGAGGAGCAGCTCGGGCAGGACGAAGGCGGCGTTGTAGGCATCGAGCTCCGGGCCGGCCCCGAAGGTGCGGGCGAAGACGCGGTCGCGCAGGAGGCCCATCCCGTAGCTGCCGAAGAGCAGCACCGAGAGGAGGACGCCGCCGGCCGGGATGAAGCGGGTGAGGAGCGCGCGGAGGGAGATCGTCCGCATGTGCGGCGCATGCTAGCGGCGGCAGCGTGGCACGCGAGGTGCTGACGTACCCGCCGAACATGCGACTGCTCGCCTGGCTGCTCGCCGCCTACGCGGCGATCGGCATCGTGCTCGTTCTCGCCGCGCTCCTCGTGGGCGGGCCGCTCGTCGCACGCCTGGATCGCGTGACGACCTCGGCCACCGACACGATGACGGCCGCTGCCTCCGCGGCCCGTGCGGCGGCGGATGCCTTCGACGGCTTCGACACCAGTGTCGAGCAGGCGCGCACCTCGGCCGATGACGCCGCGGGACTGAGCCGCGAGACGGCAACCACGCTCGACGCGCTGGCCACGGCGATGGGCATCGAGTTTCTCGGG
>DATBIK010000086.1:0-7734 GCA_036556985.1 Candidatus Limnocylindria bacterium | reverse complement strand
GGAGGCTCACGCCCTCGGCCGCAGCCCGCAGCCCGCCCTCGCCCTGCTGAGGCTTGGCGCAGGGCAGGTGAAGTCGGCACAGGCCGCAATCGACGCCGCGCTGCGCGAATCGAACTGGGACCAGTGGGCGCGGGCGCGCCTCCTCGCGGCGAAGGTCGAGATTGCCGTCGCGGCCGGCGATGTCGGCCCCGCTCGCGCCGCGGCGGATGAGCTCGCCGCGATCACCTCGGGCTACGACTCGCCGGCACTCCGCGCCGGGACCCACGAGGCGGACGGGCGCGTTCGACTGGCGGAGGGCAACCCGGCCTCGGCGGTCGACGAGCTGCGCACCGCGCTCCGGCTGTGGCGCGAGGTGGGCGCGGCGTACGACGTGGCACGCGTGCGCCTCGCACTCTCGAGGGCGCTGCGCGGCGCGGGCGATCCCCAGGACGCGGAACTCGAACTGCGGGCGGCGCGCGACGAGTTTGCCCGGCTCGGGGCTCGGCCTGACCTGGAAACTACCGAGCGAGAGCTTCAGGATGCCGCCGAGCGCACAGCCGCCACCGAGCAGGTCCGGCGCACGTTCGTTTTCACGGATATCGTCGGCTCCACCCGCCTGGCGGAGGAACTCGGCAACGAGGCCTGGGAGCGCCTGCTGCGCTGGCACGACGACGTGCTCCGCGACGCGTTCGCCCGGCACGGGGGCACGGTCGTGAACTCCACCGGCGACGGCTTCTTCGTCTCATTCGGCACGCCGGCGGCCGCCATCCGGAGCGCGGTCGAGATCCTGCGGGCGCTCGAGGAGCGACGGGCCGAGGACGTATCCACGCCGTCGGTGCGCATCGGGGTCCACACCGCTGACGCGGTGATGCGCGGCAGCGATTACAGCGGGATCGGCGTCCACGTGGCGTCTCGGCTCGGTGACGTCGCCGAGGCAGACCAGATCCTCGTCTCGGCCGACACCCTGGCAGAGGCCGCGGACCTGGCCGTGGCCAATGTGCGCGAGCTCACCGTGCGCGGCGTATCGACCCCGATCCGGGTGGCAGAGGTCGAATGGCGCTGAATGGATGCCCGCGCATTCCCGCGGAGACTTGAACTGAATGGGAAACGCGGTGCAGCCCAGCCCCGGCTGGGGCCCAGCGGCTCGCCGAATGCGTTCGCCCGGTCGATGCCCGAGGCCGTCACGGTGACAGGCTCCAGCTTGGACTCCACGCTCAGCTCCCGGCGTCGATGACGCAGAAGCGATTGCCCTCGGGATCGGCCAGGATCACGTAGTCGGCGTCTTCAGGCCGCTTGTTCCAGTGCACCTCGGTGGCTCCCAGGCCTTTCAACCGCTCGACCTCGGCCGCCTGGTCCTCGGCATACAGGTCCAGGTGGATGCGCGGCGGGACGTGGACCTCGGACCGCCAGCGGTCGAGCGAGACGTTCGGGCCGGTGCGGCCTTCCCGCGGGCGCAGCAGCCGGAACGAGTCGTCGTCGTCCTCGCGTGGCACGTAGTCGAGCGCCGCCGTCCAGAACGCTGTCTGGGCCTCGAGGTCGTCCACCCGGATGACGATCGAGCCGATGCGCAGCATGGGCAGACTGTACACGCGACGCCGATGACTCCGGGACGCCCACGGCGTCAGACTGTCAGCCACCCAGCAGGAGACGCCACGTGAACCTCAACAGCATCCTCATCGGCTCCGAGAACCCCGACGCGCTGGTCGCGTACTACACGCGTTTGTTCGGCGACCCCACCTGGAACGATGGGGGCTACACCGGCTGGCTCATCGGCTCCGGGGCGGTGACCATCGGCCCGCACAGCGAGGTGCACGGCACGAACCCGTCGCCGGGCAGGATCATCTGGAACATCGAGAGCCCGGAGGTCCAGGCCGATTTCGCCCGCCTCCGCGACGCCGGCGCGATCGTCATCCGCGAGCCGTACACATTCGAGGGCGAGGAGGGTCACATCGCGACGCTCGCCGATCCGGACGGAAACTACTTCCAGCTCATGAGCCCGATGAGCCCCGATACTCGCTGATCTCGAACAGGTGCCCGTCCGGGTCGCGGAGGAAGGCCCGGGTCTCGGCGCCGTGAGTCACCGGCGGGGTGAGGAACGTGGCGCCCCGGCCGCGGAGTGTCTCGTAGGCCACCTGGCAGTCCGGAACGCGGATCGTGAACAGGTGGTCGAGGCGGTCCGGGTCCACCGGCGGCGCCAGCGTGACCGTCGGCTTGTCGTCCGTCGGCCCGCCGCCGGTGACGAGCAGCAGCCACGATCCGGCGAACTGGAGCACGGCGGAGGTGCCGCCGTACTCGCGGTACAGGTCAGCGCCCAGGACATCGGTGTACCAGGCCCGCGACCGATCGACGTCGGCCACCACCAGGATGTGGGTCAGCTCGGTGGTTTCGGTCATCGGCTCATGATGGGGCGCCGGCCCTGCGCGCGCCAGAGTTGACGGTTGGATCACTGCTGATATATCCGCGATGGCGGCCGACAACCGTGATCGGGATGCCTCCACCGCCGGTGGTCTCCGATGCTGCCCCCTTGACAATACTGTGTGTCACACATTATAGTGTGAAGCATGGTTGACGAGGAGCTGCTCGGGACGCACCGGCAGGAGCTGCGGCGGGGAACCGTGGTACTCGCCTGCCTCCTCGCCCTGCGAACGCCCGGCTACGGCTACGCGCTGCTGAAGACCCTCGACGCGGCCGGGATCCCGAGCGACGCGAACACGATTTACCCGCTGCTGCGGCGGCTAGAGGAGCGCGGTCTGCTCAAGAGCGAGTGGAACACCGACGACGCTCGCCCGCGGAAGTTCTACCGCACGAGCGCCGCCGGCGCGGAGCTGGCCGCGCAGTTGCTGACCGACATGACGAGCCTGGCCGCGTCGCTGCGCGCGCTGGACGGAGGAACGGACCGATGACCCTGACCGAGCGATACCTTGCCGCCACCCTGCGCGGCATCCCCGACGGACAGCGCGCCGACGTGGAGCGCGAGCTCCGCTCGTCCATCACCGATGCGGTGGAGGACCGCGTCGAGGCAGGGGAGGAGCGCGCCGTCGCCGAGAAGGCCGTGCTGGAGGGCCTCGGCAGCCCGACGACCCTGGCGGCCTCATACAGTGGCCGGCCGATGTACCTCATCGGCCCCGACATGTTCCCGGCCTACCGGCACATCCTGGTCATGCTCGTTGCCATCGTGGTGCCGGTGGTGGCGGTCATCCAGACCGCCGTGGGCATCGGAGGCGGGGGAGACTACGTCGACGCACTGCTCGGCGGGCTGGCGGCCGCGCTGAACATCGGCGTCCAGCTCGCGTTCTGGGTCACGGTCGTGTTCGTCGTCCTCGAACGTGCCGAGTTCGCCCGCGAGGCACGGTCCGAGATCGCCGTCGCCACCAGCCGCTGGACGGTCGACATGCTGCCCGCGACCACGGAAGACCGCGTGACGATCGGCGAGGTCGCGAGCGAGGTCTTCACCACTCTGCTCACCATCGGCGGGCTCTTCTTCCTACGCGACCTGGCCTGGACGACCGAAGCCGATGGTGCCGCCCTGTCCGTCCTCAACCCGGACCTGACCGCGTTCTGGCTGCCGGCGCTCATCATCCTCATGGCGGCGATCGGCGGGATCTGGGTAGTGGTCTATCTCGTCGGTCGCTGGACGGTCCCCCTCGTGACGGCGTTCGCCATCCTCGAAAGCGCCTTCGCGGTGCCTGTCATCGTCCTGGCCCTGAAGGGAGCGATCATCAACCCGGCCTTCGCCGAGGAGATCGGCTGGCGGCCGCTGGCCGAGGGCGACGGTCCTGCCATGCTCGCGCTGGCCGCCGGGGTCCTGCTCGTCACCGCCTGGGAGATCATCAGTGCGGTGCGCCGCGCGATCCGCAGCCGCGGAAGCGTCCCGAAGGAGGTGCCGTCATGACCCCGGCCGAGAAACGCCCGTTCCTGCCGCCCCGTTGGTTCGTTCGGCTCGCCTGGGTCGTGCATCGGGCGATCCTGCGGGTCACCGGCCGCCGCCGCGGCCTGTGGAAGCCGGAGCCCGGGAAGTGGGGGACGCTCGAGCTGCACAGCCGCGGACGGCGCTCCGGGCAGGAGCGTGTGGCGATCCTCGGCTACTACGAGGATGGTGACGACCTGGTCACCCTGGCCATGAACGGCTGGGCCGCTCCCGAGCCGGCGTGGTGGCTGAACCTCCAGGCCGACCCGGACGCGACGATTCGCCTCGCCGACGGGTCGCATCGGCCGATTCGCGCGCACGCGGCAGCCGGAGCGGAGCGCGACCGCCTGTGGGCGCGCTGGAGCGAGTTCGGAGACGACTACGAGGCCTACGCCGCGATGCGTCCGAGCGAGACCGCGGTCGTCGTCCTCTCCCCGCGCGCCGACTAGTCTCCGCTGCGTCGGTAGGCGAGGAGGACAGCGCCGGAGCCAAAGGTCCGGGTCTGCAGGAGCTCGAGCCGATGCGGCGGGCCGCCGGGAGGGAAGTACGGCGTTCCGGCCCCGATGACGACCGGGTGCACGACCATCCAGTACTCGTCCACGAGCCCGCGCGCGATGAACTGGTGCGCCAACCGCGCCCCCCCGACCTCCAGGTCGCCCGTGCGCTCTGCCCTGATCCGCTCCAGCGCCTCGCCGATGTCACCGCCGCGGATGAGCTCGCTGTTGTGCTCCACCGTCTCGAGCGTGGTCGAGAACACGTAGCGCGGCGTCCGATTCCAGATCACGGCGTACTCGCGCATCGTTTCGGTCGCGTCCGGATCGGACTGCGCCGTCGGCCAGTAGGCGGCCATCGTCTCGTACAGGCCGCGGCCGTACAGGGACGCATCAACCGACGCGGTATGCTCGTTGAACCAGGCGTGCAGCTCGTCGTCGATGACCGTCCAGTCCAGCGAACGGTCCGGGGTCTCGACGAATCCATCGAGCGTGACGTTCAGGGTGTAGATCAGTTTGCCCATCGCGACTCATGACGTCGCCAGGTAAGCGAATTCATCGGTAAGGCGTTCACATCAGCCAATGCCGAGCGCTACGCCCATGCTGCACAGGAAGAGCACGATCGTCACGGGCAGCCACAGACGGCGCTCGCCTTGGCTACGGGTCGAGGCGTTGAGCACCATTGCCACCGCGGATACCACGACCGGGACCCACGCCAGCCATGGCCACTTGGCGACGAGCTCCGGCGCCACGAGTTCGGCGGCGGACAGCACCACCAGCGCGATCGCGGCGAGCAGCGCCGCCTGGACGACGGCCCCCACCCGCATCGGGGCGGGCATCCGGCCCGGAAAGGCGCCGCCCATGGCGTAGGCGCCCCACGGCGCTCCCGCGGCAAGCGCCAGCTGGAACGCGACGACGGCCGCCGTCAGCGTGGCGAACAGGATGGCGAGGACATCGGTCAGGTCCATGGCGGCACAGTAGCATCGGTCCATGCCGCAACCGCCGAAGCTCAGGAAGGCGCCGGAGCCGAAGCTGACCATCGAGGCGACGTTGGACATCCTGCGGACCACGGTTCCGCGCCTGGAGGTGCTGGCGGCCGATGCCCCGGTCGAGCGCCTCGACGCCAATACCGACTACGGCTGGTCCGTGAACGAACAGCTCGCGCACCTTCGGGCCGTCCAGGACGTGTTGGGCGGGAACATGCTCCGCATCGTCCGCGAGGATCATCCCGCCTGGCGGGCAGTCTCGCCACGCACGGGGCAGGAGCGCTACTTCGGAGCGGCGTGGGATGAGGCCCTCGCATCCTTCCGGACGCAGCGCACGGAGCTGCTGACGGCACTGGACCGCCTCCCGACGGAGGCATGGCACCGCACCGCCCGGGTCACCGTCCCGCCCAACATGCTTTACGACTACTCGACGCTGTACTACGGCGACTGGCTGGCGCGACACGAGCGCAGCCACCTCTCGCACATGTCCCGCATTCTCGAGAAGCTCAGGAAGACTTGACCGGAAACCGATGCACACCGTCGGCCGCCGCTCGCCGGAGGCGGCAGCGGGCTATGCCCGCTCCACCCGCTCCAGGCCCAGCCAGGCCGCGAGCTCGGCGATCTCGGCGTCCACCCCATCGCGAATGGCCGGCGTGAACGGCACGTCCGCGTGGATGGCGTTCACGCGCAGGACCGATGCCTTCCGATCCGCGGTCGCATCCAGCTTCCCGACGAGGCGGTCGTCATGAAGGATGGGCAGCGCGTAGTAGCCCCAACGCCGCTTGTCGACGGGCTTGTACATCTCGAGCGTGTAGTCGAAGTCGAACAGCTCGAGCGCTCGGACCCGGTCGTGGACGAGCCGATCGAAGGGCGACAGCAGCGCCGTGCGCCCCGCGAAGGCGTCGCCCATGGCCGCTGGGTCGACGCGCCATTCGCCCTTCACGCCGTCGACGACCGCCGTCTCACCGGCTACGCCGACGTGAATCGGCTCCATGGGCATGGCGCGGGCCTTCGACCGGGCGATTCCCAGCGAGCGGAGCCGCCGCTCGTCTCGCAGTCGCGCTGCCTCCTCGACCGATGGGACGGCCACGTCAGGCGGGTACACACGTTCCGGCAGGTCCCACAGCCGCTCGCGTCCCGCGCGGCCGCTGATCGCCACCTCGCCGCGCACGATGAGGATCTCGAGCATCTTGGTCGTGTTCCGGTTGTTCGTCCATCCGCTCGACGGCCAGGGGACTGCCGAGGTATCGGGGATGTCCCGCGAGGAGATCGGTCCATCCGCTGCCAGGCGGTCGAGGATGTCGCGTCGGAACCCGTCGTTCCTCTGCAGCCAGCGACGGACGTCGGCCCATTCGGGTCGCTCTGACGCGCCGGCCAGGTAGAGGCCGACGTCCGCCATGGGCCGGATCATGGCGTCGAACTCGAAGAGCGATCGATCCTGCTCGAGCGCCGCCTTCAGGGCCTCCGGCCGGTACGCGTTCCCCAGCCGGCTCCAGGCGACGAGGTCGGCGCTCGGCGCGATCGCGGCGGTCGGGTCGATCTGGAGGAACCCGAGATGCTCGACCATCGGCACCAGCTCGGCCGGCCGCTCCGCGGTGAGCAGCTGGGCGCGCACCGCGATCCGGCGCGCTTCCTCCTTCGTGAGCCGATGCATCGGCCCCAGTCTAGTCAGCGCTGGGCAAGGACCTCGCGGAGTCTCGTGGCGAAGGCGTCCGGGACACCCATCTGGCCGTACTCGCCGCCCAGGAAGCCGCCATGGCCGCCCGGGAAGATGACCGGCTCGCTCCCGAGCCGCTCGGCGATGATGAAGCCCGCCCGCCCGGTGAGGATCTCGCGCGACTCTTCGCCGACAGCGATCACGACCCGCGTCCCAGCCGCGCGCAGCGCATCGATGTCCGGCTCCCAGTGCGTGCCACGCACGATGTTCTGGCCGAGCAGCGGATCGTCTCGCGAGCCGTCGTCCTCGGTCGGCATGCCGAACATGGCCGGATCCGGCGCGGGCTGCGAGGCCCAGTCGTCCGGGAACAGGCCCTCGTGGCTGACGAGCGCGATGAAGTGCGCCATCCCGGCGCCGAATCCGCTGCGCACATACGTCTGGTGGACGGCGCGGGATGCTGCCTGTGCCGCCTCCCGGTCCGGCAGCACACCGGCCGCCGGAGGCTCATGGGCGACGAGCGTGCGCACGTCACCCGGATGCGCCGCCACCAGTGCCAGCGCGTTCACCGCGCCTCCGCTGCTCGCGAACAGGTCGACCGGCCCGAGCCCCAAGGCCTCGATGACCCGGTGCAGGTCGTCGGCGTGCTCCTCGGGCGTGGACGGCGACGCGGGATCCGCCTTCGTGCTCCGCTCCGAGCCGCGCGGGTCGTAGGTG
>DATBIK010000085.1:0-16640 GCA_036556985.1 Candidatus Limnocylindria bacterium | reverse complement strand
CGCCAGCGCACGCGCCCGGTCGTCCACCGACCACCCCTCCGGCATGGAGCCGATGCCGGACACCAGCATCGGGATGCGCCGATCGAGCGGACGGCGCTTCAGCTCGAACAGGGCACCGATGCGATCCGCCCGCGACCCGGCGCAGGCCACGCCGTACACGGTATCGGTCGGGAAGGCGACCAGCCCACCGTCGGCCAGGATGGCCGATGCCGCGGCGATGCCCTCGGGCGTCGGCGGCAAGCGATCGGTCACGGCAGGTCGATGCGCACGACGCGCTCGATGCCGGCCAGGTCCCGCAGCGTCCCGACGGTCGCGTCCACCGGCAGGGCGGACACGAGCTCGCGGACGGCGTCCGCCTGCCCGGCGCCGATCTCGAGCAGCGTGGTGCCGCCCTCCGCCACCCGGTCCGGCAGCTGCGCCACGAGGCGCCGCACGAGGTCGAGGCCGTCTGCGCCGCCGTCGAGCGCGGCACGCGGCTCGTGGCGGAGGCTGCCCTCGCCGGACGCGGCCTCGTCGCTGGTGAGGTACGGCAGGTTCGCCACCACGACGTCCGGTCGCAGCGGTGCGGGCAGCACGGGCGGCTCGAGCAGGTCGCCGCAGCCGAGCGACACGATCCCCGCCACGCCGTGCGCGGACAGGTTCTCGCTGGCAAGCTCGACCGCCTCGGCCGAGGCGTCGCTCGCCGCCAGGCGCACGCGGCCGAGCGTCGCAGCGGTGCGGAAGCGGAGGGCGAGCGCCAGCGTCACCGCCCCGCTGCCGGTGGCCACCTCCCACGCCGCGATCGGCGCGTCCGCCGCGTCGTCGCGCACCAGCCGCGACGCGATCTCGTCGATCGCCGCCTCGGCCAGCAGCTCGGTCTCGGGCCGGGGAATGAGGGCCCGCCGGTCGGTGGCGACCCGCAGCGAGTGCCACTCCTTGTAGCCGCGGATGTAGGCGATCGGTTCGCCGCCGGCGCGTCGCTCCACCCAGCCGGCCAGCGCGTCGGCAGCCGCCGGCTCCGGCCGCGCCTCGGGATGGGCCAGCAGCCAGGCGCGGTCGCGGCCGAAGGCGTGCGCCACCAGCAGCTCGGCATCCAGCCGCGGGCTCGGCGAGCCTGCGCGGCGCAGCCTCTCGGTGGCTGCCGTCACGAGGCCGCGGGCATCGGTCCCGGCCAGCGCGGGAGGCATCGGCTCAGGCGGACCCGGCGCCGTCGCCGGTGACCTGGGCCAGGCGCTCGGCCTGGTCGGCCTGGGCCAGGGGGTCCACCAGCCGGTCGAGGTCGCCCTCGAGCAGGCCCGGCAGGTTGTGGACGGTGACCTCGATGCGGTGGTCCGTGACCCGGTCCTGCGGGAAGTTGTAGGTCCGGATCTTCTCGGACCGCTCGCCGCTGCCGATCTGGGAGCGGCGCTGCTCGCCGCGCTCCTCGGCCTGCCGCTGCTGCTTCATCTCGAGCAGGCGGGCGCGGAGCACGGACATCGCCTTGGCCCGGTTCTTGTGCTGGCTCTTCTCGTCCTGGATGGCGACCACCAGCCCGGTCGGCAGGTGGGTGATGCGCACAGCGGAATCGGTCGTGTTCACGCTCTGCCCGCCGGGGCCACTGGACCGATACACGTCGACGCGCAGGTCCTTCTCCGGGATGTCCAGCTCGACCTCATCGGCCTCCGGCAGAACGGAGACCGTGGCGGTCGAGGTGTGGATGCGGCCCTGGGCCTCGGTGGCCGGCACGCGCTGCACGCGGTGCACGCCGCTCTCGTACTTCAGCCGCGAGTAGGCGCCGTGGCCCCGCACCTCGGCGATCGCCTCCTTGAAGCCGCCGCTGGCACCCTCCGAGGCGGACAGCAGCTCGAGCTGCCAGCGCCGGCCCTCGGCGTAGCGGGCGTACATGCGGAACAGGTCCGCGGCGAAGAGTGCCGCCTCGTCACCGCCGGTGCCGGCACGGACCTCGATGATCACGTCGCGGTCGTCGTTCGGGTCGCGCGGGACGAGGAGGACCTTCAGCTGGTCGTCGAGCTCGCGCTCGCGGGCCTCGAGCGTCTCCACCTCTTCGCGCGCCAGGCCGCGGACGCCCTCGTCCGGGTCGTGGGCCATGTCGCGGGCGGCGGCCAGCTCCTCGCGCAGGGCCGTCCAGGAGCGGATGGCGGCCACGATCGGCTCGAGGCGCGCGAGCTCGCGCCCCAGGTCGCCCAGCCGGGAGGGATCCGTCGCCACCGCGGGCGACGACATCTCGGCGGTCAGCTCCTCGTAGCGCGACTCGATCTCGCGCAGCCGTTCGATCACGTGCCCATTATCGGGGCCCGCCCGATTGGCGGCGTCGGCCAGCCCGGCAGCGGTGATCCGCTCCCGGTGTGCCGATCTATCGAATGGATTGCACCGGAGTCTCCATCTGGGTGCGGCCTGTCAGATCTATCGGTGCAGGCTGAGCCTGGGTCGCGCCTCCGGGTGCACCTCCGGCGCGCGGCGTACCGATAGATCGGTCAGGCGGAGCCAAATGAAGCGCCCCGGTCGATTTCAGCCGATAGATCGGTATGGCCGAGCCCCGAACTGCGAGACCGGCTAGGGCAGCACCCCGGTGGTCGGGTCCACGATCTCGGCGGTCGGCTCCACGTCGGGGGTGCCGGCCGCGCGATCGGCGGCGATGCACGACTCCAGCGACGCGATGCTCACCTCGAGCATGGAGTGGTCCGGCGGCCGCGTGGTGAGCGACTGGAGCCACAGCCCCGGCGCGTAGATGGCCCGGACCAGCGCGTTCCCGTAGTGCTTCGCGCCGAAGCGCACCAGCTCGTAGGACACCGCGGCGATGATCGGCACCAAGGCGATTCGCGACAGGAAGAGGAGCGGCAGCGGGACCCCGGCGCGCGGGATGAGGCTGAAGAAGAAGATGCTGATGACGACCACGATGAGCAGGAAGGTCGTCCCGCATCGGGTGTGGGCGGTCGAGAAGCGGTCGACCTCGGCGGGCGTCAGGGGGCGCTGGGCCTCGTGGGCGCTGATCGCCTTGTGCTCCGCCCCGTGGTAGGCAAAGACGCGCTTGATGTCGCTCATGAGCCCGATGAGGGCGATGTAGGCCACGAACACCACCAACCGGATGACGCCCTCGGCCAGGTTGGCGAGCAGGTCCGAGTCGGTGGCGCCCTCCGCGAAGGTGGAGAGGAAGAGCGGCAGGACGAAGAAGATGCCCACCGCAAAGCCGATGGAGAAGACCATCGTGCCGATCATCATCGGCCGGCTGATCTCGATGTCGTCGCCCTCGGCGGCGATCGCCGCCGAGCGCATGAGCATCCGCGTCCCGAGGATCAGGGTCTCGTAGAGGACGAACATGCCGCGGACGAAGGGCACCTTGATCCATCGGCCGTGGACGAGAGCATCGGGGAGCGGCTCGGAGAGGGTGACGATCTCGCCGGACGGCGGGCGCACGCTCATGGCCACCGTGGTGCGGCCGCGCATCATGACGCCTTCGATGAGCGCCTGCCCGCCGTAGAAGAAGTCCGGCATCCGGAAGCGGGGTCGCTCTCCGGCGCGTGCGACGGCGGTGATGACGAAGGGCCCGGCCGCCATGAGCAGCTCGGGGATGAGGAAGACGAGGTGGGGTGCCAGCTGCGCCGGCCACCCGGTCAGGCGCCGGCGCATGGCATGCCTACTTGGTCGCGCGCTCCATGCGGCGCTGGAAGCGCTCCACCTGGCCGGCGGTGTCGACGATGTTCTGGGTCCCGGTGTAGAACGGGTGGCAATTCGAGCAGACCTCGACGCGGATCGACTCGGCGGTCGACCCCACGGTGAAGGTGCTGCCGCAGACGCAGTGCACCTGCGCCTGATGGTACTCCGGATGGATCTGGGGCTTCATGGGACCTGGGGCTCCTGGGATCTGCGGTCAGGCCGTCGGGGCCGATGCCACGACGCTGACGCGCTTCTTGTCGCGCGAGCGGTGGGTGAACTTCACGAGCCCGTCGGCGGTGGCGAACAGCGTGTAGTCGCGGCCCATGCCCACGTTCGGGCCGGGCGCGAAGGTGCTGCCCCGCTGGCGGACGATGATCGTGCCGGCCAGCACGCGCTGTCCGTCGCCGCGCTTCACGCCGAGGCGCTTGCCGGCCGAGTCGCGGCCGTTCTTGCTGCTGCTGCCGGCCTTCTTGTGTGCCATGTTCGTTACTCCTCGGCCGGCTTCTCGGCCTTGGCCTTCGTCGCCCGCGGCTTGCGGGTCGCCTTCGGCTTCTCCTCCGTGGACGCCTTGGAGGCCGATGCCGCCTTCGCGCGCGGCGCGCGTTTGGCGGGCGCCTTGGCCGCCTTCGGGGCCGCCTCGGCCTGCTCGGCCTTCTCGGCCTTCGGAGCCTCCTCGGCCTTCTCAGCCTTGGCCCGCTTCGACTCGCCGTCGGCGTTGATGGCGTCGATCCGGACGCGCACCAGGTGCTGCCGGTGGCCGGTGCGGCGGCGGTACTTGACCTTCTGCTTGAACTTGAAGATGACGAGCTTGGGGCCGAGCTCCTCGCCGAGCACGGTCGCGCTCACCGTCGCGCCGCTGACCACGGGCGTGCCCACCGTCACCCGATCGCCGTCGCCGATGAGCAGGACGCGATCGAAGGTGTACGGCGCGCCGGCCTCGGCCCCGATCCGCTCCATGGTGAGCGTGGTGCCCGGCTCGACGCGGTATTGCTTTCCGCCGCTGCTGACCACGGCGTACATGACGTTCTCCGAAGGGATGGATTGACCGATGCGTGCGCCGGTCACGGCGCACGACGACGCGGGCCTACGAAGCCCGCGGGAGCAGGAATTCTATCGGGCGATGGGGGGAGTGTCAACGAAGAGGAGGCGCGTCCGGGTGGCGCGCGCCGGGCGGACGGGGACGTCCAGCGCGTGGACCACGTCCTCCGGACGGCCGGCCCCGCTGGGGTCGAGCCGCAGCACCATGCGCAAACGCGCCGTGCGCTCCGCCTCGTTCACCTCGATGAGCTCCACGTCCTCGACGTAGGGCCGCAGGTCGCGCAGCCCGGTGTCCGCGCGGCGCTCCGTCTCGCCCCGCCGCCGCTTCCCGGGGAGCTGCTTCGCGGCGAGCAGGCGGACCACCGCGCCCCGCAGCTCCTCCTCGGTGAGCGAAGCCCCGCCGGTGGCCGCCACTTCCACCTCGTACTCGGCGCCGCGCACCTGCGAGGCCGCCGAAGGGAAGCCATGCCACACCTCGCGGGCGTCGAGCACCTCGACGCCCTCGGGCAGATGGTCGCCAATGGCCAGGATGCGCTCGATCGGGACGAGCTCGTCGAAGTAGGCCTCGAGCAGCTCGCCGCGCAGCTCCATGCCCACGGGCAGGTTGGCGGCGAACTTCAGGCGCGCGCGTGGGCGTGCCGCGTTCGACGTGGCGAGCGGCAGACCGGCCTGGCGGAAAGCGGTCTCGAAGTCGCCCAGCAGCTGGGCCTGGCGGATGCGCAGCGCCGGGTCGTGACGCGCGAAGAGGATCTGCCACCGCTGCCGCGGCGGCTGTTCGGTCGATCGGTCAGCCATGTCGCGCCGATGGTACCGTGGATCGGATGGGAGATCTCCTCGCCGGCCTGGGCCGGCATCGGGTCGCGCTCTTCGTCCTCGCCATCCTGGCCCTGCTGGCCTGGATCCTGTGGCAGGCACGCGGTGCGCTTCCGGCGTTCTTCATCGCCGTCGCGCTGGCGTTCATCCTCGATCCGATCGTCACCTCGCTGCAGAAGCGATCTGTGCCGCGCTGGGCGGGCGTGCTCATCGCCTACGTGGTCGTGGTGGCCTTCATCTGGATCCTCGTGGCCTTCGCCGTCCCGCCGCTCGCCGAGCAGTCCCGCGAGCTCATCAACCGGCTTCCCGAGCTCGGCGCGGCGGTCACCTCGATCCAGCAGGACCTGCTGGAGTGGTACCGCTCCCTGCCGCTTCCCGACGACCTGCGGGCCATGATCGACGAGTCGATCGAGAACGCGGAGGCCGCCTTCGCCGAGGCGGTGCGATCGATCCTGGGTCCCGCCTTCTCCACGCTCCTGCGCACGGCCGGGTTCATCCTGGGGCTCATCGTCATCCCGGTCTGGCTGTTCTTCGTGCTGAAGGACCGCGAAGGGCTGCCGCGTTCCGTGCGGCGGGCGCTTCCCGGGGGCTGGCACGCCGACGCGGACAACGTCCTCAGCCTGCTGTCGATCACCGGCGGGCGCTGGGTCCGCGGCCAGCTGCTCCTAGGCGGGGCCATCTTCGTGGCCACCGTCATCGGCCTCACCATCCTCACCCTGGTGGGGTTCGAGGAGTTCGGCCGTTTCACGCTTGTGCTGGCGCTCATCGCCGGCGTGCTCGAGTGGTTCCCGATCATCGGCCCCATCGTGGCCGCAATCCCGGCCATCCTCATCGGACTGACCATCAGCCCGGCGGCGGCCATCGCCGCGGCAATCCTCTATACCGCCATCCAGCAGCTGGAGAACAACCTCCTCGTGCCGAAGGTGCTCGGCGACGCGGTGAAGCTGCACCCCGCGGTCATGATCCTTGCCCTGGTGGTGGGCGGCGGCCTGTTCGGCATCGGCGGCGCGATCCTGGCGGCTCCGGTCGTCGCCATCAGCCGCGACCTGTATCGCTACACCTTCGAACGGCTCCACGACCGGCCGCCGGAGACGGCCTACGCCGTGGCCACCGGCGACGCGGAGGGTGTGAACGAGCCGGCCGCCGAGGAGCCCGCCTCGCCGTCGGCCCCGGATGCCGCGGAGGGATCGGCCGGGGAGCAGTCATCGGCCCCGGAGGAGCCGGCGGACGACTGACCCGGGTCAGAACGTCGGTTTGCGCGCGTGCATGCGGACCGACTGCAGGATGCCCATCCCGAACATGAGCGAGATGAGCGACGACCCGCCGTAGGTGATGAACGGCAGCGGGATGCCGGTGACCGGCATGATCCCGATCACCATGCCCACGTTGACCATGATCTGGAAGAGCAGCATGCTCGCCAGCCCCACCGCCATCATCATGCCCAGCGCGTCGCGGGCGCCCCAGCCGATGGCCAGGATGCGCCAGATGAGCAGGCCGAAGATCACGAGCACGATCGCGCTGCCGACGAAGCCGAGCTCCTCGGCCACGACCGTGAAGATGAAGTCGGTGGACTGCACGGGCAGGAAGCCGAGCTGGTTCTGCCTGCCGGCGGTGAGGCCCTGGCCGAACAGCCCACCGGAGCCGACCGCGTTCAGCGACTGGATGAGCTGGTAGCACGCACCCTGCGGATCGGCGCTGGGGTCGAGGAAGCAGAACAGTCGCTGGCGCTGGTAGTCCGCCAGTGACTGGACCGCGATCGGCGCGATCGCGATCGTCGCGCCGGCGAAGATCCCCATCCAGCCGATGCTCGCACCGCTCATGAAAAGCATGCCGATGAGGATCGCCACGAACACGAGCGCGGTGCCGAGGTCCGGCTGGCGGAAGACGAGGAAGGTGGGGATCGCCATCAGCACCGCCGCCCCCACGAGGGTCGACAGCTTGCCGATCCTCTCCCGCCGTCCGGCCAGGAAGCTGGCCAGCACCGCGATCATGAGCACCTTGCTCACCTCGCTGAACTGGAAGTCGAGCCCGGCCACGGTGATCGACATCTGGGCGCCGAACAGGTTCGTTCCGACGAGCATGGTGAGCGTCAGCAGCCCGAGCACGACGAGGTAGATCGGCAGGGTCAGCGTCTGGAGCCAGTGGTAGTCGACGCTGGCTGCCACGAAGAAGATGATGAGGCCGATGGTGGCCCAGATCAGGGTTTTCACCGTCTGCGACATCCCGGCCGATGCGCCGGCCTCCGCATACCCGGCCGAATAGCCCATCACCACGCCGAGCGCGATGAGAAGGCCCATGTAGAGGAACAGCTGCGGGTCGAAGGCGCGCCAGCGCCGGGCTCGGACGTTGTCAACAAGTGTTGTAGTGAGGGCGGTGGCTCCCATCGGTCCGTCGTCCCTAGTTCGCCGTCACGAGGCTGAAGTCGCGTGGGTCAAGGCGCAGGTCCTGGTCGAGGTCGTACCACTCCTGCAGGAAATACTTCACCACCTCCAGCGACACGTTGCCGGGCACCACCGCCGAGTAGGAGAACGTCACCACCGCCAGGTCCGCGTCGGTCGCGCCCGCGCTCGACGGCAGGTAGGCCACGAACCACGAGTGGAACGGCAGCGCCCCGTTCCGCTGCCGTTCGCCGAACTCGGCGGTGCCGGTCTTGCCGGACAGGGCTCCACGCAGGCGGAGGTCGCGGATGTTGTAGGCGTGGCCGGAGGTGATGACCTCGCGGGCGCCGATGCGCATCGTCTGCAGGTTCGCGCGGCTCGCGGCGAGGCGCCGGATGACCTCCGGCTCGTACTCCGTGACCAGCTTGCCCTCGCTGTCGGTCTCGCCCTTCACGACCATCGGCCGCATGAGCTTGCCGCCGTTGGCGAGCGCTGCATACGCGTTGAGGAGCTGGAGCGGGGTGACCGCCACCACGTTCTGCCCGATGCCGGCCTGCGCCAGCTCGCCGGTGAACACGTTCTCGCGGCCCTGCGAGCGGGCCCACTCGCGGCTTGCCACGATCCCGGTTGCCTCTCCGGGAAGCGCGATCCCCGAACGCTCGCCGAAGCCGAGCTCCTGCGCCCACTGCCCGAAGGCGTCGATGCCGAGGGCGATGGCCATCTGGTAGAAGAACGTGTCCGAGCTCTTCGCGAAGGCATCGACCATGTTCAACAGGCCGAACCCCTGGCGGTTCCAATCGAACAGGCATTGGCCGCGCGGGGCGCCGGGGATCTGGTAGCAGCCGTACGTGGGCCACGTCCGGCCGGCGGTCGTCACGCCCTCCTCGAGTGCCGCCAGGCCGGTTACGAGCTTGAACGTCGAGCCTGGCGGATAGATGTCCGCGATGGCGTGGTTGCGCAGCGGTTTGGCAGGGTCCCGTAGATAGACGGCGTAGTCCTCGGCGCTGATGCCGGCCGCGAACTTGTTGTTGTCGTAGGCGGGCAGCGAGACCATGGCCAGGATCTCGCCGGTCTGCGGGTTCATGACGATCGTCACGCCCTGCTCGACCCCGACGGCCTTCATGCCCCAGCGCAGCGCGTCGGTGGCCACGCGCTGCATCCGCGCGTCGAGGGTCAGCATCAGGTTCTTGCCCGGCACCGCCTCCTGGAGCGTCTCCAGGCTCTTCACCGCGCGGCCGCTGGCGTCGCGCTCCCAGAGCTCGGCGCCGTACGTGCCGCGCAGCGCCTCCTCGAACGTGGCCTCCACACCGGCACGGCCGATGATGTCGTCGCGGAGATACCCCGCCTCTCCAAGCTCGCGAAACTCGTCGAGGTTGATCGGGCCGGTGTAGCCGAGGACATGGGAGAGCAGCTGGCCGACCGGCCGGCCACGGTCGTCCAGGTAGCGACGGATGGGATCCACCTCGACCACGACGCCCGGCAGGCTGTCTGCCTCCTCGCCGATGATGAGGGCCGCCTCGCGGGTGATGCCACGTTCGATCGGGACGAGGTCGTACGGCGAGCCCTGGAAGGCCTCGATCCGGGCGCGCAGGACCCGCGGATCGACCCCGGTGAGCTGGGCGACGCGGCGCAGGATTCGATTCGTGCCGGCTTCGGGCAGATCGGCGGGGCGGACCTTCACCGTCCAGCTCGGCACGTTCACGGCCAGCGGCCGTCCGTCCCGGTCGAAGACGAGGCCGCGAGGCGCGCGGATCGGCACCTCGACGGTGCGTGCGCGTGTTGCCTGGGCCGCGTACTCCTCGCCACGCACGACCTGGAGGTGGAAGAGCCGCGCGCCGAGCACGGTGATGATGAGGGCTGCCGCCACGGCGAAGGCGATGAAGCGGGCCCGGGAACGTGGCAGGTCCAGACGTCCCTCGTTCAGGTCAGCCACCGGTCGCGCTCCTCACCATGCCGGCTTCTCCTCGGGGAGCATCCGCAGGCTGAGCGCACGCGCCGGGTAGAGGAGCAGCGCCAGGATGGCGGCGTTCAGAAAGGCGGCGGGGATGATCTGCGCCAGCGGAACGCCGATCTCGAGGGGATCGTCGACGAGCCGGTAGACGCCGAGCTTCACGAGGTCGGCCACCACGCTGCCGGCGAAGCACGCGAGAACCGGGTACACCCAGGTGAGCCGGCCGAGCACCTGGCTCCCACCGGCGACGACCGCGCTGACGAGGAGCAGGGCCAGCGGCAGCGTCCCGAGCGGGTCCTCGACGAGGAGGTTCGCGGTCAGACCGGCGACAAACGCCCACAGGATGCCGGGGCCGAAGCCGAGCAATGCGGTCACGAGCACCACGGCGACGAGGACGAGGTTGGGGCGGACCCCGCCGATCTCGATGACCGGTGCTAGGCCGGCGTGCACGATCCCGGCGACGATGGCGAGCAGGACGCTGGTGTACGTGATCTCGGAGTTCCCCTGGTTGCGCGGCGTGTCGGCGGGCGCCCCGAGTATACCGGCCGAGTTCTCGGCCGCGCCCACCCGTGAGTGGGGTTGCCAGGTGGCCAAGATGACCACATGACCCGATGTTTCACGTGAAACCACTCTTCCAACATACGGCCCATTTGCCGAGATGTTCCACGAGAAACGGGCCCGCCGATAACGCGCTGATAAGCCTCTCGTAAGCCGAAAACTGGTAGAATTCGAGGTGCCCAACTGAATTCGCAGTGGAGCGCCTGTGGTCAGGGTCACGGCCTGCACAAACCAGAAGGGCGGCGTCGGCAAGACGACGACCGTGGTCAACGTGGCGGCCTTCCTGGCCCTCTCCGGCACCTCGACCCTCGTCGTGGACATCGACCCTCAGGGGAACGCCACGAGCGGCCTCGGGGTGGACCGCCGCTCGCTCGACCGATCCGTCTACGACGCCATCATCGACCGCGTCCCGATCGACGAGGTCGTGGTCGGCACCGCGATCGACGGCCTGGACCTCGTCCCGTCGACGCCGGCGCTGTCCGGTGCCGAGGTGGAGCTGGTCGACATCCCGGCGCGGGAACGGCGCCTCGCGGCCAGCCTGGCTGGCCTGAACGGGCGGTACGACCGGGTGCTCATCGACTGCCCGCCGTCCCTCGGGCTGCTGACTGTCAACGCGCTCACGGCCGCGGACGGGGTGCTCATCCCCATCCAGACCGAGTACTACGCACTGGAAGGGCTGAGCCAGCTGGTGAACACGATTCGGCTCGTTCGCGAGGAGCTCAACCCGCGGCTCGAGGTGGAAGGAGTGCTCCTGACGA
Source organism: Candidatus Limnocylindria bacterium (assembly GCA_036556985.1). Lineage (GTDB taxonomy): Bacteria > Chloroflexota > Limnocylindria > QHBO01 > QHBO01 > JAPSGM01. Next base: position 5,511 of record DATBIK010000085.1, on the reverse strand, counting down.
TGTACGACGCACGCACGAACCTGTCGGCACAGGTCGCCGCCGAGGTTCGCCGCCACATGGACGGCACGGTCTACGAGACGGTCGTGCCGCGCAGCGTGCGCCTCTCCGAGGCCCCCAGCCACGGGCTGCCGGTGGCGCTCTACGCGCCGTCGTCGCGGGGCGCCCTGGCCTATGGCGAGCTCGCCGCCGAGGTCGCCGCGCGTGGCTAGGTCATTCGGCCTCGGCCGCGGCCTGGACGCGCTCATCCCGCGTGGCGCCGGGTCCGAATCGGCAGCGCAGGCGATCCCCATCGACCGCGTGCGGCGCAACCCGCACCAGCCGCGCGTCGATTTCGCCGACGAGCCCCTCGCCGAGCTGACGGCGTCGGTCGCAACGCACGGAATCCTGCAGCCGATCGTCGTGCGCGGCACGGCGGACGGCGGCTACGAGCTCATCGCCGGCGAGCGACGGCTGCGCGCCGCGCGTGCGGCCGGGCTGACCGAGATCCCGGCGGTCGTGCGCGAATCCTCCACCAACGAGTCGCTCGAGCTGGCGCTCGTCGAGAACCTCCAGCGTTCCGACCTGAACCCGATCGAGGAGGCGACCGCCTATCGCGAGCTCATCGAACGGTTCGGGCTGTCGCACGAGGCGGTGGCGCGCCAGATCGGAAAGAGCCGCGTCTCGGTCAGCAACGCGCTGCGCCTCCTCGACCTGGCACCTGAGACCCGGCAGGCGATCGTCGACGGGCGCATCTCCGAGGGCCACGGCCGCGCCCTCGCCGCCCTCACCATCCCGGAGCTGCAGCGCGCCGTGCTCCAGGTGGTACTCGAGCGCCACCTTTCCGTGCGCCAGACCGAGGAACTCGTACGGCGCAAGCGTGAGCTGGGCCCGACGCGCACCCGCCAGCCCCTGACCGAGGACCTCGCCGATCTCGAGGCGCAGCTGCGCGGCGTGCTGGCCACCAAAGTCGGTATCGTGCGCACGCGACGCGGCGGCCGGCTCGTCATCGACTTCTACAGCGACGAGGAGCTCGATCGGCTCTATTCGATCATCACGCGCGGCGCGACGAACGGCCCGGGCTCGGCATCGGTCGAGGCGCTGGGCATCGGCGAACCGGTCACTGAAGAGGAGGCGCGGGCATGACGGTCCAACCCGCCCGCGGCCAGCGGCGCAAGAGCGCGGCGGGCGACTACACCGCGGCGAACATCCAGGTCCTCGAAGGGCTCCAGGCCGTTCGCAAGCGGCCCGGCATGTACATCGGCTCCACCGATGCGCGCGGGCTGCACCAGCTGGTGTGGGAGGTCGTCGACAACAGCATCGACGAGGCGATGGCGAACGTCGCCACCCGGATCGATGTCACGATCCACGCCGACAACAGCGTCGAGATCGTGGATGACGGACGCGGGATCCCGGTGGGCAAGCACTCGAGCGGCAAGGACGCCCTGGAGGTCGTGCACACCGTGCTCCACGCCGGCGGCAAGTTCGGCGGCGGCGGGTACAAGGTGTCGGGCGGCCTGCACGGCGTGGGCGTGAGCGTCGTGAACGCGCTCTCGTCGCGCATGCGGGTCGAGGTGCTGCGCGACGGCAAGCGCTGGCTCCAGGAGTACGCGAATGGCGGCGCGCCGACCGGGAAGGTGCGCCAGTCGGGCGGCAGGGCGGAGGCGAACCGCGGCCTGGACCCGGCGTGGGACCGGCGCAGCGGCACGCGCACCTGGTTCACGCCCGACGAGACCATGTTCGAGACGCTCGACTTCAGCTGGGAGACGATCGCCACCCGCCTGCGCGAGTCGGCGTACCTGAACAAGGGCGTCTGGATCCGGCTGATCGACGAGCGCGTCGACCGGGAGAAGAACTTCTTCTTCGAGGGCGGCGTGACGAGCTTCGTGCGGCACCTGAACCGGCGGCGCGACGTGCTGAACCAGCGACCGATCCATGTCGAGCGCATGGTCGACACCACGAGCGTGGAAGTGGCGCTCCAGTACAACGACGGCTTCGCCGAGAATGTGCTGGCGTTCGCGAACAACATCCACACCGTGGATGGCGGGACGCACGTCACCGGCTTCCGCGCCGCGTTGACGAGCTCGCTCAACGACTGGGCACGGAAAGCTGGCGTGCTCTCCGACAAGGACACCAACCTATCGGGCGACGACGTCCGCGAGGGCCTCACCGCGGTGATCAGCGTGAAGCTGACCGACCCGCAGTTCGAGGGGCAGACGAAGGCGAAGCTGGGCAATGCCGACGTGAAGGGCGCGGTGCAGACCGTCGTGGCCGACGGGATCATGCAGCACCTCGAGGAGAACCCCGCCGACGGACGGCGGATCATCGAGAAGAGCCTCACCGCGGCACGTGCCCGCGAGGCCGCGCGCAAGGCGCGCGACCTGGTCATCCGCAAGGGAGCGCTGGAGGGTATGGCGCTCCCCGGCAAGCTGGCCGACTGCCAGGAGCGCGACCCGGCGCGCTCAGAGCTGTACATCGTCGAGGGCGACTCGGCGGGCGGATCGGCCAAGCAGGGGCGCGACCGCCGCTTCCAGGCGGTGCTGCCGATGTTCGGCAAGATGCTGAACGTCGAGAAGGCGCGCCTCGACCGTGTGCTGTCGAGCGACAAGATCCGGCCGCTCGTGATCGCCCTCGGCGCCGGCATCGGAGAGACGTTCGACATGAGCAAGCTCCGCTACCACCGCATCTGCTTGCTCTCGGACGCCGATGTCGATGGGGCGCACATCACGACGCTCCTGCTCACCTACTTCTATCGTCACATGCCGCAGGTGATCGAGAACGGCTACCTGTACATCTGCCAGCCGCCGTTGTACCGGGTCAGCACCGGCAAGGTGACGCGCTACGCGGCGAACGAGAAGGAGCGCGAGGCAGCCGTCAAGGAGCTGAGCCGCGACGGCAAGACGAAGAACGTCACCGTCCAGCGCTTCAAGGGCCTGGGCGAGATGAACGCGGACCAGCTGTGGGAGACCACCATGAACCCGGAGACGCGCACGCTGCTCCAGGTGTCGGTGGGCGACGCAGCCGAGGCCGATGAGATCTTCAGCACGTTGATGGGCGAGCGCGTCGAGCCGCGGCGGGACTTCATCCGCGGCGAGGCCCGCAAGGTCCGCAACCTGGACTTCTAGCCAGCAGCAGCGGGGCGCACAGACCGATGCCAAGCCGACACTCCGCCGATATCCGCCAGGTCTCGGCCAAGACGGGCCGCTCCCTCGACGAGTGGTGCGAGCTGCTCGAGGCCAACGGCGTGGGGGATCGCCGCGACGCGGTGAATTTCCTGCGCGACGGCTACGCGGTGAGCCATGCCTTCGCGCTGGCCATCGCCGACCAGTGCCTGAGGCGCCAGCAGGACGACGACTTCGAGGATCCCTGGAGCGACGAGGACGAGGACAACCCCTGGTGACCGATCCCGCGCCGCGCATCGGCGACAGCCGTTCGATCATTGGGCGGGACGGCCGGCGCTACGCGTTCGCCGATCACCGCTGCTTCGCCTGCGGGGACGTGAACCCGATCGGCATGCGGCTGCACATCGAGCTCGGCGAGGGCTGGGCCCAGACGACGTGGGAGCCGGGCGCCGACTACGTCGGCTGGGAGGACAAGGTGCATGGCGGCCTCCTCGCCACGCTCCTCGACGAGGTCATGGCGTGGGCACCGTCCAGCTACGACTCGTGGGCGGTCACCGCCGAGATGAACATCCGCTTCCGCTCTCCGGCGAACCCGGGCGAGCGCCTCGAGGCCCGTGGCTGGGTCACCGAGCGGCGGCGGCGCATCTACCACGTCAGCGGCGAGGTTCGCGGCGCCGACGGCCGCATGGTGGCCGAGGCGACCGGGCGCTTCCTCGGCGCCACGCCGACCGAGAAGCGCCAGCTCAAGGAGCGCTACGGGACCCCGCAGCCGACACAGAACGCGACAGAAACGACAGCAGTGACGAGGTAGGCCAGCAGACCGATGGAGATGGACCGAATCGGCAACGTCCGCCCGGTGGCGATCGAGGACGAGATGCGCTCGGCGTACATCGACTACGCGATGAGCGTCATCGTCGCGCGGGCGCTGCCGGACGTGCGCGACGGGCTGAAGCCGGTCCATCGGCGCATCCTGTACACGATGCACGAGATGGGCCTCCGCTCTACGGCGGCCTATCGGAAGTGCGCCGGCGTGGTGGGCGAGGCGATGGCGAAATACCACCCGCACGGCGACCTCGCCATCTACGACACGCTCGTGCGCCTGGCGCAGGACTTCAGCCTGCGCTACCCCCTCGTCGACGGCCAGGGCAACTTCGGCTCGGTCGACGGCGACCCGCCGGCGGCGATGCGCTACACCGAAGCGCGCATGGCGTCGATCACCGACGAGATGCTCGCCGACATCGAGAAGGAGACGGTCGACTTCGTCGACAACTACGACGGGCGGCTGCGCCAGCCGACGGTGCTCCCCTCGAAGCTGCCGAACCTGCTGGTCAACGGCTCGAGCGGCATCGCGGTCGGGATGGCCACGAACATCCCGCCGCACAACCTCCACGAGATCTGCGACGCGGTGAACGCGCTCATCGAGAACCCGGAGCTGACCGTCGACGAGCTGTGCGAGATCGTGACCGGCCCGGACTTCCCCACCGGCGGGACGATCTTCCGCTTCGAGGACCAGCGCAATTCGATCACCGGCGAGAAGGAGCGGGTCGACGTCATCCGCCACATGTACGCCACCGGGCGCGGGCGGGTCATCATCCGCGGCCAGGTCTCGTTCGAAGAGATCCGGCCCGGGCGCATGGCGGTCGTCATCACCGAGCTGCCCTACCAGGTGAACAAGACGACGCTCATCGAGAAGATGGCCGATCTCGTCGGCGCGAAGCGCATCACCGACGTAAGCGACATTCGCGACGAAAGCGACAGGGATGGGATGCGAATCGTCGTGGAAGTGAAGCGCGACGGCTCGCCACATACCGTCATGCAGCAGCTCTTCAAGCACACGCAGCTCCAGACCAGCTTCAGCGCCAACATGCTGGCCCTCGTCGATGGTCAGCCACTGACGCTGGGCCTCAAGAGCATGCTCCAGCACTACATCACCTACCGCCGCGACGTGATTCGGCGGCGCACCGAGTTCGACCTGGCACGGGCCCAGGAGCGAGCCCACATCCTCGAGGGGCTGAAGATCGCCCTCGACAATCTCGACGAGGTGATCGCGACGATCCGCGCGGCGGCCGACGTCGACACCGCACGCGCCAACCTGATGAGCCGCTTCAGCCTGACCGATGTCCAGGCCAACGCGATCCTCGAGATGCAGCTGCGGCGCCTCGCCGCGCTCGAGCGCAAGAAGATCGAGGACGAGTACGAGGCGATCATCCGGCTCATCGCCGAGCTCGAGGACCTGCTCGCGAATCCGCGGAAGATGCTCGCCGTCATCAAGGGCGAACTCGACGACCTGCGCCGCAAGTACGGCGACGAGCGCAAGACGCGCATCCAGGCCGATGCGAACCGCGAGCTGACCGCCGAGGACCTCGTTGCGGCCGAGGACGTCGTCGTCACGCTCAGCCAGCGCGGCTACATC
>DATBIK010000084.1:0-8426 GCA_036556985.1 Candidatus Limnocylindria bacterium | reverse complement strand
TCTTCCTCGTGCTGGTCGGGATCACCGCCGGCGCCCTCGTCATGGTCAGCTCCGCCCACCTGTCGTCGGCCACGCTGGCGGCCACGGTGGCGCGGGACGGCGCCCTGGTCGAGCTTGCGCTGAACCGTGACCTGCTGCCCGACGACCTCACCGGGAGCGTCGACCACGCCCGCCGGACGTCCCTGGAGAATGACCTCGGCCGCCTGGCGGCCGATGCCGAATTCCTGCGCATCGAGGTCCGGTCGCCGGACGGTGCCGTGCTCTTCGCCTCGACCGGGTCGTCGCTCGTACCGCAGCCGGTCGGTGGCGCCGAGTGGGCGGCGGTGCTCTCCGGCGAGGGATCGGTCAGCCTGGTCGACGATCCAGGGCTGCCGCAGGGCGTCGTCCAGGAGCTGCTGCCGATGTCCGCCGAGGGCGGTGACCTGCGCGCCGTCGTCGCCGTCTGGCGCGACGCGGCGCCGGTGCTCGCGCGCCTGGACGCCGCGCGGCGCGACATCATGCTGGTGACGCTCGCCGCGGCGGTGCTGCTCGCGATGCTCCTCTTCCTCGTCTTCCGCGCCGCACAGGCCCGGATCTCGCGCCAGCAGGCGATGCTCCTCGAGTCAGAGCGACGTGACGCGCTCACCGGGCTGCTGAACCACGGCGCGATCGTGGGGGTCGTGACCCAGCTGCTCGAGGACCGGCGCGCGAGCGGCGGAACGCTTGCCGTGGCGCTGCTCGACATCGACAACTTCCGCCTGCTCAACGAGACGCACGGCCACGAGGCCGGCGACGAGGTCCTCCTGCACGTGGCCGCGGCTGCCGCGCGACACGACCACGCCGATGAGCCGGGCGGCACCCGGGTGTCCCGCTATGGTCCCGACGAGTTCCTGCTCGTCTGCCCGGACGCCGATGCCGATGATGCCCAGGCGATCGTCGAACGCCTTCGCGAGGGGCTTGCGCAGGTCGCCGTCCAGTTCGGGGAATCGGAGCGCCTCCCGGTCACGGTGAGCGCCGGGATCTGCTCGTTCCCGGACCCGTCCGACTCCGTCACCGAGCTGCTCTCCGGCGCGGCGGTGGCCGTGGCCGAGGCACGCGCCGGAGGCGGGGACGCGGTGCGGATCTTCGCCCGCGATCCGGAGGACGAGTCGGTCGCCGGCGGCTTCGATGTTCTGCACGGGCTCGTCATCGCGGTCGACACCAAGGATCGATACACGAAGCGCCATTCGGAGGACGTTGCCCGCTACGCCGCCTTCCTCGCGCAACGACTCGGGCTCGACGACGAGACGGTGCGGACCATCCGGCTCGCCGGGCTGCTGCACGACGTCGGCAAGATCGGGATCCCCGATGGCCTGCTGCGCAAGCCGTCGAAGCTCACCGACGAGGAATACGCCGTCTTCCAGCAGCACGTCGTGCTGGGCGACGCGATCGTGCGTGACCTGCCGCACGTCGAGGAGGTGCGGGCGGGCATCCGATTCCATCACGAGCGCTGGGACGGGCACGGTTATGTCGAGGGCCGCGAGGGCGAGGAGATCCCGCTCATCGGCCGCATCCTGGCCGTGGCCGACGCCTTCAGCGCGATGACCACCACCCGGCCGTACCGGAAGGCCCTCGCGGTAACCGAGGCGCTGAAGCGTCTGGGCGACGCGGCGGGGACCCAGCTCCAGGAGGACCTTGTCACGACGTTCATCACCGGGATCGAGACGGCACCCGGTGCGCCACTGCCCGGCGAGGAGCCGGCGGGGCTGTGGAGGCCGGCGCTGTGGGTCGCCTGATGCGCGCCGTCGCGGCGGCTGCGGTCGCCGTGCTGAGCCTGGCCACGGCGGCCGGCCCCGCACGCGCCGAGTCCACGCTCTGGACGCTCGTCGCCTCTCCGCTCGCCGCCACGACCGGGGTCGAGACGACGTTCACCCTGACCGCCACGAACATGGACCCGCTCGCGAACCTGCTCACCAGCAACGAGATCGGCTGCGTGGTCGTGGACGTGCCGGCGAACTTCGCCGTCGCGGCTGCTGGAGTGACCGGGTCGAACGCAGGCGGCTCGTGGGCGGCCTCGCTCAATGGAAACCAGGTCCGGGTCCAGGCCGGCAGCGGCGGTGACCGCCTCGAGCTACTGCAGTGGGTGCGGTTCACCGTCCGTGCCACGCCGCAGGCTGCCGGCTCGCTGGCATGGGCCAGTCGCGCCTATCGCGACCAGGGATGCGGCGGTGGCGGTGCGCTGCTGGGCGTCCCGCCGGTGGTTGTCGTGACCGGCCTGCCCGTGACGCCCACGCCGGTGCCGACGCTCCCGCCGCCGCCCTCGACGACCCCACTCCCGACGCGACCGCCCCTGCCAACGCTCTCACCGACCCCGCGGTCGACCGCCACGCCGGTCCCGACCGCCACGCCCGACGGGCCGCGCGCCTCCGATGACGCGCGCCCATCCGAACCGAGCTCGCCGCAGCCGACGCGCAGCGAGGCGCCAGCCGATGCGTCCACCACGCCATCGGGTGGCGGGACCGCCCGCCCGCCGACCGGCGGTGGCGACGGCGGCACGTCAGGCCCAGCCGCCCCCGACGCGGGAGGCGGCCGTCCGCCCGCCGTGGAGCCGACGCTGCGCATCGACACCGACCTGCTGCTTGGGGTCGGCAGCTACGGATGGGTGGTGTCCGCCGCCGCGGTGGCCGTTCCCGGTCTGCTCGTCATCGCCTGGGTCGCCGTCCAGGCGGGGGCGGCGGTGATCTGGATCCCGGCCGTGCGGCGGCTCCGTGAAGAGCGACGCCGCCGGCATCGGCTCGCGGTCAGCCTGGTCGGTGCACGTACTCGATGAACTCCCGCACGAGGCGGAAGCCCATCCGCTCGTAGGTCGGCCGGCCCGTGTTGCTGGCCTTGAGGACCGCCACCGCCCAGCCCGGCGCTGCGTCACGCAGGAGGTGCTGCGCCGCTGCCGTCCGCGTCTCAGCCGATGGGCGTCTCGGGATCCCACTCCTCGAGGCGCTTGCGGACATCGGCGAGGAAGGCCCCCACCTGGGCACCGTCGAGCACCCGGTGATCGAAGCTGCAGGTCATGTTCATCATCGGCCGGATGGCGATGATGTCCTCGCCCTCCACGGTGACGACCACCGGCCGCTTGACGATGGCCTCCATTGACAGGATGGCGACCTCCGGCGCGTTCACGATCGGCATGGACGAGACCGATCCGAACCAGCCGGTGTTGTTCACGGTGAAGGTGCCGCCCTGGATCTCGTCCAGCTTCAGCTTGTTCGAGCGCGCCCGGGCGGCAAGGTCCTGGATGCGCAGGTTCACCCCGCTGATCGAGAGCTGATCGGCGTTGTGGATGACCGGCACGAGCAGGCCGTTGTCGACCGCCACGGCGATGCCGATGTTCATCGCCTGCTTGAGGATGACCTTGTCCTCGGCGAACTGGCTGTTCAGGGTCGGGTGCTGGCGCAGCGTCTCGGTCACCGCCTTCACCACGGCCGCCACGTAGGACAGGCCGGCGCCTTCGCGGGCCTTGTAGGCGGCCTGGTTCGCCTCGCGCCAGCGCACGACGTTGTGCATGTCCACCTCCACCACCGTGTAGGCGTGGGGGACCGTCTGCTTGGTGCGGGTCATCTTGGCGGCGATGCCCTTCCGCATCTGGGTCAGCGGCACCTCGCTGTCGGCGCCGGCGGGCGTCGGCACCGGGGTGGGCGGCGCGTAGCTCGGGGCTGCCGCCTGTGCAGCCGGCTGTGGTGCCGCGGCGGCAGCGGGTGCCGTCGGGGCCGGGGCCGGCTCGGGTGCCGACGCGGCGGCGGCCGCTGGGGCGGCCTCGGCCGCCGGCGCAGCCGGCCTCTCGGCGCCGCCACGATCGATGAACGCCAGGACGTCGTCGCGGGTCACGCGCCCGCCGGCGCCGCTGCCGCTGAGCTGCGCGATGTCGATGTTGTGCTCGCGGACCAGCCGGCGCACGGCCGGGGTCATCCGCACCGAGCCGTCGGTCGGGGGCGCTTCCGCCGTCGCCGCGGCCGCGGGGGCCTGCGCCTGCTTCTCGGCCGGCGCGGCCTCGGGTGCGGGCTCCGGCGCAACCTCGGCGGCCGGCGCTTCGGCGGGTTCGGCGGGAGCCTCCGGCTGCGCCTCCTGCTCCGCAGCGGCTTCGGCAGCCGCCGACTCCACCGCGGGCGCCTTCGCCGCCGGCGCTTCGGCGGCAGCCTCTCCGGCGCCGCCCTCCGGCTGCGCGGCCTCGCCATCGGCGTCGATCTCGGCCAGCGGCGTCCCCACCGCAACCGTCTCGCCGTCGCCGACCATGATCTTCGTGATCGTGCCGGCGATCTCGGCCGGCACCTCGGCGTTCACCTTGTCGGTCACGACCTCGAACAGCGGGTCGTACTGCTCGACGGTGTCGCCCTCCTTCACCAGCCAGCGCTCGATCGTCCCCTCGGTGACCGACTCGCCGAGCTGCGGCATCTTGATCGTGGTTGGCATCGGTTTCTCAGGCTCCCTCAGGTGATGATCGGCGCCGCCGCGCCGGGTGCGTGCTCCGTGTCCGTGGATGTGACCTTAGCCCGAAACGCCGGGCGGCGCGACCGTGGCATCGGTCAGTAGGCCGCCAGCGTGCGGGCGGCGTCCACGATCTTCGACGGGCTCAGCATGAACCACTCCTCGAGGTCGTGGTGGTATGGGACGCCGGGGACCTCCGGTCCGGCCAGGCGTGTCACCGGCCCGTCGAGGTGCTCGAATCCCCGCTCCGCGATCGTAGCCGCCACCTCCGCGCCGAAGCCGCCGAAGCGGTTCGCCTCGTGCACGACGAGCGCCTTCCCGGTCTTCTCGACCGACCCGAGCACGGTCTGCACATCGAGCGGCCGCAGCGTGCGCAAGTCGACGACCTCGGCCTCCACCCCGTCCTCGCGGGCGAGCGTCTCGGCCGCCTCCAGGGCGCAGAGGCGCATGTAGCCGTAGCAGAAGATCGACAGGTCCTTCCCCTCGCGTGCGACGTCGGCGGAGCCGATGGGGACCACGTGGTCGCCGTCGGGGACATCGGCTTTGAACAGGCGGTACGTCTTCTTGTGCTCGAAGAACATGACCGGGTCCGGGTCGCGGACCGATGCCTTGAGCAGGCCCTTGGCGTCGGCCGGCGTGCCCGGCGCGACCACCTTGAGGCCCACCGTGGCGGTGAAGTAGGCCTCGTTCGACTGGGAGTGGTACAGCGCGCCGTGGACGCCGCCGCCGTACGGCATGCGGATGACCATCGGCAGCTCGAAGGTGCCGTTGGATCGGTACCGCATGCGGCTGATCTCGGACACGATCTGGTTGAAGGCGGGGTACACGAAGTCGGCGAACTGCATCTCGGCGATGGGCCGCAGGCCGTAGATCGCGGCACCCGCCGCGGCGCCCGCGATCATCCCCTCGGTGAGCGGCGTGTCGAGCACCCGCTTCTCGCCGTACTTCGCGAACAGGCCTTCGGTGGCGCCGAAGACGCCGCCCTTCTTGCCGACGTCCTCGCCGAGGACCATGACCCGCTCGTCGCGCTCCATCTCCTCGTCCATGCCGGTGCGGATCGCCTCGAGGATGTTCATCTCGGCCATCAGGCGCTCACCTCCGCGTCGGCGTAGACGTGGCGGCCGGCCGTGGCAACGTCCGGCTCCGGACGCGCCTCCGCCCGGCGCGAGGCCTCGTTGACCTCGGCCTTCGCCTCGGATCGGAGCCGCTCGTCGGCCTCGTCGTCGAGGAGCCCCAGCTCGCGAAGCTGCCGCGCGAACCCGACGAGCGGGTCCTGCTGCTTCAGGGCCTCGACCTCGCCCGGGTCTCGGTAGCGGCGCTGGTCGTCGTCCGAGGAGTGGCTCGTCAGGCGCACGACGCGCGCCTCGATGAGCGTCGGCCCCTCGCCACGGCGGGCGCGCTCGTGCGCCTCCTTCGCCGCCGCGTAGCAGGCCAGCGGGTCGGACCCGTCGACGGTGACGCCCGGGAAGCCGTAGCCCTGGGCACGGGCCGCGACGCTGCCGCCGCCGACCTGCTTCGCGAGCGGGACGCTGATGGCGTAGCCGTTGTTCTCGCACACGAAGATGACCGGCAGCTTGTGGACGCCGGCGAAGTTCATGGCCTCGTGCACCTCGCCCTGGTTCGCGGTCCCCTCGCCGTACGAGGTCATGGCCACCACGTCGTCCCCGCGGACCCACGCGCCCATGGCGATGCCGACCGCGTGGAGCACCTGGGTGCCGACCGGCGAAGAGAGGCTGACGATGTTGTACGGCGCGCCGCCGTAATGGCCGGGCATCTGGCGGCCGCCCGACGAGACATCGTCACCCTTCGCCAGGTGGGCGGTGATGATGTCCTCGGCGCTCATCCCGAAGGCGATGGTCGAGGCAATGCTGCGGTAGTACGGCGCCAGCCAGTCCTGGTTGCGGCGCATCGGCCAGGCGGTGGCCACCTGCGCGCCCTCGTGCCCCTGGCCGGAAATGATGAAGGCGATCTTGCCGGCGCGCTGCATGAGCCACATCCGCTCGTCGACGGCGCGTGCCAGGAGCATGGCCCGGTACATGTCGCGCACGTCGTCGTCCGACAGCCCGAGCTCGACGTGCCGCGCCCTGGCCTGGGTCTGTGCCATGGTCGTTGCTGCCCTCCTAGACGTGGACCGCCGCGCCGTCGACCGCCAGGGCGGCCTCGACGAGGACTTCGGGAAGCGTGGGGTGGGCGTGGACCGACATCGCGATCTCCTCCGCGGTGCCCTCCGCCAGCATGGCGAAGACCGGCTCCGGCAGGAGGTCGCCCGCGTGCGGACCGATGATGTGCGCGCCGAGGATCCGGCCGCTGGCGGCATCGGCCACGATCTTCGCGAACCCGTCGATCTCGCCAACGATCGTTGCCTTGCCGAGTGCCCGGAACGGGAAGGAGCCGACCTTCACCTCGCGGCCGGCCTCGGCTGCCTCGGCCTCGGTCATGCCCACGCTGGCGATCTGCGGCCGGCAGAAGGTGACGCGCGGCATGAGCTGCATGTTCACCGGCTCGGGGTGCCTGCCCGCGATCGTCTCGACGGCCACGACGCTCTCGTGGGCGGCCACGTGCGCGAGCGCGAAGCCGGGCACGATGTCGCCGATGGCGTACAGGTGCTCGACGCCGGTGCGCATGAACTCGTCGACCTTCACGTAGCCGCGATCGAGCTCCAGGCCGCCGATCTCCTCCAGGCCGATGCCCTCGGTCAGCGGCCTGCGCCCGACCGCCACCAGGATCACGTCCGCCTCCACATCGGTCCGCTTGTCGCCGTCGTTGGCCTTCACCGCGAAACGCAGGCCGGCATCGGTGCGCTGGATCGAGTCGGTGTCGATGGTCGAGCCGGTGTGGATCGTGATCCCGCGCTTGCGGAAGACCCGGTTGAGCTCCTTGCTGACGTCGGCGTCCTCGAGCGGGACGACCCGGTCGAGGAACTCGACCACGGTGACCTCGGCGCCGAAGTCGGCGTACATGCTCGCCCACTCGACGCCGATGGCCCCCGAGCCGACGATCGTGACCCGGCCGGGGACGTCGTCGCGCTTGAGCGCCTCGTCGCTGGTGATGATCCGCTCGCCGTCCGGCTCGAGGCCGGGGAGCGCGCGCGGCGCGGAACCGGTGGCCACGATGAGGTCGCTGCCGCTGACCTCCACATCGCCGGCCTCGCCGCCGGAGACCTTCACGCTGGTGGGGCCGGTGAGCACGCCGTGGCCGCGGATGACGTCGATCCCGTTCTTCTTCATGAGGAACTCGACGCCCTTCACGTGCTTGTCGACGACCGCGTCGCGCCGCTTCCCGAGCGGGCCGTAGTCGAGGGAGACCCCGTCGCTGCCGGCGAGGCCGAACTCGGCGCCCTGCACCGTGACGCGGTGCAGCAGATCGGCGGTCTCGAGGAGCGCCTTCGAGGGGATGCAGCCCCGGTTCAGGCACGTGCCGCCCAGCGCGTCGCGCTCGATGAGACCCACCTTCATCCCCAGCTGCGCGGCGCGGATGGCGCCCACGTAGCTCATGCCGCCCCCCAGGATGAGGAGGTCGTAGCGTCGGTCGTCGGTCATTGCACTCCCTGTTGCGGGCGCTCCAGCGAGCGGCCTTCGTGAGTCCGCAGCGCCGTGCGCCAGTCGTCCGGCACCGGCATCGGCCGTGCCTGCGCGTAGTCGTAGGTGACCAGGACCGATGACGACCGTGCCAGGTCGCGCCCGCCCTCGGCCCTGAGCTGGTGCGACATGCCAATGCTCGTGTTCCCGACCCAGTCCACCCGCGAGCCGATGTCGAGGCGGTCCTCCAGGAAGATGGGCGAGAGGTACTCGACCTGGATCATGGCCAGGATGAGCGGCATGCGGTCCTCCGGGCCGATGGGATCGAGGTCCAGGACTTCGCGCAGGTACGTGACCCGCGCCTGCTCCACGTACGACGAGACGACGGCGTTGTTCACGTGGCCGAAGGCGTCGATGTCGCGGAAGCGGACCTGGACGGACGTGCGGTGGCGGAAGTCATCGCTCACGGAG
>DATBIK010000083.1:0-13974 GCA_036556985.1 Candidatus Limnocylindria bacterium | reverse complement strand
GCCACCTCGACCCGGCCGTCGTCGAGCAGCGTCCAGGCCCCGGACCGTGCCCCGGCCATGATCGCCCCGACCTCCTTGCCGCGCCGCGGCCCGATCACCGGCAGGAGCGGGTACAGCGACCGCTCGACCATCGCCGACTCGTCGTCGAGGATGGCGAGCGCCTTGACGTTCAGCTCGTCGAGCACCTGCGCGACGAGCTCGGCGTCGACGCCGGGGTCGGCGCTCAGCGTCCCGGCCGCCGCGGCCGGCAGCTTGACCCGCAGCCCGGCCAGCGGCTGGCGGGTCCGCAGGCCGGAGGCCGCGCGCGCGGTGCGGCCGAGGGCCACGACCCGGCGCGCGAGCTCGACCGAGGCCTCCACCGATCCCTCGCGGAGCTCCGGCCGGGCCTCCGGGAAGTCGGCGAGGTGAACGCTGTCCGGCGCGGTGGGGTCGACGGCCACGACGAGGTTCGACCACAGCGCGTCGGCGAGGTGCGGTACGAACGGGGCGAGCAGCCGGGTCAGGTCGACGAGGACGTGGTGCAGGGTGGCAAAGGCCGCACGCTTGTCGTTGTCGAGCTCCCCCTTCCAGAAGCGGCGCCGGTTGCGGCGCACGTACCAGTTCGACAGCTCGTCGACGAAGGCCTCGATCGCGCGGGTCGCGCGGGCCGCGTCGTAGCCGTCGAGGGCGTCGCGCACCTCTGTCACCAGGCCGTCGAGCCGCGACAGGATCCAGCGGTCGAGCAGCGTCCGGGCGGCGGCCGCTCCATCGGTCCCGTCCGGCGTCCAGCCGTCCAGGCGCGCGTAGGTGACGAAGAAGCCGTAGGTGTTCCACAGCGGCAGGAAGAAGCGGCGCACCTCCTCGTGGGCGAGGTGGTAGCCGAAGTTCATGTTCGTGGCCGGGTTCGTGGCGCTGAACATCCAGCGCATGACATCGGCGCCGATCTCGGCCGCCGCGTCGTCGAACCAGATCGCGTTGCCCTTCGACTTGTGCATCTCCTCGCCGTGCTCGTCGCGGAGCAGGGCATAGCCGAACAGCGTCCGCATCGGTGCCTCGCCGGTCATCACCGTGCACTCGGTGAGGAGCGCGTAGAACCAGTTGCGGAACTGGCCGGGGAACGACTCGGTGATGAAGTCGGCCGGGTACCAGCGCGCCCACTCGTCGCGGTCGCTGTTCCAGCCCATCGTGGACAGGCCCACGATGCCCGCGTCGAGCCACGGGTTGCCGACGTCGGTCGTCCTCCGCGCACGCCCGCCGCATGATCCGCAGGCGATCTCGACCGCGTCGATCCAGGGCCGGTGCGGCGAGTGGCCCTCGAACTCCTCCCAGCCGGCAACCGCGCGCTCGGCCAGCTCCTCGTGCGAGCCGATGACTTCCCACGCGTCGCAGTCGGTGCACTCCCAGATCGGCAGGGCCAGCCCGTAGTAGCGCTTCTTGCTGATCATCCAGTCGGCCATGTTCCGCAGCCAGTCGAGCTCGCGCTCCTCGAGGCCGATCCCCGGCGGCAGCCAGGTCACCGTGCGGGTCGCGTCGCTCAGCGCCTCGCGCAGCGGGTCCATGGCGATGAACCACTCGTCGACGAGGCGGAAGACGACCTGCGTGCCGCAGCGCCAGCAGACCGGGTACGAGTGGCGGAACTGCTCCCCGGAGACGAGCAGGCCCTTGCGTTCGAGGTCCTCCCCCACCTCACGGGCCAGGTCGGCGCCGCTCGGGTCGTCGGCGCCGGCGTATCGGCCGGACTGCCAGCCGAAGCCATCGCGGAAGACGCCGAACTCGTCGATCGGATCGATGACGGCCAGGTCGTACTTCCGGGCCAGCGCGAAGTCCTCCTGCCCGCAGCCGGGGGCGATGTGGACGATGCCGGTCCCCTCCGCGTCGGAGACCTCGTCCCACTCGATGATGCGGTGCTCGACGCCGGACGCCGCAGGCAGCTCGTCGAAGGGCCCGGCGTAGGCCAGGCCGACGAGCTCGGCACCGGGCGCCTCGCGGATGACCTTCGCCTCGGGGGCCACGCGCGCCCGAGATCCCGCGCTGAGCCACCAGGTCCGGCCGTCGGCGCCCTCGACGAGCGCGTAGGTCAGTTCAGGGTGCACCGCGGCGGCGACGTTCGACGACAGGGTCCAGGGCGTCGTGGTCCAGACGAGGAGATCCTCTCCCTCGCGCCCCGGCGTGGTCAGCGGCAGCCGGATCGTCAGCGACAGGTGGCTGAGCTCGCGATAGCCCTCGGTCGCGAGCTCCTGGTTCGACAGGCCCGTGCCGCAGCGCGGGCACCAGGGCATGACGTCGTGGCCGCGGTAGACGAGGCCGCGGCGATGACACTCGGCGAGGAAGGCCCAGATCGTGTAGTTGTTCTCGTCCGAGTTGGTGTAGTAGCTGTGGTCCCAGTCCATCCACATCGCGAGCCGGATGGACTGCTCGGTGATGCGGTCGGCGAACTTCGCGACGCGCGCCTTGCAGAAATCGACGAAGCGATCGATCCCGTAGCGCTCGATGTCGCGCTTGTTCGTGAAGCCGAGCTCCTTTTCGGCCTCGACCTCGATCCACAGCCCTTGGCAGTCGAATCCGTTCTGGTAGCGCTGCCGCTCGCCGAGCATGGTGTGGTAGCGCTGGTAGAGGTCCTTGTACGTGCGGCCCCAGGCGTGGTGCACGCCCATCGGGTTGTTCGCGGTGATCGGCCCGTCCAGGAACGAGTAGCGCCGTTCGGACGCCGCGTTGCGCGCCAGGTAGCGCGCCATGGTCTGGCGCTCGCGCCACACCTCTATCTGCTCCAGCTCCAGGGCTGGCAGGTCCAGCTTGCTCGGCACCGGCTTGAACACGACACGCTCCACATGAAAAATCCCGTCCCGGATCACTTCCGGGACGGGAGCGCCACCATGGCGTCCCGCGGTACCACCCGCGCTTGACCGATGTTCCCATCGGCCCACTCGTCGCGCCACGGGTCACCGTTCGCACGGGACCGATGGCGCCGCCCTCGGCTATCGGGTGGCGGACCCGGGAGGCGTTACCCACGGCCAAGGCCGCTTGGCGCCTCCGGCTCGGGAGGGATCGCCCACGCCTCCGGACCACCCGCTTCCACCGTACCGGGCTCGCTCTGGACCGATGCGCGACGGGGCGCTGGCTCCGTCATCGCCGTCTTCGGTTGTGCCGGCGATGGTCGCAGCGCGTCCGCCCCGGTGTCAATTCGACGCTCAGGCCAGGAGCGCGCGTCCGGCCAGGACGAGCGCGCACACCGAGCTCACCGCCACGAGCCCGAGGAGGCGCGGGAACCAGGTTCGCGCCACGAGCGCGCCGATCGCGGCCGCCGGCCCCACCAGGGCGAGGGTGAGGCCCACCAGGCGCGCCTCGTCCTCGGCCAGGTCGAGGCGGCCCGAGACGGTGGCGTAGGCCCACACCACCGTGGCGAGCAGGAGCGGGACGACGACCACCAGGTAGCGCGCCGCGGCCTCCTGCGGCAGGTGCCCGAGCTCGGGCAGGGCGAGGCGCGGTCGCGTGATGGCCGGTCGGCGGAACTTCGGGCGCTGGAGCATCGGGCGCCGCAACGTCGGGCGCTGCGCGCGGGCGGGGCGCTCCGGGGTGACCAGGGCTGCCATCGCGGCGCGCTGCTCCGCTTCGGCCGCCGCGCGAGCCGCCTCCTCCGCGGCGAGCTGCCGTTCCGCCTCCGCTGCCGCGATCGCAGCCGCGCGCTCGGCGGCGAGCCGCTGCTCGAGCTGCACGCGCTCGATACCGGTGAGCACCCGCCCGTGGTCCGGCACGGGTGGCAGCGGCGCGACCACCGGGGGCGGCTCCTCCACGAGGCGGTCGATCGGCAGCGAGCGCGCCCTGGCCGCGACCTGGTCGAGCCGCTGCTGGACGCGCGCCGCTGCGCCGAGCGCCGCGATGAGCTGCTCCTCCGACGCCGCGGCGATGGCGACCCGGCCCGCGTCGGTCGGCACGAGGATGAGCGAGCGGGTCGGCGCCAGGCGCACGGTGTGGATCCTCTCCTCGCCGCGCAGGGTGGCGCTGCCCGCCCCCCAGCCGAACGGCCCGAGCCGCTGCCGGACCCGCGCCGCGCCCTCCCCGCTGAGCGGGATGCGGGTCACCGCGCCGCGCACCAGGGTGAAGCGAAGGTCCGCCCCGAGGCGACGCACCCGCAAAGTCGAGACCTCGACCTCCAGCCCAACCGAAAGCATGCGCATGCCGAGCAGCACCGCGCCGGCAACGGCGGCGGCGGCGAGCGCGAGCGCCGACCAGCGGACGACGTCCCCGGCCGCGACGAGCCAGCCGACCACGCCGATGCCGAGGCCGACCACGGCGAGCACGATCGGCGCCAGCAGGATGCGCAACGGGGCCCGCGCGAGCGGGATCCGCGCGATGGCGACGACCGAATCGTCCAGCATCGGTCAGGCCTTCTCGGTGACCCGGTACTCGAGGTAGCGGCCGGTGAGCAGCCGCGTCTGGGCGTCGAGCGCCGGCAGGCAGCTGAAGATGATGCCAACCAACG
Organism: Candidatus Limnocylindria bacterium; assembly: GCA_036556985.1. Taxonomy (GTDB): domain Bacteria; phylum Chloroflexota; class Limnocylindria; order QHBO01; family QHBO01; genus JAPSGM01. The sequence continues at coordinate 9,515 of DATBIK010000083.1, read as the reverse complement.
GCAGGGCGACCCATTGCGCGTAGCTGAGGAAGCGCTGGAACGGCCCCCACTCCTTCGGCCGGGGCGGGACGATGCGAAGCTCCACGACCACGAGGATGACGAGTACCACGAGGCCCGCGGTGAGCATGGTCGAAGCGTAGATCGGCAGGTTCTGACCAAGTGTCGTCTCGCCGAAGGCGGGGTTGATGAGCAGCGGCAGCGCCGCGCCGAACATGAGCACGAACGGGGCGATCGCCCAGTTGATGTGCTCACCGAACAGGTTGATGAGACGCCAGACGCGTGACGTCAGCGGGATCTCAGCGTGTCGGAGAGCCTTGTCGATGACGAACGGGATGTCGGTGACGCCCCACGCCCATCGGCGGACCTGGGTGTATTGCTGCGCCATCGAGCGCCAGTACGTCTTGGCGCGGACCGCGTCCCCGTAGATCGGGATGAAGAGCGGGACCGCGCGGAAGGCGTCGCCGTAGCGGAAGTAGCTCTTCCAGTAGAAGCGGCTGTCCTCGGGGATGGCGTCGGTGGCCCAGTAGCCGATGTCGTGGACGAGGTGGAGGGTGGCCGAGTAGCTGCCGAAGCTCTGGAGCTTCTCGGGCAGGACGCTGCGCCACATCTGGAGCTGGGTGAGCACCGCGGCGAAGAGGCGCTGGAACGCCGGCGCCTGCCAGATGTTGTTGTGGAGGTACGGGATCGGCTGGTAGAGCTGCGTCTCGCGGTTCGGGTCGGTGACGTGCGTCCAGGTCAGGTAGGTGAAGTACTGGGGATGGACGCGGTAGTCCGCGTCGAGGTCGGTGACGATGAGCTTGCGCGGGTCCATGCCCTGGCCGCGCACGAGCATGCGCCACAGGTAGCGGCCGCCCCAGGCCATGGCGCTGCTCTTGCCGACCACGATCCCCGGCTCGAGCGGGTCGAGGATGTGGATGAACTGCGCGAACGCGTCGCCGAACTCCTCGCGCAGGGTGGCGACGTTGTCCCGCCCCGGCAGGTCCGTCTCGCGCGTGATGATCGCGCAGATCTTCCGATCCTTCGGCCACTCGGCGCGGGCCAGGGCGCGCACCGTCTCGCGCAGCTTATCGAGGGGCTCGGTGTAGGTCGGGATGAGGGCCAGGTGGGTGTAGTCGCGCCAGTCCGGGACGTCGCCGTCGAGCGCGCGCGCCGTGTCGAGCGCGCGGAGCTCCTCCTCGAGGCGACGGCGCTCACCGCGGTCCGGGGCCGCCGTCCCGGCCGCGAGGCCGAGAGCACCAGCCGGTCGCCCCGTGCCGGCGAGCCGACGGAGGACCTCCTCTCGGTGGCGATCCAGGTCGTCGAGCTGGTCGAGGCGATGCGCCCAGTCGACCGCCAGCACCCGGCCGATGCGCCGGAAGCCGATGACGACCGCCGACCCGAACCAGATCGAGCGACACAGCCAGTAGAAGTCGAAGCTCAGGACGAAGTAGGCGACGAGCCACGGATAGCTGACGCTCAGCCAGATCGGCCCGATGATGATCGCCCAGCTGATGATGCCGGGCACCATCTCGAGCGCCCGCTGCAGCCAGCGATGGTCGTCGATCTCACGCGGCTCGGACATGTGCCCTCGTCCGGGTCGCGACGGCCGCGGCACATCCGCGACCGTCGGTCATGGCCCCCGTCAGTAGACCGGGGTCAGCCAGTCTCGGTAGGCTTCCTCGCGCCCGCGCACCGCGCCGAAGTACACGTCGTGCAGCTGTCGCGTGATCGGGCCCGGCCGCCCGTTGCCGATCTTGCGCCGATCGATCTCGACGACCGGCGAGATCTGCGCCCCCGTGCCGCACAGGAACACCTCGTCCGCGGCGTACAGCTCGGTGCGGTCGATCGTCCGCTCCTCGCTCGCCACCTCCAGCCGCTCGCGGGCAAGCTGCATCATGCGCCGGCGGGTGATTCCCTCCAAGATGTTGTCGGTCACCGCCGGCGTGATCAGCTTGCCGCCCTTCACGATGAACAGGTTCTCCGCGCTACCCTCGCTGACGTGGCCGTCCTGGGTGAGCACGATCGCCTCGTCGTACCCGTTGAGCTGCGCCTCGGACTTGGCGAGGGCCCCGTTCACGTACGCGCCGGTGATCTTGCCGCGGGCCGGGATCGCGTTGTCATCGGTCCGGCGCCAGGTCGAGACCTGGGCGCGGATGCCGCCCTCGGTGTCGATGTACTGGCCGAAGGGAATGCCGAAGATGACGATGTCGGCATCCAGGTTGTGGAGCCGGACGCCGATCGTCTCGCTCGACTTGTAGACGATGGGGCGGACGTAGACGTCCTCGCGCAGCCCATCGCGGCGCAGCATCTCCACGGTATGCGCAGCCAGCTCCTCCGGGCTGTACGGGATCTCCATCATCAGCATCCGGGCCGATGCCTTGAGCCGCTCGTAGTGCTGGACGAGATCGAGCGCGAACAGCTGCTGCTCGTCGGCGTTCCAGTAGGCGCGGATCCCCTCGAAGACGGCGGTGCCGTAGTTGAACGCATGGGTCATGACGCTCACCCGAGCGTCGGCGAGCGGGACGAGCTCGCCGCGGAAGAACGCCCACAGCGCCGGCGTCGTCTCCGCCGGCGTGGAGGGCTTGGAAGTTTCCTGCTTGAGCACGAAGGTTCTCTCCTCGTTGCGGCAGCCACGCTTCCGGCGCGGTGCCGGCGGTCATCCGCCGACGCAAGAAGTATACCCGCGCCCGCCGCCCGGACGCCCTGGAGCGTCCGGAAGTTGCGGAATCAGTGGATGGGCGGGGCCGCCGCGCCGAGTGGCGTGAAGAGGGCGAGGTAGACGTAGATGAGGTAGAGCGGGCCGCCGATGAGCAGCGTCCACGCCGACAATCGTCCGGTGCGCAGCATGTTCCCGAAGATGAGGATGGTGGCCACGAAGGCGACGCCCGCCGAGGCGAACGTGATCGCGCTCTGGGGCGTGAAGGCCCAGCTCGTGAACAGCAGGCCGAGGACGGTCGGTAGGCAGCTCTGGAAGACCATGGCGCCGGTGATGTTGCCCATCGCCAGGGTGTCCTTTCCGTTGCGGACCCAGAGCACGCTGTTGAACTTCTCGGGCAGCTCGGTGGCGATCGGCGCGATGATGAGCGCGAGGATGGTCGGGTCCAGCCCGATCTGCGTCGAGAGGTGCTCGACCGCGCCGACGAAGACCTGGGCGCCCACGATGATGAGGCCGAGGGCGATGACGACCTGGGTCACGATCAGCGACATCGGCGGCTCGTGCCCGATGAGCGAGACGTCGCCCGGGAAGATGTCGACCTCGATGTCGTCGCGCTCGGGCGCAGCTGCCGTGGGCGGCGAAGGCGCCGCGGACCCGCTCGGCCGGCCGGTCACCCGGGTGATGTGGAGCCGGTTGAGATCCTCGCCGTCGCTCTCCTCGGCCTCGTCGCTGAAGTGCAGCCGGACGTAGACGGCGTAGATGACGAACAGGGCAACCGCAGCGACCCACTTCAGCCAGGCGAGCTCCTGTGGAAGGAAGGCGGTGCCGATGGCGATGCCGTACCCCACCACGAAGAAGCCGACGTCGCGCCCGAGCACCCCGATGTTCACCCGCATGCCGGTCGTGCGGCGCCCACGGCGGGCGAAGATGACGATCGCCGTGCCGGTCACGAACATGGCCAGCGTGGAGAGCATGAACGGCGCGCCCAGGATGGCCCCGACACCCACGGCCTGGGCCCCCTCGGTGGCGGTGCCGCCCATGATCACCGGCCCCAGGATGGCGATGACCGGGATGAGCGTCTCGGGCATGGCGGTGGCCACGGCGGCCAGCACGCTGCCGACCGCCCCTTCGGCCAGGTTCAGCTTATGCCCGAACCACTCGATGCCGTTCGTGAACAGCTCGGCCGCGACGAGGATGACCGCCAGCGACCCGATGAGCAGGACGAGATCCACCGCCGATCAGCGGGTCAGGGACGGAGGTGCTGGGGCGCGTACGGGAGCAGCGCCACCTGGCGCGCCCGCTTCAGCGCGACGGTCAGCATGCGCTGGTGCCGAGCGCACGTACCGGTCTTCCGGCGCGGCTCGATCTTCGCCCGCTCGCTCAGGTAGCGGCGAAGTCGGTTGACCTCCTTGTAGTCGATCGACTCGGCCTTGTCGACGCAGAAGTTGCAGACCTTGCGGCGACGCCGGTCGCGGTAGTAGTCCGCCGTCTCACGGCGGGAACGTGGGCTTGGCATCGGTCAGCTGGCTACCTCAGAACGGGATGTCGTCGACGTCGATCGACTCGGTGCTGCGGGCGGGCTGGGCCTCGCCGGCGCCGCGGGGGCGTGCCACCGGCTCGCCGCCGGGCCCCACCGGGCTGGCGTTCTCGGAGAAGGAGCCGCCGTACCCACCCTCGGATGGGTCGCGGCGTTCGAGGGACTGGACGCGGGCGAAGCGGATCTCGAGCGAGGTGCGCTTCTGCCCGTCCTTGCCCTCCCACTCGCGCGCGCGCAGGGCGCCCTCGGCGAAGACCTTGTGGCCCTTGCGCAGGCGCTCGGCAGCGCGCTCGGCCGCCTGCTCCCACAGCTCCACGCGGAACCACTGGGTCTCTTCCTGCCATTCCCCGTCCGGTCCGCGGCTGCGGTCGTTCACGGCCACGCGCAGCTCGGCGACGGCCTTGCCGCTCGGGGTGTATCGCAGCTCCGGATCCGCGCCCAGGTTGCCGATGATCATCATCTTGTTCAGGGTCACGATCGAACCTCCTGCGCCTCGACCGGCTCGGTCTCGGGCAATTCCTCGGCGGCTGTCTCCTCTTCCTCGCTCGTCGCCTCGGCCTGCTCGGCCTGCGGTTGCTCACCGGCGGGAGCCTCGGCGCTGTCGGCGGCCTCGGTCCTGTCGGCGGCCTCGGCGGCATCGTCGTCCTCCCGCTCGGCGGCCGGGACGGCGGCCGGGGGAAGATCCTCCTCGGACATCTCGCCGCGATCCTCGAGGACCGTCACGAGGTGGCGAAGGACCTCCTCGCTGATGAGCAGACCGCGCTCCAGCTCGCGGATCTGGGCGGGCGCGATGTCGAAGTGGAGCAGGAAGTAGCTCGCCTCCCGGAAGTGCTGGATCTCGTAGGCAAGGCGGCGCTTGCCCCATGGCGAGACCTTCGTGAGGGCGCCACCGGCGTTCACGATGGCGCGGGTGACCTTCTCGACCGCGGACTGGAGCTTGTCGTCCTCCAGGTCGGGCCGGAAGAGCAGCATCAGCTCGTATCGGCGCATAGGCCGGTTCTCCTCCTCTCTATGGGCTTGCGGCACCGCCGGCATCGGCTCGGCGTTCGGTGCGGCAGAAAGGAGCCCAAGACATGCGAACCGCCTCCGGGCGTCGGAGGCGCCCGCGAAGTATACGTCCCGGGTGCCCTTCTGGCAACGCGGTCGAGCGCGTCTATACTCACGCTCAGAACACCGCCGGGGTGAGCATGCCAGCCAATCCGATCCTGATCTGCGCGCCATCCGACGACCTCCGTTCGGAGCTGGAAGCGCAGCTGGCGAACGCGGGATACGCGACGCAGAGCGTTCACTCGCCCGCCGAAGCGACGGCTGCCCTGCGCGACGCCGGCTACGACCTCGTCATCGCCGAGGGGCTGGCGGTCAGCGGTGCGATCGGGCGCCTGCGCACCGCCGCGGCGGTCCCAACCCCGGTCCTGGTGGTGGCCCCTGCCGGTGACGTCGAGGCCCGCATCGCGTTCTTGGAGGCGGGCGCCGACGACGTCATCACCGCTGGTTTCGCGCGCAGCGAGCTCGATGCCCGGGTCGAGGCGCTCCTCATCCGGGCCGGTCGGGTGCGCCCGCAGACGACGCGCGGCGAGATGCCGACCGGCGAGATCACGACCTTCTTCTCCCCGAAAGGCGGCGTGGGAACGACCACCCTCGCGGTGAACACGGCGATCATCCTTGCCGGCGGGGTCGGCACCGGGCAGGGCACCGGAGCGAAGGTCCTCCTCGTCGACCTCGACCTCCAGTTCGGGCAGGTGGCCACGCACCTGAACCTGACGCCCCGATTCGACCTCGCGGGCCTGACGAGCGATGAGCAGGCCCTCGGCGACCCGGAGATCGCGGCGAGCTACCTGACGCAGCACAGCTCCGGCCTCCACGTCCTCGCCGCGCCGGCCCACCCGGACGCCGAGTTCCGGGTGACCGTCGAGAATCTCGAGCGCGCCGTGAACACGCTGCGGCCGCGCTTCGACCACATCGTCGTCGACGGCGGGTCGCGGCTCGACCCGCGCAGCGTGTGGATGCTCGAGCAGGCCACCAATCACGCCTTCGTGATCTTCCCGGAGATTGCCGCGCTACGCGCCATGAGCCTCCTCCTCGGGTTCCTTGCAGAGACCTCGACGCTCCAAGCGCGCACGCTCTTCATCGTGAACCACATCTTCCCCAAGGAGCTGCTGAAAACCCGCGACCTCGAAAACCTGCTTCGCTCGAAGCCTGCCGCGGAGATCCCCTACACCGAGGTCGAGATGATCCGCGCTGTGAACGAGGGCGTGCCGGTCGTGACGAGCCGCCCGGGGACGCCGGTGGCGCTGGCCATGCATCGGCTAGCCCAGGCGGTGGTCGGCATCCCGAACGAGCCGAAGGCGGCCGCGAGCGCGTCCCCGAAGCGGCGCGGCCTGTTCGGACGTCGCTGACCGACGGCCGCTGAGGCGGCGGTGGTGCCGGAGGAGGGATTCGAACCCCCACGCCCCTCGCGGGGCCGCCGGGTTTAAGCCGGCCGCGTCTGCCATTTCGCCACTCCGGCCCGGCTGCTGGAGATCATGCCACGCGTGCCGTGCGGCCACCATGGCCGGCCGCGGGCCCGGGCAGGGATGCTAGCCTGCTGACGGAGGGGGTGTCCGAGTTGCTGCTTCTCGCGCTTTCCAGCACGGCGATCCTCGTAGGGGCGGCGGGGTTCGGCCTGGCGATGCGCGCGCGGGGAACCCTGTTCACGCTCGCCGCCATCGGCCTCCTGGCCTGGGGTGCCTGCGTCGGCATCGTCGGCTTCGCGGGTGCGGTGATCGCCGACCTCACGCCGTTCACGCTCGCCGCGCTCGCTCTCTGCTTCGGGCTGGGCGGCATGCTGGCGGCCTGGCGGTCGGGATCGCTGCCGACCATCCCGGAGCGGCTCCGCGCCGCAGCTGCGTCGCTGCGGCGGCTCGCCGGGTGGCCGCCGATCGCGGCCGGCCTCGTCTTCGTCGGTCTCGCGCTCGCGTGGCGGGCGTTCCTCGTCTTCCGCCTCCCCGTGGTGGACGTCCTCGGCTGGCAGTACCACCTGGTCCTCGCCGACGTATGGGTCCAGTCGGAAGCGATCGTGCGCGTCTCGCAGAACGTCTGGACCGATGGGTGGCCGGCAACCGGGGAGCTTCTGACCGCGTGGTTCATGACCTTCACCCACTCCGATCGCCTGGCGGGGCTCACCGGGCTCGTGCCCCTCCCGCTGGCGATCGTCGCCTGTGCCGGGCTGGCGCGGGAGCTCGGCGCCTCCGCGCGCACGGCAACGCTGGCGGGGCTGCTGCTCGGCATGACGCCGGCGTGGCTGGCGCTGGCCGGGACCAGCTACCCGGACCCGGGATTCGCCGCGGCGGTCGTCGCGGCCTGGTGGCTCGGGCTGCGCATCCTGCGCCATGACGGGTCGACGTCGGCCGGGCTCCTCCTCGGGATCGCGGCCGGGCTCGCCCTCGGGATCAAAGGCAGCGGGCTCGTCCTCATCGGGCCCATCCTCGGCGCGGTGGGCGCGGTCACGCTGTGGCGGCTTGCGGGCGCGGCTCGCCGCGGCGGCAGGTGGTGGCAGCCCCTGGCGGTCGGCCTTGGGGTCTTGGCGCCGCTGGTCCTCCTCGGCCTGGCATGGTACATCCGCAACCTCGTCATCCACGGCAACCCGCTCTACCCGGTTGGGTTCGGACCGTTCCCAGGCCTCGAGTCCGGGGAGTACGGCGCGCCGCCGCTGCCCGATGCCCTGGCGGAGCTCGACGGGATCGGCCGCATCGTGGCCTCGTGGATCCACGACTGGCAGCTGTCCGAGTACCTGTACAACGTTCGTCCCGGTGGGTTCGGCCATGCGTGGCCGGCCGGCATCGCGCTCGCCGCGGTTGGCATCGGTCTGCTCCTGCGGCGCCGACGCGTGAAGCCCCTCGTCTTCGTCGTGGTGCCGGTCACGCTCGGCATCGCGCTCCTCTACAGCCCGTGGTACGCGCGATACACGCTCTTCCTGCCGGCCGTCGGGTGGGCAGTCGCGGCCCTGGCCCTCGACCGAATGGGGTCGACCCTTCGGACGGCGGCCGGGCTCGTGCTCGTGGGCGTGGCCGGGATCTCCGTCGTGCTGGCGAACGCCCTCCCGAACATACGCCTTGACCTGCCGACCGGCGGCGGAGAGCGCTTCGCGGCATACGTCGGCCTCGTGTTCACGGGAGATCAGGAGGAGCGAACGGAGGTCGTGCTGCGGGACGTCTGCAAGAGGATGGAACAGATCCCACCGGGGGCGCGCGTGGCCGTGGCGCATGCCATCTTCGTCCCGCACGCGGTGGTCGGTGCCAAGCTGGACCGGACGCTGGTCCAGCCTCCTCCGGGCGACGCGGACTCGATCGGGCAGCTACAGGCCTATCTGCGGCGGCACGACGTCGATTGGCTGGTGACGAGGGCGGACACCCGCCTCAACCAGCTCGTTGCTGATCACCCGCGCCACTTCGCCGGGGGCGAGCACTCCTGCCACGCGTCGCGGATCTGGGAGGTTCGGCGCGGTCCCGAGACGTAGCACCTCAGCGGGTCTGGCACAGGCGAGAACCGCGGTACGGGGCGAACACGCGCAGGCAGTTGCGGCCGACGTACGAGCGCCCGTCGCCCGGGTACCGATATCCATCGGCCATCTTCGCGTTCGCGGCCCGGAATTCGGCGTACGTGCAGGTCGAGAAGATGTCGGCCTCGAGCTGCTCCGCGCCGGCTGGCCCCTGGTCGCGCACGCGCTCGGCGCGCGCCACCACGGCCGTCTCGCACGAGTTCTCGGCCACCTCGCCGGGGCGCAGCACGGCCGGCGGCGACGGGCTGGTTGGGGCCTGGCAGCCCGTGAGGAGCAGCGCCACGGCGAGAAGGTCCGCGAGGAAGGATGGAGGCGACGACGGGAATCGAACCCGTGTACGCGGTTTTGCAGACCGCTCCCTGAACCACTCGGGCACGTCGCCCCGAACCTCAGCCGCGCGCGGCTGGCTGCCCCGGGTCGATTCGAACGACCGTTAACGGATCCAAAGTCCGCTGTCCTGCCACTAGACGACGGGGCACCGCTGGCGCCACGAGGCTAGCAGGTCGGTCGCGGGAATGGCACCCGCGCCCGAGTCGTCCGGGGCACAAAAATGGAGCGGAAGACGGGACTCGAACCCGCGACCCTCACCTTGGCAAGGTGATGCTCTACCAACTGAGCCACTTCCGCCCGCTTGTTCCGATGCGCGCCAGAAAACGTGGTGCCGAGGGTCAGGATCGAACTGACGACACCGGGATTTTCAGTCCCGTGCTCTACCAACTGAGCTACCTCGGCCCGCCGGTCGATCCGATGGCCTCGCGGCCTCGCTCGTGGTCGCGTATCCGCCGGCGACGATAGCACAGGGCCCG
>DATBIK010000082.1:0-10612 GCA_036556985.1 Candidatus Limnocylindria bacterium | reverse complement strand
GGCCACCCAGCGCTGGACGGTGCGCACCGTCACCCCGAGCTCGTCGGCAACCTGGCGCGGCGTGAGGCTGTCGTCGGCCATGTCGCGATTGTCGCATTCGACCGGCGCACGGACCGAGCCCCGCGCGGGCCCACGCCCGGGTCGGTCAGGTGTCGAGGCTGTCCACCCAGCCCGGTCGGCGCTTGTCGAGGAACGCGCCGAGGCCCTCCTGGCCCTCGTCGGAGACGCGTTGCCGGGCGGCCACGTCGAGCGCGTGGGCCGCGAAACCGTCCGCGGGCATCTTTCGCCGCGCCCGGATGAGCGCCTTCACGGCGCGGACGGCGGTCGGTCCGGCGCTCAGCAGCTCGGTCACGACCGCCTCGACCCGGGCGTCGAGCGCCGCCTCGTCGGCGAGGACCTCGTGGACAAGGCCGATGCGCAGCGCGCGCTCGGCGTCGAAGCGCTCGCCGCTCACGAACAGGGCGCGGGACTGCCCCTCGCCGATGCGGGCCAGCACGAAGGGGCTGATGATCGCCGGCAGGATGCCGAGCTTCACCTCGGTGAACCCGAAGCGGGCGTCGGCGGCGGCGAGGACGACGTCCGCCACCGCGCAGAGGCCCATCCCGCCGCCGAGCGCAGCGCCCTGGACGCGGGCCACGACCGGCGCCGGGCAGGTGTCGATGGCCGTGAGCATGTCCTGGAGGCGGGCGGCGTCGGCGCGGTTCTCCTCGAGGGAGAGCTGCAGGGCGGCGCGCTGCCAGGCGATGTCGGCGCCGGCCGAGAAGGCCGGCCCCTCCCCGGCCAGGACGACCGCGCGCAGTGCCTCGGCCGGCTCGGCCGCGAGCGCGACGAAGGCGTCGTGCAGCTCCCCGATGAGCTCGGCGTTGAACGCGTTGCGGACCTCGGGCCGGGTGAGCGTGACGCGGGCCACCACGCCGCCCGAACCGTCGCGCGCGACGCGGAGCAGCCCGCTCATCGGCCGCGGCGGTAGAACGGCTCGGCCACGGCCCTGACCGATGCGAGCATCGGCTCCTCGAGCCAGACCACGTCGGTGCCGTCCGGCACGTCGACCGTGGCACTGGCCCCCTCGCCACCGAGGAGGCCGAGCAGGAGCCGAGGCCGTCCGTCGCTCTCCGACTCGACGAGCCACGCAGCGTCGACATCGGTCCCGCGCAGTGCCTCGGCCAGGGAGGCCTCGAGCGGAAGCGCATCGGGCCCGGGCAGGCGCACGCGCAGGGAGCGGGACGGCGGAGTGTCGAAGACCGGCTCATCGGTTCCGGGCAGGTGCCCGGCGGCGAGCGCCGCCAGCTCATCGGCCTCGAAGCGGTAGGGAACCGGGCCGGCGGGGTCCATGATCGCCGGCGCCCCGGCAGCAGCCATGTTCGCCACCGCCAGGCGGGCGGGCAGCGGCAGCGTGGCGGTGCCGCGCGGCGCCCAGGCCGACAGCGCGGCGTAGGACGCGAAGCAGACGCTGATCGGCTGCCCGTCGGCGTCGGCGGCGAGCATGACGCTGATCTCGACCTCCGCGTCGTCGTTCACGGCGCTGGCGAGCGCCTCCTTCGCCTCCTCGCCATGGTCCGGCGGCACGGGCAGGAGCAGGATGCCGCTCATGAGCGCCCGGTAGAAGCCGCGCAGCGCGGTGCCGTCGTCCCCGCCGCGATCCTCCGCGTCGCGGGCGGCGAGCATCGCCTCGAACAGGGCGGCGGCCGACTCCTCGAGCGTGCCGGAGGGGACGCTCCGGTCGTGGGAGCCCGGCGCGGGACGTTCCAGGGCCATCGGTCGCAGCCTACCACCGGCGGCGCTAGGATCAGGTCCATGCTGCGCGGCATCGACCACCTCGTCATCGCGGTCCCGGACCTGGACGCCGCCAGCGCCGAGCTCGAGCGGGCCCTGGGCCTGGCCTTCACCGCCGGCGGCCGCCATCCCGGCGCCGGGACGGAGAACCGGATCGCCTTCCTCGGCGAGCCGTACCTCGAGCTCATCGCGGTCGACGATCCCGGTGCCGCCCGCGAACGGCCCATCGGCGCGGCGGCGCTGCGCGCTCTCGAGGTGGGCGGCGGCCTTGCCACCTACGCGCTGCTCGACGACGCGCTGGAGGTGACTGTGGCCGAGCTGCGCGCGAACGACAGCGCCATCAGCGAGGCGACGCCCGGCTCGCGCGAGCGCCCGGACGGCGAGCGTGTGGCGTGGACCACCGCCACGTTCGAGCGCCTCGGACCGGACCGGCCGCCGTTCCTCATCCACCACACGCTCGCCGGTGCCGAGTGGAGCCACGCCGCCCTCGCCGAGCGCCGGGCATTCCGCCATCCCATCGGATCGCCGGTCACCCTCCATCGCCTGGACATCGCCACGCCCGATCCGCCGGGGCTGGCGGCCGAGTACCACGCCCAGCTGGGCATCGAGCTGTGGGCCGTGGCCGACCTGGCGGTGGCGAGCATCGGTCCGCACACCATCCGGCTGCTGCCCACCGCCGAGATGCCGGTCGCCGCGGAGATCGTCCTCGGCGCGGACGTGCCCGCGCCGCGCACGGTCGACGCGCTCGGCGTCCGCTTCTCGATCGAGCCCGCCGCGGCGTGAGCTGGACGGCTACATCCGGAAGACGCCGAAGCGCGTCTCGGGGATCGGCGCATTCAACGCCGCCGACAGGCCCAGCGCCAGGACCCGGCGCGTGTCGGCAGGATCGATGACGCCGTCGTCCCACAGGCGCGCGGTGGAGTGGTAGGGAGAGCCCTCGCGCTCGTACTTCTCCAGGATCGGGCCCTCGAAGGCGTCGCGATCCGCATCGGTCTCGAACGAGCCACGGACGGTGGACAGCACCCGGGCGGCCTGCTGGCCGCCCATGACGCTGATCCGCGCGTTCGGCCACATCCACAGGAAGCGCGGCGAGTACGCGCGCCCGGCCATGCCGTAGTTCCCCGCGCCGAAGCTGCCGCCGATGATGACCGTCAGCTTGGGCACCGATGTCGTGGCCACCGCGGTGACGAGCTTGGCGCCGTCCTTCGCGATGCCGCCGGCCTCGTACTCGCGGCCGACCATGAAGCCGGTGATGTTCTGGAGGAAGACGAGCGGGATGCGGCGCTGGCTGGCGAGCTCGACGAAATGCGCCCCCTTCAGCGACGAGGTGCTGAACAGGATCCCGTTGTTGGCCACGATGCCGACCGGGTACCCCTCGATCCGGGCCCAGCCGCAGACGAGCGTCTCGCCGTAGCGCTCCTTGAACTCGGCGAAGTCGCTGCCGTCCACGATCCGCGCGATCACCTCGCGCACGTCGTAGCTCTGGCGCGCGTCGGCCGGGATTGCGCCATACAGCTCGCCGGGCGACACCGATGGCTCCACGCGTTCAGCCCGCTCCCAGGGAGGATCCGGCGGGCGGCGGTTCAGATTGCGGACGATCTGGCGGCCGATGGCGATGGCGTGCTCGTCGTCGAGGGCGTGATGGTCGGCCACGCCACTCGTCACGGTGTGCACCTCGGCCCCGCCCAGGTCCTCCGCGCTGACCTCCTCGCCGGTCGCAGCCTTCACGAGCGGCGGGCCGCCGAGGAAGATCGTGCCGGTGCCCTTCACGATCACCGTCTCGTCGGACATAGCCGGCACGTAGGCCCCGCCGGCCGTGGAGCTGCCCATCACCAGCGCGATCTGCGGGATGCCGGCGGCCGACATCCTGGCCTGGTTGTAGAAGATGCGGCCGAAGTGCTCGCGATCGGGGAAGACCTCGTCCTGGAGCGGCAGGAAGGCGCCGCCCGAGTCCACGAGGTAGACGCACGGCAGCCGGTTCTGCTCGGCGATCTCCTGGGCCCGAAGGTGCTTCTTGACGGTCATCGGGTAGTACGTGCCGCCCTTCACCGTCGCGTCGTTGGCGACGACCACGCACTCCACGCCCTCGACCCGGCCGATGCCGGTCACGATCCCGGCGCCGGGTGCCTCGTCGTCGTACAGCCCGTTCGCCGCCAGCGCGGAGAGCTCGAGGAAGGCGCCGCCCGGGTCGAGCAGCAGCTCGATCCGCTCACGGACGGGACGCTTGCCGCGCTCGCGGTGCCTGGCGATCGACCGGTCGTCGCCGGCGGCCCCGCGCTCGACCAGCGCCGTGGTCCGCGCGCGGAGGTCGCCGACGAGGGCGCGCATGGCGGCCTCGTTCGCCGCAAATTCCTCGGAGGAGGGGTCGACGGAGGATCGGAGCCGGCTCATCGGCCCCGATTATCGCCGGGCGGCGGTCAGGCCAGGGTGACGAGTGGGACGATCCGGGAGACGTGGCGGCCGTTCACGATCGCGACGCTGACGACATGCTCGAACGGCGGGTCGCCCTGGTGGAGGATGTACGACTCGGTGAGCGGCAGGAATCGCGGAGCCCGGAGCAGGTACTCCGGGCCCGGCTCCGCGCCCGGCGCCAGGTGCAGGTTGCCGGTCACGTGGAACGGCCCCGCCGCGACGGCCACGCGCCGCAGCTTGCGGTGGAGGCGCAGCTGGCGGCTGGCGCGCCATTCCGGCGGCATGGCCAGGATGACCTGGTCGGTGGCGAGCGTCTGCCACTCGCCGGTCCCGTCGCCGTCCGGGGCCGGGGTCCCGTTCGGGCCGGTCGGCGCCTCGATCGGGCCGGGGCTCGGTCGCCACAGGCGGAGCTCGGGATCCTGGTTCAGGAGGTCGGTGACGCGGCGGCCGTTCGCCGAGATCCAGCCCACGATCCGGGCGTCGGCGGTATACAACTCGACCGGCGCCAGTTCGGCGGCGAGCGCCACTGCTGCCGTGCCGGATGTCGCGGGCGCGCCGGTCCCCCGGCGCCAGTTCCAGAAGGTCACGTTGGGCTCCCGTGGTGACGGCGCGGGGCAGCCCCGCGCTCGTGGGCGCAACCTACCGCCTCCCCCACCTGCCACCAAGGGCCCGACAGTACTAGCGGGGGCCGTTGCCAGGGCGCACCCCGATAGGACCTTCCGAGCTGGCGTCACGCCCCGTCAGGCCGTATAACTGGACCCATGAACCGGGGTGCCCGCGTCCTGCTCGCCACTGTCGCGCTGCTGCTGGTGGCCGTCGCCACCGCGATCGCCGCGCCATCCGAGCGCGGTCGTGAGCGGATGGCCTCGGCTGCTGCCTCGCACCAGCCGCAGACGGAGGATGACGCGGTCCCCACGGCGGATCTCCTCGACCGCCTCGTCGTGCGACTCGCCGATGCCGGCATCACGACCGACGCGGACGCGATCGCAGCGCTGGCCGCCGACCATGGTGTGGGCGGTGCGGTCCGGCTGCTTGCCTGGGCCGACGCGTCGGGCCTTTCCACCGACGAGCTGGCGGCGATGTTCGCCGACGGCATGGGCTGGGGCGAGATCGCCAAGGAGCACGGCCTCCACCCCGGCATCGGCTGGATCATGGGCAACGGCGGCGGCCCGCCGGATCACGCAAGGGGGCACGGGCGCGCCGGCGCCCCCGGCCAGCAGGACCGCTGATCACCTTCGACGACTTCGCGCGCGTCGACATGCGGGTGGGCCGCATCGTCGCCGCCGAGCCGTTCCCCGAAGCCCGCAAGCCGGCCTACCGGCTGCGCATCGATTTCGGCCCTGAGCTGGGTGAGCGTGCCAGCTCGGCGCAGCTCACCGTCACCTACCCGGATCCGGCCGCGCTGATCGGCCGCCAGGTGGTGTCGGTCGTGAACTTCCCGCCGCGTCGCATCGCGGGCTTCGCGAGCGAGGTGCTGGTACTCGGCGCGATGGGCGAGGACGGCAACGTCTGGCTCCTCGAGCCGAGCCCATCGGCTCCCGAGGGCACGCGCATCGGCTGATCCGGTCCCGCGGCTCCCCCGTAGGTGAGGCATCAAACGCATCACCTTCCAAGGAGCCAAACCGATGAAGCGAACCACCCGAGGGCTGATCGGAGCCCTCCTCAGTCTCTCCCTCCTCGGCGCGCTGGCCGGCAGCGCCGCGGCGGCCGACGCCGCATGGGTGCGGGTCGTCCACGCCAGCCCCGACGCGCCGAACGTCGACGTCTGGGTCGACGGCGATCGCGTCCTGACCGACGTGCCGTTCACCGCCGTGAGCGACTACCTCGAGTTGGCGGCGGGAACCTACAACGTCCAGGTCACGGCGACCGGCGACACCGCGCCGGTCATCGACGCGGACCTCACTTTGGAAGCCGGCACCGCCTACACCGTGGCGGCAACCGGCCTGCTGGCCGACATCGCGCCGGTCGTCCTCGTGGACGACACGGCGACGCTCGCCGACCAGGCCAAGCTGCGGATCTTCCACGCTTCGCCGAGCGCCCCGGCATCGGTCGACATCGCCGTCGCCGGCGGACCGATCCTGGTCGACGGCCTCGCCTACCCCGAGGCAAGCGGCTACCTGGCCGTGGATCCGGGTGACTACGAGGTCGAGATCCGCGCCGCCGGGGAGATGGACGCGGCGCTGACCGTGCCCGCAACGCTCGAGGCCGGCACGAACGTCACCGCCATCGCGATGGATGGCGGCGACGCCGGCGTGCAGGTCATCGTGGCGGTCGACGCCCGGATGCTGAGCGACACGGCCATGTCGGCCCCGACCGGCGGCATCCCGGTCGCGACGCTCGGCCTGCTCCTGGTGGCGGCAGGGCTCCTGCTCGGCGTCGCGCGGTTCGCCCGCGTGAGCGCCCGGGCTCGCTAGCGGGGTCGTTGCCCATGGAGGCACGGGCCTCCCTCGCGGCGGGTCGTCGTCCCATCCCTCCGGGACGGCGGCCCGCCTTCGCGTGCGCTGCCGGCGCCGGTCGATTCGCGCGCCGGCCGCGGCCACGGCAGACTTAGGCGGTGACGAACCTCGACCGCGGCTCGCTCGTGGCCGGCCCCGCGCCGGACGGCATGCCCGACCCGGAGCTCGCCCCGCCGCAGATCGCGCGCGGCGGCGACCCATTCGCGCGGCTGCGCCTCGTGCACTTCCTGTCGCGCGTGCGGCGCAACACGACCCACCAGCTGCGGGACGTGGTGGCGGCGCTGAACGCGGCCTTCCTCGACTGGTCGTTCAGTGAGAAGGTCGTGCTGGCCGAGATCGTCCAGCTCCAGGCCAACTGGGCGATCAGCTTCCACGGCGACGACCGCATCGTGCTCGACCGGAACGAGCGTGGCCACACCCTGCTCATCGTCGACTCGTCGAAGATGACCGCCTTCCTCGTGGCCGAGGGGCGGCGGGCAGCCGAGAGCGCGGAGGAGGAGCTGCGCCGCTTCACGCTCGGCGACGGGGTCAGCCCGGACAACTGAGGCGGGCCGACTCCTAGCCGCGCAGCTCCTCGAGCTGGTCGTCGCGGCCGATGAGGATGAGCTCGTCCCCGTCGGCCACCCGCTCCTCGCGGGCCGGGTTGATGATCACGTTCTGGCCGCGGCGGATGGCGATCGGCGTCACGCCGAGGCGGTTCTTGAGGTCGAGGTCTCCGAGTGCCTTGCCCACGAAGGAGGCCGGAGGGCGGACCTTCTCGATGCCGAAGCTCGGGCCGACGTCGAGGTAGTCGATGACGTTCGGCACGTTGAAGGAGTGGGCCAGGCGCGCCCCGGTTTCCTGCTCCGGCAGGATGACGCGGTCGGCGCCGACCCGGGTGAGGATCTCGCCGTGGAGCCGGTCGCCGGCCTTGGCGATGACGTTCCGGACGCCGAGCCGCTTGAGCACCATGGTCGCGAAGATCGACGGCTCCGCCTTGGAGCTGATGGCCACGATCGCCGTCTGGAAGTGATCGGCGCCCGCGCTGCGCAGGGCGTTCTCGTCCGAGGCGTCGAGCTGCATGGCGTGCGTGACGTCCCGGGCGATGTCGTTCACCGCCTGCTCGCTGAGGTCGACGGCCAGCACCTCGTGGCCGAGCCGCTCGAGCTCGCGCGCCAGCGCCGAGCCGAACCGCCCCAGGCCGATGACCATCACCTGCTGCCGCGCCACGTCCCCTGCTCGCTCCCTTCTAGCCGATGCGCACCGTCTCGACGGCGTGCCGATAGGGTACAGGCCGGACGCGCGTCGACAGCGCCAGGACGAGGGTGATCGGTCCCAGCCGGCCGACGAACATCCCGACGATCGCGATGATGCTGGCCGGCGCGTCCAGGTTCGGCGTGATGCCGGTGCTGGCCCCGACCGTGCCGAAGGCCGAAACCGCCTCGAACAGGATCTGGACAAAGGTCGCGTTGGTCGTGATCGCCAGCCCCAGGCCGACGACGAAGACGAACGCGATCGACAGCAGCGCCACCGACAGGGCGCGGTACACGACGCCGTGCGGGATGCGCCGGCCGAAGAGCTCGGCCGACGGCCGGCCGCGCATGCTCGACCAGATGACCGCCCCGAGCAGGCCGAAGGTCGTCACCTTGATGCCGCCCGCCGTCGAGCCAGAGGCGCCGCCGATGAACATGAGCGCCATGACCACGAACAGCGTCGATTCGAAGAGGGCGCCGGTATCGAGGGCGGTGAAGCCGGCCGTGCGCAGCGTGGCCGACTCGAAGGCGGCATTCAGGATCCGCTGCTCGGGCGGCAACGGACCCAGCGTGGCCGGGTTCTCCCACTCGATCACGCCGATGAGGACGGTGCCGACCACGAGCAACGCGACGGTGACGACCAGTACAAGCTTCGTCTCGAGGGCGAACCGGCGCCATCGGCGTCCGGTGAAGAGATCGCCCACGATCGCCCAGCCGAGGCCGCCGAGGATGAGCAGCGAGGCTGCCGTCCCCAACACCCACCAGTCGTCGCGGAATGGGGTGAGGCTGCGGAAGCCGCCGGTGAGGTCGAAGCCCGCGTTGTTGAAAGCGGAGACCGAGTGGAAGACGCCCCACCACATCCCCTGCGGGTGCCAGGGCGGCCCGGCCTCGGGCCCCGCCATGAAGGCGATCGACAGGATCACGGCGCCGACGGCCTCTGCGCCGAGCGTGAACAGCGCGATCCTGCGCACGAGCTGCGTCACGCTCCCGAGCTCGAGCCCGCCCAGTGACTCCTGGACGACGATCCGATCGTGGAGGCGGGTCCGTCGCCCGGCGATGAGGTAGAGGAGCAGCGTCGAGCCGGTCATGATCCCGAAACCGCCGGCCTGGATGAGCCCGAGGATGACGATCTCGCCGAACGTGCTCCAGTGGGTCGCCGTGTCGACCACGACCAGCCCGGTGACGCACGCGGCGGAAGTCGCGGTGAACAGGGCGGTGACGAAGTCGGTGGTCTGACCGGCCTCCGTGGCGATCGGCAGGAGCAGCAGGGTGGTGCCGAGGGTGATGAGGAAGGCGAAGGCGACGAGGAGCGTCTTCGCCGGCGACAGCGGCTGCCTGGCGCGCCGCGCCGGCTCGAGCTTGACCTCCTCCGGCCGGGTGCGCGCCACCCGGACGCGCCGATCCCCGGGGCGGCTGCCCTGGACCGTCACGCGGCGACGGCGACGCGGCTCATCCGCCTACGGTAGCGCCCTCGTTCGGCGCCGGGGACCGCCTTCGGCCTCGGTCAGACGCGGTCCGAGCCGCCGGCCTGGCCGACCGCCGCCTGCGGCGGCTCGAGGCGCTCGGCAGGCATCGTCTCGCCGGGAGCCTCGTCGGCGGCGACCGGGACGGGGACGCGCTTCGGGCGCGGGCGGAAGGGCGAGGTCTCCGGGACGACGGGCCCCTCGGTTTCGGTCAGCTCCCCCCCGCGGTACGCCTCCCACACCGCCATGACCGTGTCGCGGTGCGGACGGATGCGGCAGTGCTCGTCGCGGTTGCCCATCTCGTCGCAGTAGCCGAGCGGCACGCACTTTGGCGCCAGGAACGACCCGAAGAACGGCGAGACCCGGAAGATCTCGTGGCGAATCTGCTTGAACAGCTGGCGGATCTCCCACTGCGCCATCGTGCACAGCCGCAGCCCGCTCATGTGGATGAGCTGGCGCAGGTTCACCGTCATGATCAGGTTCGTCTGCATCGCGTTCGGGAAGATGAAGCGCGCGTCCTCGGCGGGTACCTCGGCCTGGAGCAGCTGTCCGTACAGGTCGAGGCTGTCGTCGATCGCCCTCTGGAAGCGGCCGGCCAGGTCATCGGCCAGGTCGCCCTTCGTGATCGAGTCGGGGACCGTGTAGTTGTCGCGCGCCTTGAAGCTGACGTAGCGCTGCGACTGCTGGTCGAAGGCCGTCCCGGCCCGATGCCGCACGAGCTGGTGCGAGAGCGTCCGGGTCACGCCGCTGATCGCGAACGTGAAGTTCACGTGCTCGATCGTCGAGCCGTGGCCGGACTCCATCACCTTGCGCACGAGGTTCTGCTGCTTCTCGTCGGCCACCTGGCGGCTCACCGCCTTGTCCCAGATCTGGTCGGGCAGCTGCTCCGAGTAGCAGGTGCGGCACGCGGTGTAGATGATCGGGAGGTAGTACTCCTCCACGATCTCCTTGGTGGGGAAGATCAGCTTGGCGGAGAGGTCGGGCGCGGTCGGCGGCATGGGTTCGCCGAGGATAGCACCGCGGACGGCCCGATGAGGCGGCTTATCCACAACATGTGGGGGTCCGCAGCCTCGCTCGTGGATATGTTGTGTATATCTCCGGTCCGCAGCTACGCGCCCTCGCGGTCCGCCCGGCGCTCCTCGAGGCGGACCAGGCCGTGCATCCGGTCGAAGGCGATCCGGTTGCCGCCCGCCGCGCGGGCCGACGCCAGCGCCTCGTCGGCAGCGGCCAGGAGCTCCTCGTCGGTGAGGCCCATCCCGGCGCGCATGAAGGCCAC
>DATBIK010000081.1:0-12597 GCA_036556985.1 Candidatus Limnocylindria bacterium | reverse complement strand
GGTGGGCACCGCCTCGGGCGGCACGAAGCTGCGGATCTCGTGGGCGGCCAGCACCTCGACGCAGGCCCGCGCGAAATGCTCGCTGGCGAAGCGGCGGTCGTGGCAGATGACCACGCCGCGGTCCTCGGAGCCGATGGAGTGGAGGTACTCGGCAACACCCCGGGCGCAGCGACGGACGTTGTGGAAGGTGTAGTCCTCGGCGATGGCGGCGCGCCAGCCATCGGTCCCGAACTTGATCTTCGTCACGCGAACGGGGCACTCCGCTTGAGGGTGGGACGGGCCCCTATGGTAGCGGGCGCGCGGAGGAGTGCCAGCCTCGCGCATTCTCGCGGTGTGGTTTCGCCCGATGTCGGATGAGCGCTGCACGGATCCGCCTCGGCGGCCCATGCAGCGCCTGATGCAGCCCTCAGCAGGCAGGAGGGCGACGAATCGGCCTATGGAGGCATTCGGTGTAGCTGCCAGCAGGCATGAGGCGAAATGGCGGCGTCAGCGGCCCGCCATGCGGCGGTCGGACAGCTCCGCGATCCGCTCCAGCTCGGCCTGGAGGTGGACCAGGATCGGCTTGATCCGATCGCGCGGCCCGACCTCGATGAGCGGCGCCTCGTCGACCCGCATGCGGCAGAACGGGAGCGGCACGAGCTGGCGGTCCCAGCGCCGCGTGAGCCGCAACGGCGGCCGCACCGCCACCGCCCAGGGCAGCACCGGCACGCCGGACTCGCGGGCGAGGATGAGGACGCCCGGCTTGGCGATGCGGTACGGGCCGAGGGGGCCGTCACAGCTCGCCACCAGGCTCTTGCCTTCGGCAGCGACCCGCGCCATGCGGCGCGACACGCTCGTCGCCTCGCTTCGCGACTCCGCGCCGGGGTCCGGCAGCGTGACCGCCTCCCAGCCGAGGCCGCGCAGCATGGTGTTCATCACGATCCCCCGGAAGCGCCGCGTGCTGAACGAAACGTGGCGCTGCTGTCCCCGCAGCCGGTAGGCGGCGGCCGCGGCCACGAGGTTCGACTCGTGCCAGATGGCGAACACGACCTGGTCCTGGCGCACCGGCGGCCCGGAGATGCGGGCCGTGCGCGCCACGAGACGGACGTAGAGCGCCAGTCCCCGCCCGAACAGGCGCGCGACCCACCCGAACCGGACACGCTCCTCGTGCGCCAATGACGGCGCTGGACCGAGGGCCGGCCGCTCCATCGGTCTATGCCTTACAGGTAGGACTCGCCGGCCTTCTCGGCGATGTCGTCGAGCACCGGCTTGATCTCCTCGGCCCGGTCGCGAGCGCAGACGAGGAGGGCGTCGGGCGTGTCGACGATGATCACGTCGCGCAGGCCGACGGTGACGATGAGCCGATCGCCCCCGTGCACGAGCACGTCCTCCGACCCGCGGTCGAGGTGCCGCCCCGACGCCACCAGCGAGTCGCCCGACTTCGCCGACAGGGCCTCCAGCAGGGCCGACCAGGAGCCGATGTCGCTCCAGCCCGCCTCCAGCGGCACGACCGCCACCCGGCCCTCGGCGGCCGCGGACTCGGCGATGCCGGCGTCGATCTGGATGGCGGGGATCGGCTCGAGGATCTCGCGCACGTCGCTCATCCAGCCGGGCGTGCGGTTGAGCTGGGAGATCCTGTCGAGCGCCTCGGCGAGCGCGGGCTGGAAGCGCTCGAGCGCCTGTCGGAACGCGTACACCCGCCACACGAAGATGCCGGCGTTCCACAGGTAGCCGCCCTCGTCCATGAACTCCTGCGCGCGCTTCGCGTCCGGCTTCTCGACGAAGCGGTCCACCAGCGCGGCGGGCGACGAGTCGTGGAGCCGCTCCCCGACCTTGATGTAGCCGTACCCGGTGGCGGCATGCTTCGGCGGCACGCCAAGCGTCACGAGGTAGCCGCGCTCCGCCACGCGGATCGCCTCGCGCATTGCCTGCTCGAACGTGGCCTCGTCCCTGAGAAAGTGGTCGGCCGGAAGGACGAGCGCGATCTCGTCGGACTCGCGCCGGGCGAGGGCGGTGGCCAGGCCGGCGGCCACGCCGGTCGATCGCGCCAGCGGCTCGCCGAGCACGTTGTCGGCCGGCAGTTGCGGCAGCTGCTCCTGCGTGGCGCGGACGTGGGCCTGCGAGGTGATGACGTAGATGTCGTGCGGCTTCAGCAGCGTGCCGAGGCGGGCGACGGTCTGCTGCAGCAGGCTCGTGTCGCCGGTGAGGGCCAGAAGCTGCTTCGGGGACTTGCGCCGGGAGAGCGGCCAGAGCCGGGTGCCGACTCCGCCGGCCATGACGATGGCGAACATCGAGCTAGACCGTACCACCCCGCGTGCCGCGCCACCGGCCCCCGCCGTCACGCGCGGTCGGCTCGCTGCGCGGCGCTGTTCCCGTCAGCCGTCTGTCCTGGCGGCAGTAGACGAGTTGGCTGGCCCGGTTGTCGTCAGCCGTCTGTCCTGGCGGCACTACACGGCCCGGGAGGCCGGCGAGCCGCCGAGGCTGCGCGTCCTTGAGCGTGGATCGCGCGCGGGCGTGGCCGTGCGGGCGCGTGCGGCTGTCCACGGCCGCCAGAACGGACACGTGACAATTTCGCGCTGGCCGCAACCACCTACCGGCTGCCCTGACCGATAATCCGCGCATGGATCCGGCCGCGCGACGCTCGGTGATCATGCTCGCCGTGATCATCGGCGCCATGCTGATCTTCGCGATCGTCTACCTGCTCGGCGGTGGTGGCGCTCCGGATTCCTCGCCCGTGCCGTGATGCGCACGCTCCGCCGCGTCGCGGTCGGCGCCGCACTGGTGGTGGTCCTCGGCGCGGCTGCCGCGGCATGGTACGTCTACGGTCCGGTGCCGGTCCCGGACGGATACCGCTTCCCTCGCCACACGATGTGGGGCGGCGGTCCGGCGGGCCTGTTCGAGGGCACGCTGACGGAGGCCGACGGCTGCGTCCGCACCGACGACGGCTTCACCGTGGCCTGGCGGCCCGGCTACCGCCTGGACGTCGAGGACGGCGAGGTCTTCGTGTGGGGCAGCGGTCGGACGGTGCGCATGGGCGAGCCGGTGCGGATGGGCGGCGGCTGGTACGAGACGGAGCCGCTGCCGGACATTCTGTCGGCTGCCGCCGAGGCTGGCTGCCCGATGCCGTTCTTCCTCTCCACCGGCTGGGCGGACTAGCGCAAACGGCTCTCTGTTTTTCGCCTTGCGGCAAGCTGCCGGAGCTGCCATTCAGCCACCCCGGGGAGCCAGTCGGAGCCGAAGGCCGCGGAAGGGCCGATGCGGGTGTCATCGGGCGGATGGCCGTCCCGAAGGGAGAGCACGTACGCGCGATCCTGCTCGATCCGTTGTTGGAGCTCGTCACGTCCACCAGCCGATCCGTGACCGGGGATGACGACAGTGACGTCCTCCGCCACGCTCTCGAGGAGGCGCAAGCCGACGAGGTAGTCCCCGATCGGATCGGCCGCCTCGAGGTTCGGAAACGGGGGCAGGATGTCGGAAAGCATGTCGCCCGCGACAAGGACGCCGGGCTTCCCGATCAGCAGCGCGGCATGGCCCTGGGCGTGCGCGGGGTGCTCGAGGATCCCGATCCCAGGGCCATCCCAGGGAACCTGCGCCGTTCCGCCGGGCAGGCCCGTGATGCGGCCGAACCCGTCGAGCGGTACCTCTTCCGCGATCTCCGGTGGTAATCCTTCGGCGGCGCGAGTCCGCCAGTCCGGGTCTTCCAGGAAATCTCGCATGAAGTCCGCACAGAGCGTCGTACCGTACCGGAGCGCATCGCCGAACTCGGGGTGCCAGAGCACGTGATCCCAATCGGGATGCGTTGCGAAGCCGGCGGCGACCGGCCGCTCCAGTGCGCGAAGGTCGCCGGCGAGGCAGGCCAGCTCGTCACGCGTGATGCCCGGATCGATGAGCAGCACGCCGGACCGGCCCTGCACGACGATGCTGTTGTTCTGGAGCAGCTCGCTACGGTGGATCAGAACACCGTCCGAGACCTGTCTCAGCATTGTTGCTCCTCATCGCTGCCAGAGGTGGTCGGCTGTATTGACGGATCGGCGCCGCGGGACTCATCGCCCAAGCGGCGGGCCACACGGATCTTTACGAGCACCTGAGTGGGCAGGTCACCCCCGATCGTGGCCCGACGCTGGTCAGGCGCGAGCTCACCGGCTCGGCCGCCTAGGCGCCGACCTCGCGCTCCAGCGATTCGCCGAGCTCCAGGGTGCGGCGGTAGGCGGCCCACACCGCATCGGAGAAGACGGTCCGCAGCCGGCCCTTCTCGAGCTCGTAGATGGCGGCGGCGGAGGTGCCGCCCGGCGAGGTGACGAGGTTGCGCAGCTGCGCCGGATGCAGCTCGGAGGCGGCCGCGTACTCGGCCGAGCCGATGAGCGTCTCGACCACGAGGTCGTGCGCCAGCTCGCGCGGGAAGCCCATGTGCACTCCGGCGTCCACCAGCGCCTCCATGACCGCGAACAGGTAGGTCGGCCCCGTCCCGGACAGGGCCGTGGCCATGGCCACGAAGGCCTCGTCGGCAACCTCCTTCTCGTGCCCGATGGCCCGCAAGACGCGCCGCGCCAGCTCGCGCTGGGCCGATGTGCAGGCCGATGACGCCGCCCACACCGCGATCCCGCGCCGGATCTGCGAGGGCGTGTTCGGCATGGCGCGCACGACGGCCGAATGGTCCAGCCCGACGGTCAGCGTGCGCAGGGTCGCGCCGGCCACGATGGAGAGCACGACCTGGCCATCGGTGAGAGCCGGGCCGACGTCGCGCATGACGCGGGCCAGCATCTGCGGCTTCACGGCCAGCACCACGATGTCCGCGCCGCGAACCGCCTCCGCGTTCCTCGTCACGACCGCGATCGCATGCCGCTCGGCGAGGACCTCGCGGCGGTCGCGGCGCGGGTGCGAGGCGACGAGGTGGTCGGCGGCCACGGCACGGTCGGCCAGGAGGCCGGCGATCATGGCCTCGGCCATCACGCCGGCGCCGACGATCGCGACACGCATGTCGCTGCGCTTCGGGCTCATCCGCTCACCTCCTTCTCCTGGCCGCGCAGCTCGCGGGCCGCGGCCACCTCGTCGGCCGGGGCGCCGCAGCGCTCGAGCAGGTCGATCGCGATCGCCGCCAGGCGCCGCGCGGTGGTGACGTCGGAGAGCTGCATCGCCGCGCGGCCCATGCCGAGCGCCGCCAGCCCCTCCTCCCGCTCCGCCCCGATGTCGCGGGCCTCGCTGATCGCCTCGGCATAGTAGCGGCGGGCGCTCGCCGGGTCGCCGGCCGATGCCCGCAGGTCGCCGATGAGCCGCGCGGCGCGGGTGGCGGCCAGCTCCATCCCGGCCCGCTCGAAGTGCCACAGGGCGCGGTGGCCCCACAGGTCGGCGGCCCACCACTCGGCGGCGGATTCGGCGCGCTCCATGGCCGCGGTCGCCGCCACGCCTGCCCGCTCGTGGTCCTCGGCGCGCTCGGCGCCGAGGTATCGCTCGGCCAGCTCCCCGTGCTGGAGGGCGAGGGGCAGGGGGCGGAGGGCACCGGCGGGGACGGAGGCATCGGTCCCGAGGAAGGATTTGGCACGCGCCACCAGCCGTTGGAGCGGACCCGGTTGCGGCTCTCCCCACCGCGTGGGCGGTGGCATCGGTCCTTTGCCCGTCAGACGCTAAGGCTGGCCTGGCTGGCTTCGCCGCGCAGGCCGGCCGAGTCGCGCAGCGCGGCAGAGCGGTCGGTGCGCTCCCAGGGCAGGTCGAGGTCGCCGCGCCCGAAGTGGCCGTAGGCGGCGGTCTGGCGGTAGATCGGCCGGCGGAGGCCCAGCGTGTCGATGATCGCGCCAGGCCGCAGGTCGAAGTGCTCCCCGATGACCTGGGCGATGCGCTCGTCGGAGACGGCGCCGGTGCCGAAGGTCTCGACGTTCACCGCCAGCGGGTGCGCCACGCCGATGGCGTACGCCAGCTGCAGCTCGAAGCGGGTCGCCAGGCCGGCGGCCACGACGTTCTTGGCCACATAGCGGGCCATGTACGCGCCGGAACGGTCGACCTTGGTCGGGTCCTTGCCGGAGAAGCTGCCGCCGCCATGGCGGGCCATGCCGCCGTAGGTGTCCACGATGATCTTGCGGCCGGAAAGGCCGGAGTCCCCCATCGGCCCGCCGATCACGAAGCGGCCGGTGGGGTTGACCAGGTAGCGGGTGCGCTCGTCGAGCAGTTCGGCCGGGATGGCGGCCCGGATGACGAGCTCGCGCACCGCCTCCTCGAGGTCCGGCGCGGCGACCTCCGGGTCGTGCTGGGTGCTGACCACCACGGTCCCCACCCGCACCGGCCGGCCGTCTCCGTCGTACTCGACGGTGACCTGGCTCTTGCCGTCCGGCCGCAGGAAGGAGAGCTGCCCGCTCTTGCGCACCTCGGCCAGGCGGCGCGCGACCTGGTGGGCGAGCTGGATCGGCATCGGCATCAGCTCCGGCGTCTCGGCCACGGCGTAGCCGAACATCATCCCCTGGTCGCCGGCGCCCAGCTCGTCGGGATCGATCCCCTGCTTCGCCTCCAGGGCGTGGTCCACGCCGAGGGCGATGTCCGGCGACTGCTCCTTGATGGCGGTGATCGTGCCGCACGTCTCCCAGTCGAAGCCGAGGCGGCTGTCGTTGTAGCCGATGTCCCGCACGGTGTTGCGCACCACGGCCTGCACGTCGCACCACGCCTCGGTGGTCAGCTCGCCGAGAACGAGCACCAGGCCGGTCGTGGCCGCCACCTCCACCGCGCAGCGCGCCGACGGGTCGCGGGCCAGGACGTCGTCCAGGACGGCATCGGCCACCGCGTCGCACAGCTTGTCGGGGTGCCCCTCGGTCACGGACTCCGAGGTGAACGGGATGCGCTGCTCGTCGGGCATGGGGCCGAGTGTAGCGCGGGACCGATGCGCGGGCTCAGGCCTCCAATGGTCCGGGGTGCGCATGGTCGGCCGCGTCCGAACGCGCGTCGGCGGGCGCGACCACGAAGGCGGCGATCGCCGTGGTGAGCGGCACCGCCGCCACGATGCCGATGCTGCCCGCCAGCGCCCGCACCACCTCGACCGCCAGCAGCTCCTGGTTGGCCGCCACGAGCGGCGACGACTCGCCGACGGCGAAGAGGAGGAGCAGCGGCAGCGAGGCGCCAACGTAGGCGAGCACGAGCGTGTTCACCGTGGCGGCGATGTGCGAGCGACCGATGGCCATGGCGCGCCGGAAGACCGCGATCCGCGGGGCCTCCGGGCTCGTCGCCCGCAGCTCGGCGACGGCGGCGGCCTGGGTGACCGTCACGTCGTCGAGGACGCCCAGCGCACCGAGGATCGTGGCGGCCAGGAGCATCCCGCTCAGGTCGACCTGCTCCCCGAGGAGCACGACCAGGAACCCGACCTCCTCGCTGCCCTGGAGCGAGGAGAAGCGCGCCGCCTCGGTGGCGAGATGGGCGAGCACCGCGGTGATCGCCAGGGCCCCGGCCGTGCCCAGGATCGCCGCCATTGTCGTGCGGCGCGCGCCCTCGGTGAGGAGCAGGGTGACGACGGTCACGCCCGCTGCCGTGCCGATCGCCAGCGGCAGCGGCGGCCAGCCGGCGAGGAGCAGCGGGATGAGGACCTTCCCGACGACGAGGAGCGTGAAGGCGAGCGCCACCAGCGAGCGTGCCCCGCGCAGCCCGCCGACGAGCAGCACGGCGGCCGCGAAGCCCACGACCAGCCACGCCAGCAGCGGGATGCGCCACGGCTCGTCGACGGTCGCGAAGCCGCCCGCTGCGCCGCCGAAGACCGAGACGATGACCTCGTCGCCGGCCTCGTAGCGCGGCGGCTCGGCGCCGGGCACGGCCATGCCCGGCTGCTGGATGACGGCCACCACCTCCTCGCCGGCCAGGTCCCCCTCGGTGAGGCGCACGGACAGCTGCGGCTGGCCGGCGGCATCGGTCCCGGCATCGGGGTCGACGACGACGCCGCGGGCCCGTTCCTGCCCGGAGTCCGGCACCTGCGGCCGTTGCGCGAGATCGGGGAGCAGCCAGAGCCCGGCCAGCAGGGCCAGGCCCACCGCCAGCGGGAGGAGCCGTCTCATCGGCTTCGGGGATTCACGTGACCGCTATGCTGCCGGATCGTGCGGCGCCTTTCATCGTTTTCGTCGCCCCTGTGGAGCAACGGCACCTTCGTGCGCTTCTGGGCGGGCCGCTCGATCTCCATCTTCGGCTCGCTCATCACCCGCATGGCGCTGCCCTTCGTCGCCATCCTGGTGCTCGACGCCGGGGCGGTGGAGGTCGCCTTCGTGCGCTCGGTGGACCTCGCCGCGGCGCTCGTGTTCGGGCTCTTCGCCGGCGCCTGGGTCGACCGCCTGCGGCGTCGCCCGGTGCTCATCTGGTCGGACATCATCCGCGCGGTCCTGCTCGCCACCATCCCGCTCTCCTACCTGGCTGGCACCCTGACCTTGCTCCAGCTGCTTGCCGTCGCGGGGGTGGCCGCCATCCTCACCACCTTCGCCGATGCCGCCGACAACGCCTACCTGCCCACCATCGTGCGGCGCGAGGACCTCGTTCCGGCCAACGGGGCGCTGGCCGCCAGCGGCTCGGCCGCCGAGTTCACCGGGTTCGGGATCAGCGGCTTCCTGGTCCAGCTGCTCACCGCGCCGATCGCGATCCTCGTCGACGCCGTGTCGTTCGTGGTCTCGGCGCTGCTCCTGCTGACCATCCGGCGTCCGGAGCCGCCGCCACCGGCCCGCGGCGACCGCGAGCCGGTCCTGCGCGAGATCGCCGCCGGCCTGCGCATCACCTTCCGCGACCCGACGCTGCGGGCCTTCGCCGTGGCCCAGATGGCGCAGTCGGCGATGTGGGGCGTCTTCGGCGCGGTCTGGATCGTGTTCGCCACCCGCGACCTCGAGCTGGGGCCGGCGGCGATCGGCCTCATCGCCGGGGTGGGCGGCGTGGCCTCGCTGGGCGGCGCGGTCGTCGCCGCGCCCGCCACGCGGCGCTGGGGCGTGGGTCCGGTGGCCGTGGTGGCGATGCTCCTCGCCGCGGTCGGCAACCTGCTCATCCCGCTCGCGCCTGCCGGCGCGCCGCTCCTCGCCGTCCTGTTCCTGTGCGGACAGCAGCTCATCGGCGACAGCGCGGTGACGCTCTACGACGTGACCGAGACATCGGTCCGGCAGTCGTTCGTCCACGATCGCGCCCTCGGGCGGGTGGCCTCCTCGTTCCAGGTCGCGGCCGTCTTCGTGCAGCTGGTGGCCACCATCGGTGCTGGCTTCTTCGCCGAGGCGGTCGGGCTGCGCAACGCCGCCTTCCTCGCGCCCCTCGGCGCGCTCGTCGCGGCGGTCAGCCTGTGGCTGTCACCTGCACGCCACCTGCGCGATCTGCCGGTGGAGCCGATGCACGGCATCCCCGCCATGGCCGCCGTCGAAGCGACCCGCAACGAACCAATCGGTGGCTAGCTCTGGCCCGATGTATCGGGCCAAACACCGCCTGATGGCGGGCTCTGGCGCGATTTGGCCTGCTACGCCGGGCCAGCGACAGCACGAGGTGCGCCATTTGGCGGCCCTCAGGCGTGGAGCGGCCTCACACAGCGGGCCATTTCCAGCCGAAAATGCCGCCCAGGCCCGAATTGGCCCGATACGGCGGGCCACTGGCCGCCGGACGCGGCTAGGTGCCGGATTCGTAGGACTCGGAGTACGCCTTTTGCTCGGGGGTCATCGGCTCAATGGTGACGCCCATGCTCTCGAGCTTGAGGCGCGCGACCTCGCGGTCGATCTCCTCGGGGATGCCATAGACGCGCGGTTCCAGCCCGGAGAGGTTGGCGCGCAGCCACTCCAACCCCAGTGCCTGGTTCGCGAAGCTCATGTCCATGACCATGGCCGGGTGTCCCTCGGCCGCGCCGAGGTTCACGAGCCGCCCGTCGGCGAGGACGTAGATACGCCGGCCGTCGGGCATGAGGTACTCGCGGGTGAAGGGCCGCACCTCGCGGGAGGACTGCGCCTGCGCCTCCAGGGCGGGGAGCTCGAATTCGTCGTTGAAGTGGCCGGCGTTGGCCAGGATCGCCCCGTCGCGCATCTCCGGGAAGTGGCCGCCGCCCCAGACGTTGAGGTTGCCGGTGCCGCTGATGAAGACGTCGCCCACGCGCGCCGCCTCGAGCGCGGTCATGACCCGGAAACCGTCCATGGCGGCCTCGAGCGCGCGGATGGGATCCACCTCCACCACGATCACGTTGGCGCCCATGCCGTGCGCGCGGGTGGCGATCCCCCGCCCCACCCAGCCGTAGCCGCCGACCACAACGGTGCGGCCGGCGAAGAGGATGTTCGTGGCACGCAGGATGCCGTCGATCGCGCTCTGCCCGGTCCCGTAGCGGTTGTCGAACAGGTGCTTGGTGAGCGCCTCGTTGACCGCCACGATCGGGTAGGCCAGGGCGCCGGCCTTGGCCATGGCCCGCAGCCGGATGACGCCGGTCGTCGTCTCCTCTGTCCCGCCCACGACCCCGTCGAGCAGCTCCCGGCGGCGCGAATGGAGCTCGTTCACGAGGTCCGCGCCGTCGTCCATGGTGATCTCCGGCCGATGGTCGAGCGCGGCGCCGATGTGGGCGTAGTACGAGTCACGATCCTCGCCCTTGATGGCGAAGGTCGGGATCCCGTGATGCGTGACCAGCGAGGCGGCCACGTCATCCTGGGTCGACAGCGGGTTCGAGGAGCAGAGGACGGCATCGGCCCCGCCTGCGGCCAGGGTGCGCATCAGGTTCGCGGTCTCGGCGGTGACGTGCAGGCAGGCGCTGATGCGCCACCCCTCGAGCGGGCGCTCGCGCGCGAAGCGCTCGCGGATGCCGGCCAGCACCGGCATCTGGCGGTCCGCCCACTCGATCTTCAGCTTGCCCTGGTCGGCCAGGGACAGGTCGGCCACGTCGGCCGTGCGGGTGTCGGTCATCTGGGTTCGCGTTGCCACGGCAGTCGAATCGCCTCTCGTATCGGTCTCATCAGACCCCACCCGCCATGGCGCCGATGTCCCAGGCGCTCGGTGAGGAGGTCCGTGTCACGGTAGCCGAGGCGCCGATAGGCCGCCACCGCGGGGTCGTTGTCGGCGTGGACGTTGAGCGTCACGTCCCGCACGCGACCGAGCAGCTCACCGGTGACCGCGCTGGTGACCATCTTCGCGAAGTCGTGGCCGCGGTAGTCGACGTGGGTCAGGACGTTGCCGACCACCGCGATTCCCTCCCGGGCGTTGATGACGTGGGTCCCAGCCGCCGCCACGAGATGGCCGCGCACCCGGACGCCGTAGTACACACCGTCCTCCAGGATGCTCGCCGGGAAGCCGCCGCGGAACCCGAGCTGGTAGAGCCGGTTCAGCTCGTCGATGTCGGCCGGCACGAGCCGCTCGGCCGGGCCGGCGAAGGGCCGGAAGCTGTCTCCGTCGACGGCCATGCGCAGGAGGTAGGCCGGCGGGTTGAGGTCGTACAGGTCGGCGACGGCGGCGTCGATGGCATCGGTCCCCATGAAGTAGGCGTCCCGCGGCTTGATCACCGTCTCGAGGATCTCGCGGCAGCCCGCCGGGTCGCCCATGAGGAACATCGGTTGGGGGACGAGGCCCTCCTGGTGCATGACCAGGGCGATCGGCCGGCCGAGGTCGTCGTGCGCCATGCCCCAGCTGCACCGATGCCGGTTCGGGCCGTCGAGGTCGCCGAACATGTATGCGGCGTAGACCCGGTCGGTGCGCAGGAAAGCGGCGATCTCGTCGCGGTCCGAGACGGCCCGGGCGTAGAGATCGGCCTTCGGCAGGACCGCCATCGGTACCGCGCTCAGTAGGTGAGCAGGGTGTGGATGCTGAAGTCGGCGAGCTTGTCGCGGCCGTGCAGCGCGCCGAGCTCGACCATGAACGACAGCCCCGCGATCTCGCCGCCCAGCTGCCGAACCAGCTCGATCGTGCCGAGCACCGTCCCGCCCGTGGCCAGCAGGTCGTCCACCAGCAGCACCTTCTGGCCGGGCTGGATCGCGTCGCGGTGGATCTCCAGGGTGGCGGTGCCGTACTCGAGGTCGTACTCGACCTCGAGCGTCTCGGCCGGCAGCTTCCCGAGCTTGCGCACCGGGACGAATCCCGCGTTCAGGCGGTAGGCGAGGGGCGCCGCGAAGATGAACCCGCGCGACTCCATGCCGACCACGACGTCGATCTGCTCGCCCTTGACCGCATCGGCCATCTGGTCGATGACCGCGGCGAAGGCCTCCGCGTCCTTGAGAAGGGTGGTGATGTCGTAGAACAGGATCCCCGGCTTCGGGAAGTCGGGCACCTCGCGGATCTTGGCGCGCAGGTCGTCGAGGGAGGTGGCGGTCACCTGGCACTCCGTGGCTGCTTGTGGGCGAGCGTTGAGTCTAGACCGATGCTCCCCGCCGCGGCAATGGACCGCTCTTCCGGGCTGGCGCCAGGCGACGAGACACGAACAGGAAGACGGCGATACCGATGGCGATGCCGATGACGGCGCAGATCCACCAAAGGAACCGCTATCGCGCTCGGTCCAAGGGCTGGCCGCTCGCATCACGGCCGCCCGTGCAACACGAGAGCACGAAAGCACGGGTGCACGAATGACCGTGATGCGGCGGTTGGGTGCCGGCCAGCCGCACCGCCAGCCGATATCAGCCGGCCCTTGCCAGCCGACGCAGCACGGTCTGGAGCACGCCGCCATTGCGGTAGTAGGTC
>DATBIK010000080.1:0-3710 GCA_036556985.1 Candidatus Limnocylindria bacterium | reverse complement strand
CCTCCGCCTCCCACGAGATCGCCCGACGACGAAAGTCGGGTCCCACGCAGCGAAGGTCCGTGAACCCCGTCAGGTCCGGAAGGAAGCAGCGGTAAGCGACCGCCTTCGGGTGCCGTGGGGCGACCTGGCTGGAGCCGGGCGGTCCTCGCGGTGTGGTTGGCTCACGAACGACGCCGGGTGCACGACCTACACCCATCCATCCCTGCCGGCCCGCCGCAGATCGGTGTACGGTACGGAGGCCATGTCGACGCCCCTTCCCGCGGAACCGAACCAGGCCGAGCCAGGCGTCGACCAGCCCGCCGATCCGCACCGCGCCCTCTACCGCCGCTGGCGCTCGCAGCGCTTCGGCGAGGTCATCGGGCAGGACCCCATCGTCGAGACCCTGCGCCGCGCGGTGGCCGCCGATCGGACGGCGCACGCCTATCTCTTCGTGGGACCGCGCGGCACCGGCAAGACCTCGACCGCCCGCATCCTGGCCAAGGCCATCAACTGCACGAACCGTGAGGTGGACGGCGAGCCGTGCGACGCCTGCCCATCGTGCGTCGCGATTCGGGAGGGGCGGGCCATGGACGTCATCGAGATCGACGCCGCCAGCCACGGCCTGGTCGAGGACGCGCGCGACCTCGTCATGCGGGCGCTCACCGCGCCGGCCGAGCTGCGCCGCCGGGTGTACATCATCGACGAGGTCCACATGCTCAGCACGCACGCCTTCAACGCGCTGCTGAAGATGGTCGAGGAGCCACCCGACCACGTCGTCTTCATCCTGGCCACGACCGATACCCACACGGTGCCGGCCACGATCATCAGCCGCACCCAGCGCTTCGACTTCCGCCGCATCGGGACCGATGCCATCGTCGGCAAGCTGTCCCGCATCATCAGCGCGGAGCGCGCGGAGGCCGAGCCAGAAGCCCTGGCCCTCATTGCCCGCCTGGCCGATGGGGGGATGCGCGACGCAGAGTCGCTGCTCGACCAGGTCCTCGCCTTCGGCGGCGACCGGGTGACGGCCGACGGGGTCCGCGAGGCCGTCGGCCTGGCCGATGACGAGACGATCGCCGCGCTGCTCGACGCCTACCGCGCCGGCGCCACTGCCGCCGCGCTCGATGCCATCGAATCGCTCGCCGACCTCGGCCGGGACATGGCCCAGGTCGCCGCGCAGGCCGAGGTGGAGGCCCGGCGCCAGCTGCTCGCCTCGGCCGGAGACCCGGCCGGCGCGCGTCGGCTGGCTGCCATCCTGCGGACCCTGGCCGAGGCCGCCGGCGCCGGCGCCCGCGAGGGACGTGCGCGCCTGGCGATGGAGCTGCTGGCGGTGGAGACCATGGACGGCGGCCAGCCCGCGGCACCCCGACCGTCGCCCGAGCCCGCCGCCACTGCCGCCGCCGCCGCGCCAGCCGAGCAGGCCCCGCGCGCCCGTCCGGCGCCCGAGCCCGAACCCCCGCCCCAGCCGGTGGCCGCGGCCACGGCGGGATCGGCGGCGCCCGAGCCGCCTGCCGTGCCGGAGACGAAGGCCGCGCCCGCCGCGGCCGATGCGCCCGTCGGTGAGCTGAGCACCATCTCGTCCCGCTGGGCCGAGGTCGTGGAGCGTGCCGCGCCGGCGATCAAGCCCCTTCTGCGCGAGTGCCGTCCCGTCGCGCTCGACGGCGTCCGCCTCACCCTTGCCTTCCCGGAGGAGCGGCGATTCATGCGCGAGAAGGCGAGCACCCGTTCCGCGGCCATCGAGGCACTGCTCGGCGAAGTCCTCACCGGCAGCTGGGCGATCGATTGCGTGACGAGCAACATCGAGCTCGAGCCGCTCACCGTCGCCCAGGCAGTGGCCGCCGACCCCGCCGATCCCGACGGCCGAGCGCTGCTCGACGGCGTGCTCCGCATCACCGGCGGCGAGCTCGTCGACGTGCCCGAGGTCCGCTGACATCCATCCATACGGAGAACACGTGTGAACATCGGTCAGATCGCCAAGATGGCGCAGCAGATGCAGACCCAGATGGCCCAGGTCCAGGCGGAGCTGAGCGAAGCGACCCTGGAGGCTACAGCCGGCGGGGGAGCCGTCCGGGTCGTCATCACCGGCGCGCAGGAGATCCGCTCCATCGAGATCGACCCCGGCGCGGTCGACCCGGACGAGGTCGAGATGCTGCAGGACCTGGTGATGGCCGCGGTGAACGACGCGATCGCCCGCAGCAAGGAGCTCGAGCGCGAGCGGATGTCATCGGTCGCCGGCGGGATGGGCCTGCCGGGTCTCGGCGCGCTCGGCGGCTGACCCCAGGCGTGTCCGGGCTCATCGCGCCTGTGGCGCGGCTGATCGACGAGTTCAGCCGCCTGCCCGGTGTCGGCCGCAAGACGGCGCAGCGCCTCGCCTACCACGTCCTCCGCGCGCCCTCCGACGAGGCGCGATCGCTGGCCGCCGCGCTCGTCGCGGTCAAGGAGGAGGTCGACTACTGCAGCGAGTGCTGCAACATCACCGACCGCGGGGTCGATCCCTGCGCCATCTGCGCCGATCCCCGCCGCGACCCGACCCGCATCTGCGTCGTGGAGGAGCCGCTCGACGTGCTCGCCATTGAGCGCACCGCCGAGTTCCGGGGCCGTTACCACGTCCTCCACGGGGCGATCAGCCCGCTCGACGGCATCGGCCCCGACCGGATCCGCGCCCGCGAGCTCGTGACCCGCGTGACCGGCGGCGAGGTGAGCGAGGTCATCCTGGCCACCAACCCGAACCTCGAGGGCGAGGCCACCGCGATGTACCTGGCCGACCTCATCGCGCCCCACGTGGCCAGCGTCACGCGCATCGCGCGCGGGCTGCCGGTGGGCGGCGACCTCGAGTACGCGGACGACGTGACGCTCATCCGCTCCCTCCAGGGCCGCCGCCAGGTGGAGCGCACCTGACCACCTGCGCGCGCGTCGAGCCTCGTCAGCTTTTGGTGCGCAGAGCCTCTTCGATCTCGTCCAGGTGCTCCCCACGGTGCTCGCCTCGCGCGGGGCTGATCGGGCTGTCGGGGTCATCCGGCCAGAGACGGTCGAGGGGCAGGCGTGCCGCCAGCGCATCGGTCTCCTCGGCGGTGCGCAACGCGAGCTGCGCGGCTGCCCGAGGCGCAATGGCGTGGATGATGGGGCGCGTCGAGTCGTTCAGCCAGTCGCCGTCCGGTTCCGCGTCGCCGGGCACCCATGCCTCGCCGCGTTCGATCTTCTCGGCGAGCACCTGGAAGCGAGCGTCCCAGTACGCGAGGTGGCCCAGGACGCCAGCCACGGTCCAGTACTCGTTCACGGGCGCGGCGAGGGCCGCGTCGTCGAGGCGCTCGACGAGCGCGCGCAGCCGCTCGAGCTGGCGGCGGTTGGGCTCGAGGTAGGGTCGCTCATTCGTCATCGGGTGACCTTACCCCGATGACGGAGGTTGTGGGCCGGCGGCGTTCACGTCGCAATTGACGGTCGTTCCGGCAGCGTGTAGGATTCGTCTTCGCGTCGGCGTCACGCCGGCACGCGCATTGCCGTGCAAGAACGGCGATCCACCCGGGTCGCGCCGCTTGCGGCAGGGGTTCCGAAAACGGAGGCCTCGAATCGAACGAAGTCGACCTCGGTCGACACGTGACCTTAACAGCTGAAGAGTGACAGGAACCCACACGAAGTCAGCGGGATCAACGTCTGAACTGTGAACGGTGGTGGAGCCCTCGGGCAAGACCACTGTTTTTTGTTCGGAGAGTTTGATCCTGGCTCAGGACAAACGC
>DATBIK010000079.1:0-27318 GCA_036556985.1 Candidatus Limnocylindria bacterium | reverse complement strand
CGCAGACCCTCGAACCTGATCTGGGTCATGCCAGCGAAGGGAGTCGAGTTGAATCGTGCAACGGCGCGCCCTCCCGGGTGCGCCGTTCGTCGTTCACGGGACCGGAGCACGCGCAAGAGGATCACGGGTGCACGCAATGATCGTGGCTGGGGGCGACACGGACCCGGCGGACGCGCGACACCTGGAGGGCGCCGATCTCGTGATCGCCGCCGACGGTGGTGCCGCGTTCCTCGAGGCGATCGGCCGGCGGCCGGACGTGGTCGTCGGCGACCTCGACTCGATCGACGCCGCGCTGGCGGAGCGGCTGGCGGCGGCCGGGGTCGCCGTGGAGCGGCATCCCGCCGCCAAGGACGCCACCGACGCGGAGCTGGCGATCGACCGCGCCGTGGAAGCCGGCGCGCGCCGGATCACGGTGATCGGCGCCTTCGCCGGGAAGCGGCTCGACCACGAGCTCGCCAACCTCCTGCTCCTCACCGATCGGGCGTGGGCGACGGCCACCGACGACCTGCGCATGGTGCGTGGCGGCACGACCGTCAGGGCGCTCCACGGCCCCGGCCGGCTCGAGATCGAGGCCGGACCCGGTGCCACGGTGAGCCTGCTGCCGCTTGGCGGGGATGCCGTCGGTGTCGCCACAACCGGCCTCCGTTTCCCGCTCACCGGCGAGCCGCTCCGGCTCGGACGCTCGCGCGGCCTCTCGAACGAGGTCGTCGAGCCCCGGGCATCGGTCGCGCTGGAGGTCGGCGTGCTCCTCGTCGTCGAAACCGACACGGAATCCAGCCTGGAAGGAGTCGAAGCATGACGATAACCGCAGCACACGACCCGCGAACCGGATGGCGCGTGGTGGACATCGTGGTCGCCGCCGCCATCGGCGTCGCGTTCGGCGTGGTCTTCTGGCAGTGGGGCGTGGTCTGGGCGCCGCTCTTCGCCGGCCAGGTGAACCCGCTCGCCTACCTCGTCTCCGGCATGTGGCTCGTGCCCGGCGTGCTGGCCATGCTCATCATCCGCCGCCCCGGCGCCGCGATCTTCGCCGAGACGCTGGCCGCCATCGTTTCCGCCCTGCTCGGGTCGTTCTGGGGCCTGGACGTCATCCTCTCCGGCGCCGTGCAGGGCGCCGGCGCGGAGCTCGTCTTCGCGATGTTCCTGTACCGCTCCTTCAGCCTGCCGGTCGCGCTCCTTGCCGGTGCCGGCGCCGCAATAGGCGAGTGGCTCCACGACATGCCGGTCTACTATCCGTCCACGGCCTTCGAGGTGCAGCTCGCATACGGTGCGTTCATGCTGATCAGCGGGGTGGTCATCGCCGGGGCGGGCTCCTGGCTGCTGGTGCGCGCGCTGGCGCCGACCGGCGTCCTGGCGCCGTTCAGTGCCGGGCGGGACCAACCCGAGGTCTGATGCCCTGAGCGCCCCGCCGGCCTCGCCGGCCGCCACCGCGGCCGTCGCGGCACCGGCCGCCCCCGTCGGGGTCGAGGCGCGTGGGTGGGGCTGGCGCCATGCCGGCCGACGCGCCTGGGCGGTCCGCGAGCTGGACCTGCGGATCGCCCCCGGGGAGCGGGTTCTCCTGCTGGGACCGTCGGGGTCCGGGAAGTCCACGCTGCTCATGGCCATGGCCGGCCTGCTCGAGCCGTCGGGCGCGGCCGGCGTCGAGGGCGAGCTGCGCGTCGCCGGCGAGCCGCCAGGGGCGGTACGGGACCGGATCGGGATCGTCTTCCAGGACCCGGAGTCGCAGCTCGTCATGGGCCGCGCCGGGGACGACGTCGCCTTCGGGCTCGAGAACCTGTGCCTCCCGGCTGATGCCATCTGGCCGCGGGTGGCCGGCGCCCTCGACGCCGTCGGCTTCCCGTATCCACCCGACCGTCCCTCCGACGCCCTCTCCGGCGGCGAGCAGCAACGCCTCGTCATCGCCGGCACCCTCGCCATGCGCCCGGGCCTGCTCCTGCTCGACGAGCCGACCGCCAACCTCGATCCCGACGGCGCGGCCGCGGTCCGCGACGTGCTCAGCGGGATCGCCCGCAGCGGATCGATGACCATGGTCCTCGTCGAGCATCGCGTCGGGGACGCCCTGCCGCTCGTCGATCGCGTCGTGGCGCTGAACGCGCAGGGGCGCCTCCTCGCCGACGGGTCCCCCGCCGAGGTCTTCCGCCGTCACGGCGATGCCCTCCTTGAGGCGGGGATCTGGACGCCCGACGGGCGCCTGCCGTCGCCACCGGAGCGCGACCGCGGACTCGTCGAGACGCAGCTCGTCGCCGACCAGGCCGCCTACACGTATCCGGGCGGAGCGGCGCCGGCCCTGCGCCGCACCGACGTCCAGGTGCGCTCGTCGGAGGCGCTGGCCATCACCGGCCCGAACGGCTCCGGCAAGTCGACCCTGGCGCTCCTCCTCGCCGGCCTGCTGCGCCCGAGCGCCGGCGAGGTGTATGCCACCGAGGCGCTGGCCACGGGACGCGGCCACGATCCGATGTGGCGCTGGCCGGCGCGGGACCTCGTCACCCGGGTGGGGATGGTCTTCCAGGACCCCGAGCACCAGTTCCTGACCGGGTCGGCGCGGGACGAGCTCGCGCTGGGGCCGATCCGCACCGGCGTCGAGGGTCGCGTCGCCCGCCGCCGGGCCGACGAGCTCCTCGAGCGCCTCCACCTCGCCGGCCTGGCCGAGGCGAACCCGTTCACGCTGTCCGGCGGCGAGAAGCGCCGGTTGTCGGTCGCCACCGCGCTCGCCACTGCGCCGGAGGTCCTCGTGCTCGACGAGCCGACCTTCGGGCAGGACCGCCGCACCGCGACCGAGCTGCTCCGGCTCCTGGCCGGGCTGCGCGACGAGGGCCGCGCCATCGTCTTCGCCACGCACGACCGTGAGTTCGCGACGACCCTCGCCGACCGGACGCTCCGGCTGCGCGCGCCGGAGGCCATGCCCATCCCCGAGACGTCGCGATGAAGCTCATGGTCCCGCTCCGCCCCGACCCGCGGGCGCCGCTGGCACGCGTCAACCCCACGGCGCGCCTCGGCGCCGCCCTGGTCATCATGCTGGTCGCCTTCGCGTCGATCGACGCGGTCACCCCGATCCTGCTGCTGGCCGCGCTGTTCGCAGCCGTACCGGCCAGTGGCATTCAGGCGCGCCAGCTCGCCTCGCGAGCGTGGCCGCTCCTCCTGGCCGCGGCGGCGCTCGTCGTGCTGAACACGCTGTTCGCGCCGGCGGGCGACGGGCCAAACCTGTTCCGCATCGGCCCGCTCGAGATCGGGCGCGAGGCCGCTCTCAACGGCCTGGCCGTCGGCCTGCGCGTGCTCGCCGTGGCCCTCGCCGGGCTGCTGGCCGTGCTCCCCACCGACCCGACCGACCTCGCCGACTCGCTGCAGCAGCAGCTCGGCTTTTCCCCGCGCTTCGCGGTCGGGGCGCTCGCGGCCGTGCGCCTCATGCCGGCCATCGCACAGGAGTGGCAGACGCTGCGACTCGCGCGGCGCGCGCGCGGCGTGTCGGCCGGGCGCTCGCCGATCGCGGCGGTCCGGATCGCTGGAGGGCAGCTGCTCGCGCTGCTCGTCGGGGCCATCCGGCGCGCCACGCGGCTCGCCACCGCCATGGAGGCGCGCGCCTTCGGGTCACGGCCCTGCCGGACCGTGGCGCGCCCGCAGGCCATGGAGCAACGGGACTGGCTCGTCCTCGCGGGCGCGGCCGCCATCGGCGCCATGGCGATGGGGATCAGCCTCGCCCTCGGAACGTGGCGCTTCCTCCTCGGCTGAGCCCGCGCCGGGCGCTATGCTCACGAGCGCCCCATGATCCGGACCACGCCCTTCCACCCGCGCACGAGCGCGCTGAACCAGACCGGCCTCTGGCAGCACTGGTCGGGGCATCTCGTCGTCACCCGCTACGGGGCCAGCGACAAGTTCGAGTACTTCGCGGCGCGCAACGCGGCCGGCATCTTCGACACGTCGCCGCTGTACAAGTACCGGATCGCCGGTGCCGATGCGGAGCGGTTCCTGGCCGGCATGCTGGCGCGCGACATCCGGGCCTGCCCGCCCGGCCACGCGCACTACACCACCTGGCTCGACGACCGCGGCTTCGTCCTGGAGGACGGGGTCATCCAGCATCGTGCGCCGGACGAGTACCTCCTCACCTCGGCGGAGCCGAACCACGCCTGGTTCGCGGACCGCGTCGGCCGGCTGCGGGTGACGGTGGAGGAGGTCAGCCTGGACATCGGCGCCCTAGCCATCCAGGGCCCCCGGTCGCGGGACCTCGTCGCCCGTCTCGTGCCGGCCGCCGCGCAACTTCCCTTCTTCGGGCTCACCACCGGGACCATCGCCGGCCACACGGTCACGGTGAGCCGCACCGGCTACACCGGCGACCTCGGCTACGAGGTCTGGGCCGATGCGCCCGACGCCTGCGACGTGTGGGACGTTCTGTGGGAGGCGGCCGACGGCTACGGCATCCTGCCCTACGGCATGGGTGCGCTGTACATGATGCGGATCGAGGCCGGGCTCATGCTGCTGGGAGTCGACTTCGACTCGAGCCGCTTCGCCTTCAACGATGCGCATCGGTCCACCCCGCTCGAACTCGGCTGGCGCTGGATGTTCAAGGGCCTGGCCGATGACGATCGCCCCTTCATCGGGCGCAGGGCGCTCGAGCGTGAGATCGCCGGGAAGACGTCGCGCTGGACGATGGTGGGCCTCGTCGTCGACTGGGAGGACTACGACCGGGTCTACACCGCCGCCGGGCTGATCCCGCCCAAGGACCACCGACCGGTGCACGAGGATTGGATGGTGTACGACGACGAGCGAGCCCGGGTCGGCTACGCGACGAGCTTCATGTACTCGCCGGTCCTCCAGCGCCACATCGCGCTGGCCCGGGTGCGACCGGACCTGGCGAAGGCGGGCACGCGCGTGCACCTCGAGTTCACGGTCGACCACCACTACCAGCAGGTCGCGGCGCACGTCGCCCGACTGCCCCTCTACAACCCCGAACGAAAGACGGCGTGAGGCAGATGGACCGATACGACGCGATCGTCATTGGCGGCGGCCACAACGGACTGGTGAACGGCGCCTACCTGGCGCGCGGCGGCCTCCGGACGCTGATCCTCGAGCAGCGGCACCTGGTGGGCGGCGCCGCCATCACCGAGGAGCTGCGCCCCGGCTTCCACTTCACGACCTTCAGCTACGCGCTCAGCCTGCTGCGGCCGCAGATCATCCACGAGCTGGAGCTCACGAAGCACGGCTTCCTGCCGCTCCTCATGTCCACACGCTTCGCGCCGGGGGCCGATGGCGACTACCTGCTCTTCAGCCGCGACCACGACGAGAACCTGCGCGAGATCATCCGCCACTCCCCACACGACGCCGATGCCTACGAGCAGTACGGGCACGACATGGACCTCGTCTGCCAGGCCATCAAGCCGCTGCTCGACATGGCCCCGCCGGACATTTTCAGCGACGATCCCGAGGAGCTCGTGGCCATGGCGGCGCTCGGCTCCCGGCTGCGCAGGCTCGACAAGCGGACCCTGCACAACGCGGTGCGGCTGCTGACCGGCAGCGCCGCCGACTTCCTGGACGACTACTTCACCGACGAGCTGCTGAAGGGCTGGCTGGCATCGTCGGGGATCATCGGCTCCAAGGT
This sequence comes from Candidatus Limnocylindria bacterium, assembly GCA_036556985.1. Taxonomy (GTDB): domain Bacteria; phylum Chloroflexota; class Limnocylindria; order QHBO01; family QHBO01; genus JAPSGM01. The sequence continues at coordinate 21,731 of DATBIK010000079.1, read as the reverse complement.
CGGCCCGCGCTCGCAGGGGTCCGGGCTGGTGCTCCTGTTCCACTCGCTCGGGGAGCACGACGGCGACTTCGGCACGTGGGCCTTCCACAAGGGCGGCAACGGCGGCTTCACCCAGGTGCTGGCCCGCGCGGCCGAAGCCTTCGGGGCGGAGATCCGCCTGGAGTCGCCGGTGGATCGGGTGCTCACCCGCGACGGGGAGGCGACCGGCGTGGCGCTCCGCGACGGGACGGAGATCGCGGCCGACGTCGTCGTCAGCGCCCTCGACCCGCGACGGACCCTCCTCGAGCTCGTCGAGCCGCGCGAGCTGCCGGACGACCTCGTCGAGGACATCCGCCGCATGAAGTTCCAGGGCGTGAGCTCGAAGGTGAACTTCGCGCTCGACGGGCTGCCGGCGCACCCGACCCTGGGCAACGGCCCGGATATCTACCGCGGCTTCATGAACATCGGTCCGTCGATGGACTACCTCGAGCGCGCCTTCGACGCGGCGAAGTACGGCTGGTACCCGGACGAGCCGTACATCGACTGCGCCATCCAGTCGACGATCGACCCGGACATGGCGCCGCCCGGCAAGCACGTGCTGTCCTGCTTCGTGCAGTACACGCCCTACCACCTGCGCGAGTCGGACTGGGACGCCGAGCGGGAGCCGATGGCCGATCGCGTGCAGGCCACCCTCGAGCGCTTCTTCCCCGGCTTCGGCGACCTCGTCCTGCAGCGGGAGGTGGTGACGCCGCTGGACATCGAGCGGGTCACCGGCCTCACCGAGGGGAACATCTTCGCCGGCGAGTTCCTGGCTCCCCAGATGTTCTTCTTCCGCCCGGCGCCGGGGTGGTCGCAGTACCGGACGCCGATCCACGGCTACTACCAGTGCGGCTCCGGCACGCACCCGGGCGGCTGCGTGATGGGGGCCCCCGGGCGCAACGCGGCCGATCGCATCCTCAGGGATCGAGCCCGGACCGACAGCTGACGCGTCCCGTGTAGTTGCCGGAGGGGTGCGGATACACCAGGTGGCCGCCGTCGCCAACCCGACGGTGGTGCCGGGACGGTCGCACCCGGAGGATCCCGCTGGCTTGCCGTGATGCGCTGCCACACTGGGCCCCACGCCGCGCTGGCGTACCGATCCATCGGCGGCAATGCACCGGAACGCGAGTCTGGGCTCTGCTTGTCACATCTATCGGTACAGGGTGAGCCTGAGGGTAGCCCGGCAGTGCCGTTCCGGTGTGGGGGCACCGATAGATCGGTCAGGGCGCACCCGGGACACCATCTAGGTGCGGATCCGCCGATAGATCGGTAGATCGAAGCGACGGTGGCGGTGTCCAGCCCGTTGGCCGACACGGAGTACCCTCGGGGCATGCCGCGTTCCGAGGAGCTGCGCGTCCGTGCCGGCGACATCACCCTGGCCGGCACGCTGATGCTGCCGGACGATCCGCCGCCGCCGGAGCGTCGCGGCCGGTACCCGAATGCGCTGCTCCTCCCCTCCTGGCTGCCGCGCGACCGGGACGGGGCCTGGGACCGGGCTGGCCACCCGACCTGGTTCGCACCCGCGGACGCGGGCGCTAGCCAAGGCCTGCTCGCCCGCCTGGCCGATGCGCTGGCGACCCAGGGCGTTGCCAGCCTGCGCTGTGACCCGCGCGGCTGCGGCGCCTCCGACGGGGCGTGGGAGGCGACCTCGCTCTTCACCCGCATCGACGACGCGCGCGACATGATCGCCGCCATGCGCTCCCACGGTGCGCTCGACCTGCGGCGTACCGGCATGGTGGGGCACGGTGAGGGCGCCACGCTGGCGCTGTCGGTGGCGATCGGCGACCCGGCGGTCAGCGCGCTGACCCTCATCGGTCCGGGCGCCCGGTCGGGACGCGACCTCCTGCGCCGCGGCGTCGGGGAGCGCGCGCGCACCGGCGCAGATCGCGAGCACCCCGTGGTGGCGGCCCAGGACCGCGCCAGCGAGGAGATGGTCGAGCGGGCCGAGCGACGGGAGGCATCGGTCCGACTGCACCTGCGCCGGGGAGAGGCGGTCGACGTCGAGCTCGCGGGGCTGGAGCAGGCGATCCACACCCCGAACCTGGCGCTGGCCACCATGCTCCACCGCTCGGTGGCGCTCGTGCACGGCAACGACGACGCGTGGGCCGCGCCCGACGAGTCGGCGCTCCTGGAGGTGGCCCTGCGCGAGGCTGGCAACCAGCCGACGCGCCGCCTCGTGGCGGGTGCCGGCCACGACCTGGCGGAGGCAGACGACGCGCTCATCGGCGAGCTCGCCGGGGACCTGGCGGCGCGGATCGCGCCGCGCGAGCTGCCGCCGGTGCTGCTCGCCATCGAGGAGATGGGCGGCGGGGTGCAGTAGCGGCGCGCTGCGCTACGATGCGCGCCATGAAGCCCCAGCCCGGCGAGCCGGCGCCCGACTTCAGCCTCCCCGCCGACGACGGCAGCATGGTGACCCGCGACGGGCTGCTCGGGCGGCGCTACCTGCTCTACTTCTACCCGAAGGACGACACCGCCGGCTGCACCTCGCAGGCCTGCTCGATGCGCGACAACATGGAGCGCGTGACCGATGCCGGCATCGAGGTCTACGGCGTCTCGCCCGATTCGGTGGCGAGCCACGTGAAGTTCCGCGACAAGTACTCGCTGCCGTACCGCCTGCTCGCCGACGTGGGGCATCGGGTCGCGGACGCCTACGGGGTGTGGGTGGACAAGACGTACATGGGACGCAGCTACCAGGGCGTCGAGCGGTCGAGCTTCATCATCGGTCCCGATGGCAGAATCGAGCACGTCCTCGAGCGGGTGAAGCCGGCCGAGCACGTCGACCTCATCCTGGAGGCGATCGCCGCGTGAGCCGGGGCGAGCGGCGTGGCGCGATCCTGCTCCAGTCGCTGGGCGTCACCGTCGTGGCTCTCGCCGTGGTGATCGTCGTCCTCGCCTTCATGTGGGTGCTGACGTGATCTGGATCCTCACCGCGATCGTGTTGCTGGCCTGGTTCATCGGCCTCCTGCTGGCATGGGGGCCGCTCGTGAACCTTCTTCTCGTGGCGGCGGCCGTGCTCCTCGTCATCCAGCTCATCAACGAGCGCGAGGCGCGCTCCTGAGCTCGGCCATGCGGTGGATTGCGGCGGTCAGCCTCGTCATGCTCTGGCTGTCGCTGCTCGTGACCGGGGCGACCTTCGGCGGGCTCATCCACATCCTCCTGATCCCCGCCCTCGCCATCCTGCTCCTGAACCTGCCGCGCCCCGGGGAATCGCCCGAGGCCTGAGCGTCGCGCCCCAGCGGAGCGCGAAATGCGACGGCCTAGCTGTCACGACCTTGAGTAGGCTTCGCTGGCGTGAAGCTGCTCCTCTTCGCCGACCTCCACCTCGATGCCCCGTTCGCCTGGGCGTCGCCGGAGACGGCCCGTTCCCGTCGTCGCAACCGCCGCGAGACGCTGACCCGCATCCTGGCCGTGGCCGAGGAGGAGCGCGTGGACGCCATCCTCTCCGCCGGCGACCTGTTCGAGCACGAGCGGGTCAGCCCGGACACCGTGGAGTTCCTGCGTTCGAGCCTGGCCCGCACCGATGTCCCCGTCTTCCTCGCCGCCGGCAACCACGACTGGCTCTCGGAGCGCTCGCCGTACGCCCTCGTCGACTGGTCGCCGAACGTCCATGTCTTCCGCGAGGCGCGGCTGACACCGGTGACGCTGGCCGATGGCCTCACCCTGTGGGGCGCCGCGCACCGCGCGCCGGCCAACACGGACGGCTTCTTCGCCGGCTTCCGGCCCGATCGCGGGGGCCAGCACCTCGCCCTGGCGCATGCCTCGGAGCGCAGCCTCCTCGGCTGGCAGGAGGAGGGCAAGCAGCCGCATGCTCCGTTCGACGCCCGCGAGATCGCCGAGGCAGGCATCGCCCACGCCTTCCTCGGCCACTACCACCTGCCGCGCGACGCCGACCGCCACACCTATCCCGGCAACCCGGACCCACTCGAGTTCGGCGAGGAGGGGGAGCGCGGCGCCGTGATCGCCACTATCGGCCCGGACGGCTCGGTGAGCCGCGAGCGCCGGTCCGTGGCCGTCAGCCAGGTCCACGACGTGACCGTCGCCCTGGACGGCGCGGCGCACGAGGACGACGTTCGCGCCGCGATCACCGCGGCAGTCGGCGGGCTGGCCGGCTGCGTGCGGGTCACCCTCGTCGGCGAGCTCGGGCCGGCCGCCTCCGTGGACGTCCGTGACCTCGCCCGGCTGGGGGAGCACCTCGACGGCCTCGTCGTCCGCGCGGGGCAGCTCAGCGTCGGCTATGACCTGGACACCATCCGGGCCGAGCAGACCGTCCGCGGAGAGTTCGCGCGCGACGCGCTCGAGGCGATCGAAGACGAGGAGCTACGTCGCCGCGTGCTCCTCACCGGCCTGCGCGCCCTCGAGGGACGCGCGGACCTGGAGGTCGCCTGACCGATGCGCATCGAGAAGATCGTCGCTCGCGCGTTCGGCCCGTTCCGCGGCGAGGAGCTGCGGCTGGCGCCGGGCATGACCGTCGTCTCCGGGCCGAACGAGGCCGGCAAGTCGACCTGGCACGCCGCGCTGCGCCTGGCGCTGACCGGGCTGCGCCGAGGCAAGGGGCCGGGCACCGCCGCGGAGCGGCAGCTCGCCGAGCGGCACCGGCCCTGGGACGTGCAGGACGCCTGGGCGGTCGAGGCGCGGCTGCGCCTGGCCGACGGGCGGCTCATCGACATCACCCAGGACCTGGCCGGCAAGGTCGACTGCCGGGCCGTCGACGTGGGGCTGGGACGGGACGTCTCGCACGAGATCTTGGACGGCACGCCCGACGCGTCGCGATGGCTGGGGCTGAACCGCGAGGCGTTCGCGGCCACCATCTCGGTCAGCCAGGCCCAGATCCTGGCCGTGACGGAGGCGGCCGACGAGCTGCAGGAGCAGATGCAGCGCGCCGCCGCCACCCAGGGGACCGATGCCACCGCCGCCGAGGCGATCGCCCGGCTCGAGGCGTTCCGGCGCGACGCCGTCGGCGTCGACCGCGTGGGTGCCCGCGGACCGCTGCGGGCTGCGAAGGACCGGCTCGCAGCCCTCGAGGCGCGGCTCGCCGAGGCGCGCCGCCAACACGACGAATACCTCGCGCGCTCCGCCGAGGTCGACGGCTTCGAGCGGCGCGTCGACCATGCGCGCCGCCAGCTGCGTGAGGCGGAGGCGCAGCTCGCCGCCCTCCGTGCGGCGACCGCGCGCCGGCGCCACCGGCAAGCGGCCGAGCTCGCCGCGCGGCACCCAGCCCCGCCCGATGCGCTCGCCGCACGCGACGAGCGCGCGGACGAGGTCGCCGGGGCGATCGACGCCTGGACGTCGCGCCCGCAGCCGCTCGCCCTCGAGGGGTCGACCGCGGCCGAGCTCGAGGCCGAACTCGCCGGCCTCCCCGATGCCCTGGAGCCCGGGGACCTGGAGCCGCACGGGTCGGTGCGCGAGGCGCTCCGGGCGCTCGAGCTGGCCGAGGATGCCCTCACCCAGCTCGGTGATGAGCCAGATGCTCACGAGACGCCCCTGCCGGACGTCGAGGAGGGCCGCATGCGGGACCTGGCCCGCCGGCTGCGCGATCCGCAGCTGCCGAACGCGACCCGTCTCGAACGCGAGCTCGACGACGCGCGCAGCGCCGCGGCCGCGGCCCGGAGCCCGCTGGGCGCACCCTTCCTGGCCGGTGGGGCCGCGGCCCTGCTGGGTGGGCTCGTCCTGGTCGCCGCCGGCGCCGCGCTGGCGGCCGTGCTCTTCCTGCTCGTCGTCGGGATCGCCGCCGGCGCGGCCGGGTGGTTCACCGGCGCGGCCGCGCGGGCCGCCGCCGCCCGGGTGGCGCGCGCCGAAGCCGCACTGGCCCCGTACCGCGAGGCGTATCACGCCGCCGACGCCGATCGCACCGCGGCGGCCGCCGAGGCCGGTGCCCTGGGACTGCCGACCGATCCCGCCGCCCTCGACGACCTGGCCGATCGGATCGCCTCCGCCGCGGCGGCACGCCGGGCAGGCCTCGATCGCGAGGCGCGCCGGCGGCAGCTCGCCGAGCGGCGCGAGGTTGCGCGCGGACGGCTCGCCGATGCCATCGTCGCCCGTGGCGGAGAGCCCGCCGACGAGGCGCGGGCCGCCTGGGCGGCGTACGAGTCGGCATGCGCGTCGCGCGCTGCCCGTGCGGCGGCGGTCGCACGGCGCGCGGCGCTCGAGCGCGAGCTCCAGGCCCGCCGCGCCGCCGAGCTGTCGGCCGAGGCGGCGCGCGCCGCCGCCGAAGCCGCCGAACGCCGGCTTCGATCGGTTGCCACCGCCCTCGGCGTCGGCGCGGAGGAAGCGCCCGACGTTCTCGTGCATCGCCTGCGCGCCTGGCAGGGCCAGCGCGGCGAGGACCTGCGCCGCAACGAGGCCGCCATCGGGGAATGGCAGCGCCTCCAGTCGCTGCTCGACGGCGCGTCGCTGTCCGAGCTCGACGAACGTGCCTCGGGCCTCGAGGCAGCGGCCGCCACCCTCGCGGCGGAACTCGGAGGATCAGTCTCGCCGCCGGACGAGCCACCGGCCGAGATCGAGACACGGGTGGCGCGGCGCTCCGAGGAGCTGCGGGCCGCGACGAGCGCCCACGACGCGCTGCGCGGCAACCTCGAGGCGCGACGCGACGCCCTGCCGGACGTGGCCGAGGCCGAGGAGTCGGTGCTCGCCGCCCGTGCCGAGCTCGCCCGGGTCCTGGCCCTGGCCGAGACGCTCGACCGCACGCTGAGCATCCTGCGCGGCGCGGAGGAGCGGGTGCATCGCAGCCTGGCGCCGGTGCTGGCATCGGCCATCGGGCGCTGGCTGCCGGCCGTGTGCCAGGGCGCCTACGTGGACGTCAGCGTCGACCCCGCCGACCTGGCGGTGCGCGTCAAGGAAGCAGCCACCGGAAAGTGGCGCGAGGCGCGCCTCCTGTCCGAGGGCACTCGCGAGCAGATCTACCTGCTGCTCCGCGTCGCGATGGCGGAGCACCTCGTCACGAACGGCGAGATCGCGCCGCTCCTTCTCGACGAGGTGACGGTCCAGTCCGACCCGCTCCGCAAGCACGAGCTGCTCGACGTCCTGCATCGGCTCAGCGCGGAGCGCCAGGTCGTCCTCTTCACGCACGACGACGATGTCCTGGCCTGGGCCGGCCGCCGGCTCGACGGCGAGCGCGACGCCACCGTGCTCCTGCCTGCCCGCCCGCCCGCCGGCGCCGTCCCGGCCGCCGGCGTTGCCGCCGACACCGTCGCCCTCCCGGTCGAGGATCAGACCCCCGCCCCCCTCCCGGACTGACCCGCGGCGCCCCCCGACCGGACGCTGCCGGGCGTGTCGGCTAGCATTGCTCACCCATCGATGCCCAACGATCGACTGCCGACCCCCGAACGCGTCCTGGTCGTTGCCGCGCACCCGGACGACATCGAGTTCGGCGCGGCCGGCACGGTGGCGCGCTGGGTGGGCGAGGGCGCGCAGGTCCGCTACCTGGTGGCGACCCGCGGTGACAAGGGGAGCGACGACCCATCGGTCGACCCGGCGCAGCTGGCCGCCGTCCGCGAGCGTGAGCAGCGGGCCGCCGCCGAGGAGATCGGCGTGCTGGGCGTCGACTTCCTCGACGAGCCGGACGGCCAGGTGGAGCCGAGCCTGCGCCTCCGCGAGCGCATCACCTACGCCATCCGCGCCTTCCGCCCGGAGGTGGTGATGACCCATGATCCGACGGTCGTGTTCGTGAACAACGAGTGGGTGAACCATCCCGACCACCGGGCCGTCGGCCAGGTGACGGTGGACGCCGTGTTCCCCACGGCGCGTGACCCGCTGAACTTCCGCGAGCACCTGGATGCCGGCCTCGAGCCGTGGAAGGTCGCCGAGCTCTTCCTCTGGAGCACGAACGAGGCGAACCAGATCGTCGACATCTCCGACACCATCGAGCGCAAGCTCGCGGCGCTGGCCCACCACGCCAGTCAGTTCCACGACTTCGACGAGACGGCGCGCTGGCTGCGCCGGCGGGCGGAGGAGCTCGGCGAGCGGACCGGCTACCGGGCGGCGGAGGGATTCCGCCGCGTGATGCTGGCCCGATGATCCCGCCACGGGGGATGGCACGCCCCATCGTTTCGCTCCTCCTGTCGGCGGCCGTGCTGGCCGGCTGCTCGGCCAACCTGCCGGACCCCACCCCTTACCCGACCCCCGCCCCGCGCGCCACCGAGGCCGATGCCGAGGCCGCCGTCGACGCCTTCCTGGCCGCCTGGGCAGAGCGCGACTACGCGGAGCTCTACGCGACGCTCGCCGCGCGCGACCGCGAGCGCTACAGCCGCCGCGACGTCGCTGAGCTGCTCACCTCGTTCGACGAGCTTGCCGGCGTCAGCGAGCTGCGCACGTCCAGTGGATCGCCGGTCCGCATCGTCCTGCCGCCCGAACCGCGCCCGCCGGAGGAGCCGGCGCCGACCGCCACGCCGACGCCGGCCCCGGCGTCCTCGGACGAGCCGCCCGATGAGGGCACGCCTGACCCCTCGGCCACCGCGGCGCCCACGCCGCCGCCGCCGGACACGCCGCTCGACGGGCCGGTTCCCGCGCTCGCGGTGCCGGTCGAGATCGAGTTCACGACCGACAACTTCGGCGTGGTCGAGCTCTCGCGCGAGCTCGTCCTCGTCGAGGCCGCCGACGAGTGGCAGATCCGCTGGAGCCCCGCGCTCCTCTTCCCCGAGCTCGCCGAGGGCGGCGTCCTCGAGCTCGTCCGCGAGGCGCCGGACCGCGGGATGATCGTTGGCCGGGACGGGACGGTCTGGGCCCGGACCCGCCGCGACGGGGTTCGGGTCTACCCGCAGGAATGGCTCGCCGGCCAGACGATCGGCTACGCCACGCCCGCGGTCGCGGGCGACCTGCCACGCCCGATGCGCCGCCAGGGGATGCGTCTCGGCGACCTCCTGGGCCGCACCGGCCTCGAGCTCGGCGCCGACGAGGTCCTCCGCGGCCAGGCCGGCTTCGCGCTCACCGCCCTCCCGGCCAACGGCGAGCCAACGGTCGTCCTCGAGCGGCCGGTCCGGCACGGCAACGACCTCGTCATCACGCTGCGGACATCGATCCAGCGCAGCGCGCAGGACCAGATTGCCGGCTACAACGAGGCGGGCACGGCGGTCATGAACCCGCGGAACGGCGAGGTGTGGGCCATCGCATCGGCCCCGCTCTTCAACCCGAACGCGATGACCCTGGGCACGACCCTCGGCGGGCAGTCGCTGCCGGCGCCCACCCAGGCGAACATCCTCAACCACGCCACGCAAGGCACCTACCCTACCGGCTCGTCGTTCAAGGTCTTCACGCTGGCGGCAGCGCTGCAGACCGGCGTCGCCGGGCCGTCGACCCGGATGACCTGCAACGGCACCTGGACCTTCTCCGGATTCACCTTCCGCAACTACGAGGAGCACTCGCTGCCCGGCACGGTGGATCTGCTCCAGGCGATGGCCTTCAGCTGCAACACGACATACATGCCGCTCTCGATCATGGTCTACGACGAGGACGAGTTCGCGCTCACCAACCTCGTCCGTGACTTCGGCTTCGGCCAGGACACCGGCATGGCCTACCTGCCGCACGAGCCCGGCATCCTCCCCGACCATGCCTACTTCGAGGAGGCGCCGCGCTGGCACGGGGGCACCGACCCGTACGGGCCGTTCGACCAGATCCAGCTCTCGATCGGGCAGGGCAGCCTCCTCGCCTCGCCGCTGCAGATGGCGAACGCGTACGCCGCGCTCGGCAACGGCGGCCGGCTGTGGGTCCCGCGCATCGTCGCCGAGGTGCGCGACCCCGACGGCGAGATCGTCGAGACGCTGCGCCGAGAGCGCGTCCGCCGCATCCCGCTCACGCGCGGTCAGCTGGCCTACGTCGTGGACTCGATGCAGGCCGTCGTCGACTACTCGTACGGAACGGCCTACCCGGCCTTCATCGGCTTCGGCATCCCGGTCGCCGGCAAGAGCGGGACGGCCGAGACCGGCGGCCCGGACCCGAACGCCTGGTTCCCGGCCATCGCGCCGGCCGACAATCCGACGATCAGCGTGGCCACGGTGCTCGTGCGCGTCCCGCTCGCCACCGGCGGGTCCGATGCCGCGCCGCTCGTCCGGCGCGTGCTGGCCCAGCATTTCTCGGAGTAGCCGTGGCCACGCCGCGACGATGCGCGATTGGCTTTGACACCCATCTTCGGGGACGGGTAGCATCGGCCTGCCGCTCCTCAGCCCAGCACGAGTTCGCACAGGAACCCGCCGTGTCAGCACGCCTGTGATCAGCGAGAACGCGATACCACTGAGGTTCCAGACCGCCGAGGTCGGCGTCGACTGGCTGCAGTGCAACATCGAGTGCCAGGAAGGCTGCCCTGTCAACACCAACTGCCGGGGCTACCTGATGCTGGCGGCCGAGGGGCGCTTCGAGGAGGGCTACATCCTCGCCCGCGACCCGAACCCGGTCGCCGCCATCTGCGGCTACGTGTGCTCGGCACCCTGCGAGAAGGCCTGCCGCCGGGCCGATATCGACAAGCCGCTCGCCATCCGCGCCATGAAGCGCTTCCTCGTCGACTGGCACTACGCCAACAACATGCCGGACAACATCGTGGTCGGTCCGGCGACCGGCAAGAGCGTGGCGGTCATCGGCGCCGGCCCGGCCGGCCTGAGCGTCGCGAAGGAGCTCGCCACCTACGGGCACGACGTCCACGTCTACGAGGCCCTCCCGAGCGGTGGCGGCACGACGCTCATCGGCGTCCCGGCCTTCCGGCTGCCGAGAGACGTCATCGAGCTCGACGTGAACTGGGTTGCCAAGCACGGCGTGGAGTTCCACTACAACGTCGAGATCGGCCGTGACATCACCATCGACCAGCTCCGCGAGCGGCACGACGCGGTCGTCGTCGCCACCGGCTGCATGTACCCGGTGGCCATGAACGTCCCCGGCGAGGAGATGGACGGGGTCATCTACGGCGTCGACTTCCTGAAGCGCGCGAACCTCGGCCAGGAGCAGTGGGTCGGCGACCACGTCGTGGTGGTGGGCGGCGGGTACACCGCCATGGACTCCAGCCGCACCGCCCTGCGCCTGGGCGCCAAGACCTCCACCATCGTCTATCGCCGCGGGCCGGACGAGATGGTCGTGGACGAGGAGGAGCAGCACGAGACCCGCTTCGAGGGCGTGCAGTTCGAGTTCTTCGCCTCCCCGGTCGAGGTCGTGGCCGGCGCGGACGGCAAGGTCGCCGGCATCACCTTCCAGCGCACCCGCCTCGGCCCGCCGGACGCCTCCGGGCGCCGCAGCGCGGAGCCGATCCCCGGCAGCGAGTTCACCGTCCCGTGCGACATGGTCATCCCCTGCACCAGCCAGGCCTCGGACAACAACGTCCTGGGCGAGTACGGCGCGGCGCTGAACCGCCACCTGGGCGTGACCGATACCCGCAACGTCGTCGACGGCGGCTCGGTCTCCTCGTGGCGCACGCCCCCGCTGAACGGGACCACCCCCACCAAGCCAGACGGCACGAAGTACAACGCCCTGAAGTTCGACCTGAACCGCGGCTACGTGGTGACCAACCCGGACACCTTCCAGACCAACGTGGACGGCGTCTTCGCGTGCGGCGACTTCGTCACCGGCCCGGCCACGATCATCGAGGCTGCCGGGCGCGGGCGCCGCACGGCGAGGGCCGTGGACCGCTGGCTGGCCGGCGTGACCGGCGCCGAGCTGGAGGAGCTGCCTGTCATCAACCGCGCGGTCATCACCCAGGCTCTCGAGCACGACATGCCCGAGAAGTACGAGGCCATCCGGCGCCAGGAGATCCCCATGGCGCCGCCGGAGCTGCGGCGCGACTTCACCGGGCTGGTGGAGGTGGGCTACGACACCCGTGGCGCGATCACCGAGGGCAGCCGCTGCCTCCAGTGCAACCACAACATCAACATCGACGGTCCGCGCTGTATCCTGTGCGGACTCTGCGCCGACGTCTGCCCCGAGGGCGTGATCTACATGATCGACAAGGCGCAGGTGGGCGGCGACGACCCGGAGATCGACCTCTTCCAGTCGTGGCCGCGCGGGATCGCGATGATCATCGACGAGGAACGTTGCATCCGGTGCAACCTCTGCGTCGAGCGCTGTCCGACCAACTGCATCACCATGGACCGCCTCGAGCTCGAGCGGTTCACGCCTGACGGGAAGGTGCTCTTGGAAAGCTACAAGGACAACGTGCTGGGCCAGATCGGTCAGCAGGCCGGGCCGGCGGTGGACCGATGAGCTTCCTCGTCCGCGTCGTGAAGGAGTCCGCCCTGTGGCGGAGCCTGTTCAGGCAGCCGTACCCGACCACCAGCCGCACCCGCGCGCTGGCGGTGATGAACAACGTCTTCCTGCACCTGCACCCGGTGCGGGTCAAGAAGCACGCGGTGCGCTACACGTACACCTTCTGCCTGGGCGGGATCAGCTTCTTCCTGTTCCTGGCGCTGACGGTGACCGGCGTGTACCTCATGTTCTTCTACGTGCCGTCGATCAGCCGCGCCTTCCAGGACATCCAGGTCATCGAGAACTCGGTTGCCTTCGGCAGCCTGATCCGCAACATCCACCGCTGGGCGGCGCACCTCATGGTGCTCACCGTCTTCCTGCACATGATCCGGGTCTTCTACCACGGCGCCTACAAGCCGCCGCGCGAGTTCAACTGGGCGATCGGCGTGCTCCTGCTCTTCTCAACCCTGTGGCTGAGCTTCACCGGCTACCTGCTGCCGTGGGACCAGATCGCGTTCTGGGCCATCACCGTCGGCACCCAGATGGCGACCTACGCGCCGCTGGCCAGCACCGAGTCTGGCTTCATCCTGCTGGGCGGCATCGAGGTCGGGCAGGAGACGCTCATCCGTTTCTACGTGATGCACGTCATCGCCTTCCCGCTCATCGCCGCCATCCTCATGGTCGTCCACTTCTGGCGCATCCGGAAGGACGGCGGCATCTCCGGGCCGGTGTAGAAGGACCGATGGACCGATGACGATCGAGAAGCGACCGAACGCGACCGCCGACAAGAACGCGCCGACCCAGGCGCCGCAGGTCCCGACCATCGAGCGCGGGGGCGGCCCGAAGCTGCCCGGCCCGCCCGGCGTGCCGGGCACCGAACGCTTCCGCCTGCTCGCCTACGTGAAGCAGGAGTCCATGGTCCGCGTCGACAAGCGGCCGGACGAGACGGTGCTCACCTGGCCGCACCTGCTGCGCGCCGAGTTCCTGATGGCGATGCTCATCAGCGCGCTGCTGGTCATCACCGGCTTCTTCATCCAGGCCCCGCTGGAGGAGATGGCCAACGCGGGCAACACGCCGCACGTGGCGAAGGCGCCGTGGTACTTCCTCGGCCTGCAGGAGATGCTCTCCTACTTCAACGCCACCGTGGTGGGCGTCCTGTTCCCGCCGCTCTACTTCATCGGCCTCATGGCCATCGCCTACATCGACCGCTCGCCGTACAAGGCGGCCCGCGACCGGAAGCTGGTCTGGGTCTTCTTCCTGTGCCTCATGGTCGGCGGCCTGCTGGTGACCTTCATCGGCTCCTTCTTCCGGGGCCCTGGCTGGAACTGGGTCTGGCCGTGGGAGGGCCTGTTCTTCACGCTATGACCACGCAGCACGGATACGGAGAGGTCCACGGCCCGCGCGCCGGCGAGATGAGCCGGCGCAGCTTCATGCGCCGCATGCTCGGCGTGGGCATCGGCATTCTGTCGATCGAGTTCCTGGCGGGAACCGTGAACTTCCTGTGGCCGAACATCCGCGAGGGCCTGGGCGGTCGCCTGGAAGTCGGCACCGCCGAGACGATCAACACCAACCAGCCGGCCTGGGCGGAGGGCCTCCCGTACATCTTCCAGTCGAAGATCTTCATCGTGAACGTGCCGGCCGCCAAGGCGCGGGTCGATGGCGGCGGCTCGGTCTCGAACCCGGTCCCGGAGCCGGGCACCGAGGTCGCCGCCGACATCCCCGCCGCCGACCGGTCGGTGCTGGCGCTGTACCGCAAGTGCCCGCACCTCGGCTGCCAGGTCCCGCAGCTGTGCGACCAGAGCCAGTGGTTCGAGTGCCTCTGCCACGGCAGCAAGTACACCGTGCTCGGCGAGAAGCGCGACGGCCCCGCCCCGCGTGGCATGGACCGCTTCGCGGTCGAGGTCGAGGACGGTGTGTACTACATCAACTCGGCCGAGCTCGAGGACGGCCCCCCGGTCGGGACGGCCACCTTCGACACGCGCGCGCCGACCGAAATGCCGCACTGCGCCGCCTGACCGATGACCGCCAAGACGCTCGGCGTCATCCTCGTCAGCGTGCTCGCCATCTTCACCGCCTACTACTGGATCACCGATGCGCAGCGCCGCGACGAGCGCTACAACACGCTCCAGGAGGAGCTGGTCGAGTACGGCACGGTCGTCTTCGGGCCGCCCACCGAGGAGCACCCGGCCACCGCGAACTGCGCCCAGTGCCACGGGGCCGACGGCACGGGCGGCCAGGTCGGCAACACCGGCATCCAGGCCCCGAACCTCCACAGCCGTTCGCTGTACGAGAAGCTCCAGTCGAACCCGAACTACGTGAACCTCGTCATCCGCTACGGCGGCGTCGTCGTCTCCGGCAACGTGAACTCGGCGATGCCGGCCTGGTCGACAGAGGTTGGCGGCCCGCTGACGATCGAGCAGATCGACGCGCTCACCGCGCTCGTGGAGAGCTGGGCCACCGAGACCGGCGAGCAGCCCGCGGAGGAGGTGCCGAACACGGTCGAGGCCGGAGCCGAGGTGTACCAGACCGCCGGCTGTGCCGGCTGTCACGGCCCGAACCTGGAGGGCGCGGGCAGCTTCCCGAACATCCAGGGCATCGCCAGCGCCCCGCTCACCAACGAAGACCTGCCCACGCCGATCAGCGGCGAGGACCAGCTCATCGCCGACTACGAGGACGATCCGCGGATGATGCTCGAGAAGTGGATCCGGGACTCGGCGGGCAACTACAACGACGGACAGGGGACCGGCATGCCGGCCCACCCGGAGGGCCAGCTGCCGGCCGACGCGCTGGCGGCGCTCATCACGTTCCTCCTCGAGGGGGAGCACGGCACGTGAGGCCGCGGCCATGACCTATCTGCCACCACCCCGCCGCGGGGCCGTCGTCCGGGCCGCGCGCGGCATCGACGAGTTCACCAGCTGGCTGCTGTACGGCTACGAGACGTGGCTGGTCGCGGTGCTGAAGGCGGTGCCGCTGTTCCTGTTCATGTACTTCCTGCTGTTCTACATCCCGAACTACGTGTACTACGCGGTCACCCTCTACGTCTTCACCTTCAGCAAGGACGTCGGTTTCCTGGTGGCGAACCTCGTCGGCGGCGGCAACTTCACCGCCCTCATCGTCATGGCCGTCTGGGCCCAGGCCGCACGCGGCCGGCAGGGCTTCTTCTGGGGGCTTATCCGCTGGCTCGTCTTCCTCCAGTACCTTCTGACGATCCTCGTGCTCATCCCGTTCATGGTGTTCAACCTGGGCGGCGGGTCGCTGCTGCCGCCGGTCTTCACCTTCCAGTCGCTCGTCCTCGGCGCGGTCGCGGCCGGCATGGGCGCCGTGTCGGCGGTCTACCTGTGGTTCGAGTTCCGCCGGATCACCCGCCGCGAGGCCGAGGAGGCCGCCGGCTCGAGCCTGGCCCTCTCCACCGGCCGCTGACCGGCCCCCGACCGCCATGGGCCGCCGGGCCCTCGTCCACGTCGCCTGGTCCGCCCTCGTGCTCGTCGTCGCCGGTGCCGTGGTGGCGCTCGAGCTCGGCAGCCCCTGCCCGCCGGGCGGCCCGCTGGCCTTCGGTTCGTGCCAGGAGGTGCGCCCCTTCGCGGTCGGCGTCGTGCTCCTCGCCGCGGCCCTCTACGTCGTGGGCCTGACCGGGGTGCTGGCCTGGACGCGCAGTCTGCGGGGCCGGGGCCTGGCGGACGAGCGCGCCGCGCGCGACTGGTATCTCCTCGCCGCCGGTCTCGGGCTGCTCGTGGCGCCATTGCTCGCGTTCACCCTGGCATCGGGCCTCCGCTAGCATGTGGGCATGACCACCACATCAGCCGAGGCGCTCGTCAGCCGGCTGGACGGGATCGCCCGCATCGTCGGGGACCGGCTCGAGGTGGACGACCTCGCCCGGCTGCGCACCGAGATCATCGACGACCTCGTGCGCGAGGCCGTCTTCGCCCCCGACACCGAGACGCGCGACGCAGCGCGCTGGCTCATCTGGTCCGCCAGCCAGGCGGTGGGCTGCGGCTCGGCGAGCATCCACGACCTGTACCTGGCGCGCGGGCGCGGCGCGTTCGAGCCCACCGCCTTCACCGTGCCCGCCATCAACGTGCGCGCGGCCACCTACCTGACCGCCCGCCAGGCCTTCGCGGCCGCCATCGAGCGCGACGCCGGCGCCGTCATCTTCGAGATCGCGAAATCGGAGATGGCCTACACCGACCAGCGTCCTGCCGAGTACACCGCCGTCATCCTGGCCGCCGCCATCCGCGAGGGCTGGCCCGGGCCGGTCTTCCTGCAGGGCGATCACTTCCAGTTCAACGCCACGAAATGGAAGGCCGATGCCGATGCCGAGATGGCCGGCCTGGAGGATCTTACGCGGGAGGCGATCGCCGCCGGCTTCCTGAACATCGACATCGACTCGAGCACGCTGGTCGACCTCTCGCGGGAGACCGTCGCGGAGCAGCAGGCCGTGAACGCGGAGAACACCGCCGCGCTGACGCGGCTCATCCGCGAGCTCGAGCCCGCGGGCGTCACGATCAGCGTCGGCGGCGAGATCGGCGAGGTGGGAAAGGCGAACTCCACGGAAGGTGAGCTTCGCGCATACCTGTCCGGTTACTACGAGCGGCTCGGCGAGGAGGGGCCGGTCGGCATCAGCAAGGTCAGCATCCAGACCGGCACCAGCCACGGTGGGGTGCCGATGCCGGACGGCACGATCGCCAGCGTGAAGATCGACTTCGACACGATGCGCCGCCTCTCGAACGTGGCGCGCGACGAGTTCGGGCTGGCCGGCTGCGTCCAGCACGGGGCCTCGACGCTCCCCGACGAGGCGTTCCACCACTTCCCGGAGAACGGCGCCGCGGAGATTCATCTCGCCACCGGCTTCCAGAACATCCTGTACGACGCCGGCGGCCTGCCCGAGGACCTCCGGGCCGAGATGCTCGACTGGTGTGAGGCGAACCTGGCCGACGAGCGCAAGGAAGGCGAGACCGACGAGCAGTTCCGCTACAAGACGCGCAAGAAGGCGATCGGCCCCTTCAAGCGCCAGCTCTGGGACCTGCCCGATGCCGCGCAGGCGGAGATCGGCGCGAACCTGCGGCGCCAGTTCGGCCTGCTCTTCGACCAGCTCGGCGTGGCCGGCACGCGATCGCTGGTGGCCAAGCACGTGACCCGCGCCGACCTGCCGCGTCCGCGCCCGGCGGCGCTGGGCGGCACGGGGCGCGCGGCGGTGACCGCCGGCGCCCACGTCTTCGAGGACGACGGCTCCGGGGAGTAGCGCCGCCGCGCGCTAGGCGATCCCCAGCAGCTTGCGCATCGCCGCCGAGTCGGCCACCGCCACCAGGCGGCGAACCGCTGGGGGCGGCAGCTTGGCGAGTGCGGTGAGCGCGCTCGACAGCTCCCCGGGCTGGAGCGTGCCGATCAGGCTCCACAGCCGGTCCACGCTCCCCGTCTCCAGGCCGTCGAGCGCCAGGAAGAGCCGTTCGATCGCGGCCGGGTCGCCGCGCACGAACACCTCCACGCCGCGGTCGAAGCGCCGCACGAAGGCCAGCAGCTCGGCGAGGCGGCGCTCCAGGTCCGCTCCGTCCGGCCCGGCGGCGCGGGCGTCGGCCACGCAGCGCTCGATGACCGGCAGCACCGGGTCCGTCTCCCGCGCCCGTCGCGCCGCGGCCACGCGGCGGAACCACTCCCAGTGATCCCCGACGACGACCCAGGCCACCGCCGCCGGCCCGCGCTGCCCGCTGCGGCGCGGCGCCTCCGCGCGCCGCACGAGCCCCCACTCCTCGCACTGGGCCAGCGCCAGGCTCGCGGCCCGATGGCTGAGGCCCAGCGCGCGGCGCACCTCCGGCTCGGTGAGCGGTCCGCCGTGCGCGAGCAGGTAGCCCTGCACCGCCGCCGTCGACGGTGCCACGCCCCACGCGGCGCCGATCTCGCCCCACGCCCGCGCGAACGCCGTGCGAATGTCCTCGACCGAGCTCAACCCTGCCTCCGATACCTGCTCACGCAGGATAGCCGGTTAGTCGCCAATCGCCTGATGTCGGCTGACAGCTGCACCGACCGGCAAGAACGGCCTTTTGGCCGCCCAATGTCGGCTGACAACCGCCATTGAGGCGCTCGACGGGGTCGCGGACGCGATTCGTGCAGCACTCGCCGACATTAGGCGGAAACTGGGGCCCGGCAGCGTCCCGAGGCTGTGGGCAAGCGAAAGACCCCGGCGTCAGCCGGGGCCCATCGGTCCTGCGAGAGGAGAGGGATGCGTCAGTGGCAGCCGCCCGCCTTGGCGGGGGAGCCATCGGTGTTGAACGAGGAGCCGCAGGCGCAGCTGCTGACCGCGTTCGGGTTGTTGATGGCGAAGCCGGAGCCCATGAGCGAGTCGACGTAGTCGATCTCGGCCCCGTCCACGTACTGGACGCTGAAGGCGTCGATCACGACCGGCACGTTGCCGTGCTGCTCGACGCGGTCGTCGTCGGCGATGTTCGGATCGAAGGCCAGGCCGTAGCTGAAGCCGGAGCAGCCGCCGCTCTTCACGAACAGGCGCAGCGCCGCGTCTTCCTTGCCCTCGCGCGACCGGAGCTCGAGCACCTTGGCGGCGGCGGCATCGGTCAGGGTCACGAGGAGCTGCTCGGACGGTGCCGGAACCCCCTGGGGGGCGCCCTGCGGCGTCGTCTCGGACATGGTCATGCGTTGGGTTCCCTCTCGCGTGGTTGGATTTCGCTTCGGAAAGTATAGCAAGCCCCTCATGAATGGCCGCAATGGCACTACCGGGACCCCTGCGTCCCGCTCGACGCTGACCATCGGTACACTTAGCCCCCGACCCACGAACGCGAACGACGTAACGAGGCTCACGCACGTGAAGCTTGCATCCCGCATGGAGCGGATCGGGACCGAGACCGCCTTCGAGGCGGCCGCCCGTGCCCGCGCGCTCGAGGCCACCGGCCGCGACGTCATCCACCTGGAGCTCGGCGAGCCCGACTTCGACACCCCGCGCCACGTCGGCGAGGCCACCGTCCGCGGCCTGCTCGACGAGCGCATGACGCACTACACGCCGGCCACCGGCATCGCCCCGCTGAAGCAGGCCATCGTCGAGGACGTGCGCCGCTGGAAGGGGATCGAGACGACCCCCGAGCAGGTGATCGTCACCCCCGGCGCCAAGCCGATCATGTTCTACGCCATGCTGGCCCTCATCGACGAGGGCGACGAGGTCATCTACCCCAACCCCGGCTTCCCGATCTACGAGTCGATGGCGAACTACGTCGGCGGCACCGCCGTGGCGGCCCCGCTGCGCGAGGCGGACGAGTTCCGCATGGACGTGGCCGAGATCGACTCGCTGGTCACCGATCGGACGCGGATGATCGTCATCAACTCGCCGCACAATCCCACCGGCTCGGTGCTCACCCACGAGGACATCCACCAGGTGGCGGAGATCGCCCGGGACCACGACCTGGTCGTCCTGGCCGATGAGATCTACGGCCGGCTGCAGTACGACGGCGAGCCGCTCTCGATCGCGACCCTGCCCGGCATGGCGGAGCGCACGATCACGCTCGACGGCTTCAGCAAGACCTTCGCGATGACCGGCTGGCGGCTGGGCTACGGGGTCGTGCCGGAGTGGCTGGTGCCCTCGTTCAGCCGACTGGTCATCAACAGCGTCTCCTGCACGAACGCGTTCGCGCAGGCCGGCGCGGTGGCGGCGCTCACCGGGCCGCAGGACGAGCCCGACCGCTTCCGGGAGGAATTCATTGCCCGGCGCCAGCTCATCGTGGACGGCCTGAACGCGATCCCCGGGGTCAGCGCGGTCATGCCGCACGGCGCCTTCTACGCCTTCCCGAACGTGTCCAGCTTCGGTCGCACGAGCAACGAGATCGCCGACCACCTCCTCTACGACGCCGGCGTCTGCGTCCTGTCCGGCACCGCGTTCGGCAGGCACGGCGAGGGCTACGTCCGCATGAGCTACGCCAACTCGCGGGAGAATCTGACCCAGGCGCTCGAGCGCATCGGCGAGTCGCTGGCCAAGCTGGAGCGCACCGGCGAGCTCATCGGCGCCGGGTCGGTGGGCGCATGACCGCCCTGCGACCGGCCGCCGATACGGTCGACGGCCTCTACGAGCGCGCCACCGGCTCGTTCGAGGACTGGGAGCTGCTCAAGGAGACCATCGACGAGCTGCTGGACCTGTCCTTGAACTACCGCCAGTCGGGGCATCCCGGCGGCTCGCGCTCGAAGGTCCACCTCTTCACGGCGCTGCTCCTGTCCGGCGCCATGCGCTGGGACATCCGGCGGCCGTGGCTGCCCTTCGCCGACCGCTTCGTGCTCTCGGCGGGGCACACCGTTCCCCTGGTGTACACGACGCTGGCCACGCTGAACGAGGTGCTCGCCGCCCGCCACGAGCGGACCGGCGACGAGCGCTTCGCCTTCCCGGACGACGGGCGCTGGGCGCTGCGCTGGGAGGACCTGCTCAAGCTGCGGCGCCGCGGCGGGCTGCCCGGGCACGCCGAGATGGAGGGCAAGACCCTCTTCCTGAAGTTCAACACCGGCCCGTCCGGCCACGGCATGCCCCCCTCGGCCGGGGAGGCAGTGGCGCTGAAGATCGCAGGCGCCGGCGAGGTGAAGGTCTTCGCCGTGGAGGGCGAGGGCGGGCTGACGCCGGGCGCCAGCCACGAGACGCGCAACTCGGCCTGGGGCCTGGGCCTGGACAACCTCGTCTTTCTCGTCGACTGGAACGACTACGGCATCGACGACCCGGCCATCAGCGACGTCGTCCACGGTACGCCCGCCGAGTGGTTCACGCCCTACGGCTGGCGCATCAACGGCACCGAGACCGGATCCGAGTGGGGCCCGGTCACCCGTGCCGTGCTCGAGGCGGCCCGCGGCGAGAACCCCGACCACGTCCCGTCCATGGCCTGGTTCAAGACCCGCAAGGGCCGCGGTTACGGCAAGTACGACAACAAGAGCCATGGCAGCCCGCACGCCATGAACTCGCCCGAGTTCTGGGCGGTGCGCCACGAGTTCATGGAGCGCCACGGCGTGACCTACGAGGGCGTCGACGAGCCGGCGCCATCGGACAAGGCAGAGCTGGAGGCGCAGGCGCGCCGCAACCTGGAGATCGCCATCGGCGTGCTGCGCGCGAACGAGGCGGTGGTCGACGCCGTGAGCGACCGCCTGCTCGAGCTGGCGGCGTCGGTCCCGGAGCAGCCGTCCGGCTTCCACCTGGGCGGGCGCGGGGCGGAGATCTTCGACGACCCCCGCTTCACCGATGTCTCCGCCTACCCCGATTCGCTGTGGAAGGCCCCCGGCGAGAAGGCGCCGAACCGCGCCGCGCTGGCGGCATGGGGCGCCTGGGTGAACGCCACCGCCCGGGCGGAGTACGACCGCCCGCTGGTGCTGGCCTGCAGCGCGGACCTGGCCGAGTCGACGAACATCGCCGGCTTCGCCAAGGACTGGGAGGACCTGCCCGGCTGGGGCTGGTACAACCGCGACACGAACCCGCGCGGCGCGCTGCTGCCGCAGGAGATCACCGAGTTCACGAACGCCGGCGTGAGCGTGGGCATCGCCACCGTGAACATGGCCGATGACCCCTTCACCGCGTTCAACGGCTTCTGGGCGGC
>DATBIK010000078.1:0-9825 GCA_036556985.1 Candidatus Limnocylindria bacterium | reverse complement strand
CGACCTGGCGAGCGGTGACGTCATCGAGGCAGACGCCGGCAGCTGACCGATCCTGACCGCCACCTCCTCCACGGCATCGGGGCCGATGCGCCACGCGCGAAGGGATGCGGCTGCTCCCGCCGACGGGTTGACGATGAGCTGCGGGGTGCCGGGATACAGCTGCGCCGCGCGGCGGTCGGTGGGTGACGGCTCGGCTTCCGTCCGCGGATGGGAGTGGACGATGGCGAGCAGCTCGTCGCCGGCGCGCTCCATGGCGAAGGTGATGCGCACGAGGTCGTCCGGGTCGAGGGTGTAGCGGTATGGCGAGGCGTCGGCGTTGCGCGCCGGGTGGAAGGCTCGCGCCCCGCCGGTGGCCGTCGAGCCGGCCAGCAGCCCGCACGCCTCGTTCGGCAGCACCGCGCGCGCATGCGCCAGGATCTGCGCCCGAAGGTCGGCGCCGAGCCTGATCTCGCGGGGTGCGCTCACCGGTCGCCGCAGGCCGGGCAGGCCGGGTCGCGCGCGACGCGCACCTCGCGGAACTCGGCCGTTGCGGCATCCACGAGCAGCAGCCGGCCGGCGAGCGTCTCGCCGACGCCGAGCACGAGCTTGAGGACCTCGGCGGCCTGGATGGTGCCGAGCATGCCGGGCAGCACCCCGAGCACGCCGGCCACGGCGCAGTCCGGCGCCAGCTCGTCCGGCGGCTGGCTGGGATGCAGGCAGCGATAGCAGGGGCCCGCGAAGGGGACGAGGGTCGTCACCTCGCCCTCCCATCGGTACACCGAGGCGTGCACCACCGGCTTCCGCAGGCGGACGGCCGCGTCGTTCAGCGCGTAGCGAGTGGCGAAGTTGTCGCTGCCGTCGACGACGACGTCGTAGCCGCCGAGCATTTCGGCGGCGGTGTCCGCCGTCAGGCGCGCTCCGTGCTCGACGACCCGGACCTCGGGGTTCAGCGCCTCGAGCGCCACCCGCGCGGAGGCCGTCTTCGGCGCCCCGATGCGATCGGTGGTGTGCGCCACCTGGCGCTGGAGGTTCGACTCGTCGACCACGTCGTCGTCGACCAGCCCGATGGTCCCGATGCCCGCCGCGGCCAGGTAGAGCGCGACCGGCGAACCGAGCCCACCGGCGCCCACGACGAGCACCCTCGCGGCGAGCAGCCGCCGCTGGCCCTGCTCACCGACCTCCGGCAGCAGGAGCTGGCGCGCGTAGCGGCGCCGCTGGCCGGCGGTCAGCCCTTCCCCGTCCGTCTCCCACGCGCCGCCGTGCTGCGGCCAGCGCTCGATGAGGTCGTCCACGTTCGCCACCTCCCGGTAGCCCTGCGCGGCGAGGAAGAGGGCGGCGCGACCGGAACGTGCTCCGGAGCGGCAGTAGAGGACGATCGGGGTGTCGGGCTCCGGAAGCTCGGCCAGCCTGGCCGGGAGCTCGCCGAGGGGGATGTGCAGGGCGCCGGCGACGTGGCCCGCCGCCCACTCCCACGGCTCGCGCACGTCGACGAGGCGGTTTCCCGAGCGAGCACGCTCGATCGCCTGGGGGACGGTGAGCTGGCGGACGGCGGGTGCTGATCGGCTCATCGGCAGGGCCCCGGGCGGGAGCCCGAGCATCGGCTCAGCCGACGGCAGCTTCGGCTTCGGCCGGCCAGGCGACCTCGCCTCCCTGCACGGCACCCTGGAGCACCTTGTAGGAGAGCAGCGCGCACTTCAGCCGCGCCGGGCCGATCGGCACGCCGAGCTCGTCGAGGAGCTCCTTGGGGTCGAGCGCCTTCACCTGCTCCAGGGACTGCCCGCGCAGCCCGTCGGTCAGGATGGAGGCCGATGCCTGGCTGATCGCACAGCCGCGGCCGTCGAAGGCGACGTCGGCGATGCTCGTCTTCGCCTCGTCCAGGCGCAGGGTCATGCTCATCTCGTCGCCGCAGGTCGGATTCGAGTCGGCGAAGTGGAGGTCGTGGGGGTCGAGCACGCCCTTGTTGTGCGGGTTGCGGTAGTGCTCGAGGATGAAGTCGCGGTAGAGGTTGTCCATCGGTCCTCGGGTCAGCCGCCGAAGATCTGCTGGGTCGCCCGGACCGCCCCGGCCAGGGCCTCGACGTCGTCGAGGTCGTTGTAGACGTAGAAGCTGGCCCGGGTCGTGGCCGGCACGTCGTAGCGCTGCATGACCGGCTGGGCGCAGTGGTGGCCGGCTCGCACGGCGACGCCCTCGTGGTCGAAGATCGTGGCCACGTCGTGCGGGTGGATGCCATCGAGCACGAAGCTGATGACTCCACCGTGGATTTCCGGGTCGTCCGGGCCGAGGCGCCGCACGCCGGGGATCTCGCCCAGGGCGGCCCAGGCTTGCTCGAACAGGTAGCGCTCGTGCTCGCGCACGTTGTCCATGCCCAGCCCGGTCAGGTAATCGATCGCCGCCCCCAGGCCGATGGCCTCGGCGATGGCCGGAGTGCCGGCCTCGAACTTGGCGGGCACCTCGTTCCATTCCGCTCCGTCCATCGTGACGCGGATGATCATGCTGCCGCCGGTCATGAAGGGCGGCATGGCGTCGAGCAGCTCGCGGCGGCCCCACAGCGCCCCGATCCCCGACGGGCCGAGCATCTTGTGCCCGGACAGGGCCAGGAAGTCGCAGCCGATGGCCTGCACGTCGACCGGCATGTGCGGCGCCGACTGCGCGGCGTCGACCAGCACCAGCGCGCCGGCGTCGTGGGCCATGGCGGTGATGTCGGCCACCGGGTTGATGGTGCCGAGCGCGTTGCTGACGTGGGCAACCGCCAGCAGCTTCGGCCGGTTCGCGAGCTTGGCGCGCAGGTCGTCGAGGTCCAGGCGGCCGTCGTCGGTGATCGCCACGTAGTCGAGCGCCGCGCCCACCTCGCGGGTGAGCTGCTGCCAGGGAACGATGTTGGCGTGGTGCTCGAGCTGCGTGGTCACGACCCGGTCGCCGGCGCGCAGGTTGGCGCGGCCCCAGGAGTACGCCACGAGGTTGATCGCCTCGGTCGCGTTGCGCACGAAGACGATCTCGCGTTCGGATGGCGCGTTCACGAAGGCAGCCACCTTGCGCCGCGCGCCCTCGAAGCGGTTCGTGGCGTCCTCGGAGAGCTCGTAGATGCCGCGGTGCACGTTGGCGTAGTGGTGTGCGTAGGCATCGGCCACGGCGTCGATGACGACGCGCGGCTTCGGCGCGCTGGCCGCGGCATCAAGGAACGCGAGGCGCCGGCCCTGCTTCGTCTGCCCCTCGAAAACGGGGAAGTCGGCGCGGATGGCGGTGCCGGAGAACGCCCCGGGGATCGTGGTGCGGCTGGCGGGCTCGACGGCCATGGGGCTAGTTTAGACGTGCTCCGCCACGGGCTCGGCCGGCTCCGCCGGCTCGGCCGCGGCATCGCCGACGCCCGCCGGCAGCCCGACCTGCTCGCGCACCCAGTCGTAACCGTTGGCCTCGAGCTGGTGGGAGAGCTCCTCGCCGCCCGACATGACCACCCGGCCGTCGAGCAAAACGTGGACGAACTGCGG
Source organism: Candidatus Limnocylindria bacterium (assembly GCA_036556985.1). Lineage (GTDB taxonomy): Bacteria > Chloroflexota > Limnocylindria > QHBO01 > QHBO01 > JAPSGM01. The sequence goes on along the minus strand of DATBIK010000078.1, from coordinate 6,361 downwards.
CTTCACGTAGTTCAGCATGCGCTGGTAGTGGGTGATGAGGAGTACGCCCGTCTCCGGGGAGAGAGAGGCGTTGATGCCCTCGGCCACGTTCCGCAGCGCGTCGATGTCCAGGCCCGAGTCCGTCTCGTCCAGGATCGCCATCCGCGGCCCGACCACGGCCATCTGGAGCATCTCCAGCCGCTTCTTCTCGCCGCCGGAGAAGCCCTCGTTGACGTACCGCGTGGCGAAGGACGGATCGATGTGGAGGAGCGCCATCTTCTCCTCCATGAGCTTGCGGAACTTCGCCAACGGGATTCCGGTGTATTTGATCGAGGTCTCACCCGTCTCGTCGGCCGGCTTGGGATGGTGGACGGCGTTGTAGATGTTGCGAAGGAAGCTTGCCACCGTCACGCCCGGGATCGCGCTCGGGTACTGGAACGCGAGGAACAGGCCGAGGCGGGCGCGCGCATCGGGCGAGAGGCCCTGCGGCGTGGGCCCCGTGAGCAGGTCATGGCCGGCCCAGGTGATGCTGCCAGCGTCCACCTGGTAGTCGGGATGGCCCATCAGCGTGTAGGCCAGGCTCGTCTTGCCCGAGCCGTTGGGTCCCATGAGGGCATGCACCTCGCCCTGCTGTACGCTGAGCGTGAGCCCCTTGAGGATCTTCTTGCCCGCGATGCTGACCTCGAGGTCGCGGATCTGGAGCTGGTCGGTCATGTGTGGGTGGTTCCTGTCCTTTTCATCGTGCGGGCGCGGCCGGCATCGGCTTCTCGGCTGATGCGGCTGCGGCGGTGGTTGCGGTCAGATGCGCGTGCTGCGCCGCGCGACGGCGGCGGACGGCCATCGGGTAGGGAGGTCCGCCGGCGGTGGCCACGACATCGGCCAGGCTGGTGGCGGAGAGCGTCTCCTCGAGGGAGTCGTGGACCCGGGAGAAGACCTCGTGGACGCTGCAGTCCTGCGGACGGTCACAGGTCTCAAGGTTGTCGGCCCCGGCGCACGGCATCTCCAGCAGAGGCCCGTCCAGGGCCCGGACCGCCTCGACCAGGCTGATCTCGGCCGCGGGGCGCGCCAGCTGGTAGCCGCCGGTCTTGCCGCGGGTGGCGGTGACGAGTGACGCGCGGCGCAGGTCGCGCACGAGCTGCTCGATGTAGGCGTGCGGCAGCTTCTCGCTGCGCGACACGGCGGTCAGCGATTGCGGGCCTTCGCCCTCGGCACGGGCCAGCGCCACGAGGATGCGGATGCCGTACTCGGCGCGGGTCGAGAGCCTCATGGCAGCTCCACCACCACCTGGCCGTCCTCGACCCGGGTGGGATAGGCGCTCACCGGGCGGACCGGCGGCAGTGCCAGGACCCGGCCGCTGAACAGGTCGAATCGGCCGCCGTGACGCGGGCACTCGACCGCCTCGTCGTCGAGCTCGCCCTCGCCGAGCACGCCGCCGTCGTGGGTGCAGACGTTGTCGATCGCGCCCCACTCGCCGTCCTCGGTCAGGCCCACGCACAGGGAGCGGCCGTCGACCTCCACCACGCGGACGGTTCCCGGGGTGACGTCGGCGGCGGCGAGGCCGGTGGCAAAGCCGGAACGCGCGGTCGTCATGCCGCGGCCTCCGCGTCCTCGGAGCCGATGCGCGGCGCGAGCGCCGCGAGCACCCGCTCGCGGATCGTCTCGGATCGGATCTGCGAGACGACTTGCTCGAAGAAGCCGCGCACGATCATCCGCTCGGCCTCGTCCTCGGACAGGCCGCGCGACTGAGCGTAGAAGCGCTGGGTCGGATCGATGGCGCCGGCGGTCGCCCCGTGGCCGCAGCGCAAAATGTCGTTCGTCTCGATCTCCAGCACCGGGATCGGCTCCGCGCCCGCCTTCGGCGAGAGGAGCAGGTTGCGGCACTCCTGGTAGCTGCTCGTCCCCTTGGCCTCCTTCTCCACCCGGGTCACGCCGTAGAACGCGGCGCGCGCCTCGTCGTAGAGGGCCGACAGGTAGAGCAGGTCCGAGGTGGTGTGTGAGCCGATGAGGTCCTGGACGCTGTCGATATCGATGTGCTGGGTCGCACCCGCCGCCAGGATGCCGAGCAGCCGGGAGGTCCCGCCCTTGCCGGTCATCCGCACGTCGAGGCCGACCTTGGTGACCGACGAGCCGACCTGCGCGTCGAGCGTCGTGACCTCGGCGTCCTGCCCGACCTCCACCCGCTTGGCGCCGATGTTCCAGGCGCGGTCGCCGAGGCGCTGGAGGCCCGCGTAGCGCACCCGCGCGCCCGGCGCGGCGACCAGGTCGACGACGCCGCCGTACCAGGCGCTGTCGCCGTCCGGCGAGGTGACCTCCTCGAGCAGGGAGACGTCGCTGCCCTCCTCGGCCACCACCAGGGTGAGCGGGAACCAGGCCCCGGCCCGCGGTAGGCGGGCTTCCGCGACGAGGGTGCGGTCGACGGTCACGCCGCGCGGCACGTACAGGAAGGTCCCTGCCGTCCAGGCGGCGTGCGCCTGCGCCCAGGACCGCGCATGCACGGGGAGGGTCTCACGCCGGCCGAGGTGCCGCTCCACGAGCTCGGGATGCGTGCGCACCGCGTCGCGCAGGTCGCTGAAGACGACGCCGGCGGCCGCCAGGTCGTCATCAAGTGCGCAGCGAACCGGGGGAGCATCGGTGACGAGCGGCGCGTCCCACGGCAGCCCCTCGAGCGAGGTGCGGCGCCACTCCTCCTCTTGGCCGCTCGGCCAGGGCGTGGACTCGGCGCGCTGCCACCAGGCGGCGCGCAGGTCGCGCAGCCAGCCCGGCTCGTCGAGGCGTTCGGAGATGGCCGCGATCGCGGCCGCGTCGATCGCCGAGGCGGCCGGGGCCGCCGCGGCGGTATCGGTCTTGACGGACATCGGTCTAGCCGACCGCCCCTTCCATCTGGAGCTGGATCAGGCGGTTCATCTCGACCGCGTACTCCATCGGCAGCTCCTTGACGATGGGCTCGATGAAGCCGTTCACGATCATGGCGCTGGCCTCGGCCTCCGACAGGCCGCGGCTCATGAGGTAGAACAGCTGCTCGCTGCCGACCTTGGAGACCGTGGCCTCGTGCCCGATCGTGACGTCCTCCTCGTCGATCTCCATGTACGGGTACGTGTCGGAGCGCGCCTCGTCGTCGAGGATCAGCGCGTCGCAGCGCACCGTGGACTTCGAGTGCGCGCAGCCGGGGTAGACCTTCACCAGGCCGCGGTAGCTCGTCCGGCCGGTGCCCTTCGAGATCGACTTGCTCGTGATGAGCGAGGTCGTGTTCGGGGCGGCGTGGATGATCTTGCCGCCGGCGTCCTGGTGCTGGCCGTCGCCGGCGAAGGCGATGCTGAGCACCTCGCCGTGCGCCCGCTCGCCGAGCAGGTAGATGGACGGGTACTTCATCGTCACCTTCGACCCGAGGTTGCCGTCGACCCACTCCATGACGGCGTCCTCGTGGGCCACCGCGCGCTTGGTGACGAGGTTGTAGACGTTGTGGCTCCAGTTCTGGATCGTCGTGTATCGGACGCGGGCGCCCTTCTTGACGATGATCTCGACCACCGCCGAGTGCAGGCTGGCCGACGTGTAGGTCGGCGCCGTGCAGCCCTCGACGTAATGGACCGATGAGCCCTCGTCCGCGATGATCAGCGTCCGCTCGAACTGGCCCACGCTCTCCGTGTTGATGCGGAAGTAGGCCTGCAGCGGCAGGTCGACGTGCACGCCGGGCGGCACGTAGATGAAGCTGCCGCCCGACCAGACCGCGGTGTTCAACGCGGCGAGCTTGTTGTCGTTGGCCGGGATGACGGTGCCGAAGTGCTCGCGGAAGATCTCCGGGTGCTCCTTCAGCGCCTGGTCGGTGCCGAGGAAGATGACGCCCTGCGCCTCGAGCTCGCTCCGGATGTTGTGGTACACGACCTCGCTGTCGTACTGGCCGCCGACGCCGGCGAGGTACTTCTTCTCCGCCTCGGGGATGCCCAGCTTGTCGTAGGTGCGGCGGATGTAGTCCGGCACGTCGTCCCAGGACTGGACCGCCTTGCTCGTGGGCGCGGCGTAGTAGTAGATGTCCTGGAAGTCGATCGGCGACAGGTCGGCGCCCCAGGTCGGGGTGGGGCGCGACTCGAAGTGGCGGTAGGCCTTCAGCCGGAGCTTCGTCATCCACTCCGGCTCGCCCTTGAACTTGCTGATCTCCTCCACGACCTCGGCCGAGAGCCCCTTCTTCATGATGTTGAGGGGCACCATCTCCGGGTCGTGCCAGCCGTACTTGTAGCTGTCCGGGATCTGCTTCAGGGCTGCGTTCGGAATCGCCATGTGTCCTCGGTTTCGTGCGCTGCGCGAGTGGGTCTTGAAATCCCGACTGCCAGGGTCGGTTTTGCTGCGCTCATGATCCCGCAAACCGGGGTTCGGGTCAACCGGGACCGCGTTCGCGAAGTCCCATCCCGACGGCGCCGCCGAGCACGGCGGCGGCCGGCTGCAGCAGCCCGCCGGTGCCCGCCGTCACGCCTCAGCGCCGGCTCCCATGGCGACCGTTCCGTCCGAGAGGACCGGGTTGATGAGGCCGAAGACGTTGCCGTCGGGGTCCATGAGGTAGCCGCCGCGGCCGATGCCGGGCCAGTCGGTGGCCGGCAGCGCCTCGGTCGCGCCGAGCTCGATGGCGCGCGCCATGAGCCCGTCCACGTCCTCGACGCCGATCACGATGTTGGCGCCGTTCACCGGCGCTCCCGGCTCGGGGCCGGGGCCCTGCCGCGAGGTCAGGCCGCCGTTGATCCCGAGACCTTTCTCACCGGCGGCGTTGCCGATCGCGCCCTCGCCGGTATCGATCACCCAGTAGGGCTGGTCGCCACCGCCGTATTCCTGGAAGCGCCATCCGAGAAGTTCGGAGTAGAAGTCGATAAGCCGCCGCGGGTCGGAGGCGTGGATCTCGAAATGGACGACGAGGTTGGCCATGGCAGCTCTCCTTCGGATGGTCGGCGGACCAGTATGGGCCAGCTAGCCGATGATCGCCGCGGCCAGCTCGGATAGGGTGCCGCCGCGCTCGATCAGGGCGCGGACGGGCTCCACGGGTAGGGCCCCGTCGAGGATGGCGACCTGGACTACGGTGTCTCCCCTGGTGAAGCCGATGACCCCCGGCGCCAGCTCGACCTCGGCCGCATCCGGGTCGGGCCAGCCGATGGCGTCGAGCTTGGCGGCGCCCAGCTCGCTGAAGATCCATGGCGCGTGTGGCGCGGGCACCGGCTGGCCGAGGATGGCGAGGCCCGCGCGCTCGCCCGACTCCCGCGCGGCATGCCAGTGCTCGATCCGTGGCCGGTCATGGGCCCGCGCCACGTCGCCGGCGGCGAGGACGCCGGCCGCCGAGGTCACCTGCCTCCCGTCGACGAGGATGCCGTCGTCGACCGCCAGTCCGGCCGCCGCGGCGAGCTCCGCGCGGGGCTCGACGCCGATGCCAGCCACGACCAACCCGTCGGCAGGCTCTGGGTCTGCGCCGAAGCGGACGTCCACGCCGGCGCGACGCAGGACCCCGGCCGCCCAGTCGCTGGGCGCCACGCCGAACGCGCCGCCCCACAGCAGGTCCCCTCCGGACAGCAGTCGCACCGCGGTGCCGCGGGCAGCCAGCGACGCCGCGACCTCCACGCCGATGAAGCCGCCCCCCACCACGGTTGCGCTCGCGGCGTCGGCGGAAGCGTCCCGGAGGGCGTGGGCGTCGGCCAGCGTCCGGAGCAGGTACGCCGGAAAGGCGGGCATCCGCGGGGCCGCTCCGGTCGCGAGCAGGCACGACCCGTAGCGGACGCGCGTGCCGTCGGCGAGCTCCACGAGCCGCTCCCCGGGGTCGAGCGCCGTGGCCGGCACGCCGAGCAGCAGCTCCACGGCGCGGCGCTCGTACCACGCGGCCGGCTCGGCCAGGACGAGCTCGTCAGGGACCTCGTCGCGCAGCAGCTCCTTGGAGAGCGGCGGCCGGTTGTACGGCGGCGTCGGCTCGTCCCCGACGAGGACGATCGTGCCGGCGAAGCCGCCGCGGCGCAGGGTGCGCGCGCACCGGGCGGCGGCGACGCCGCCGCCGACCAGCAGCACGTCGACGTGGCGCGGCTCCATCGGGCCATCCTACCGAGGGCTGCGGGCGTTGACACCCGACCGCGCCAGCCGGTACGGTCCGCCCAGCCGATCCATCCGCAGGCGAAAGGAGCCGAACCGATGAGCACCGTTCTGTTCGCGCGCCCCAGCCTGCCCGAGGGATCTCACCGGCCCTGAGCCAGCGAGCCCCTCTCCCCGGCTCGCGACGGGCGCGCTCCACCGCCCCACCTCACCCCACGAGTGGAGAACCACCCTTGACCACCGCGCTTCCGGTGTCGGCCGATGCCGCCACCCCCGCTTCCGCCGCCGCGCACGGGCTCATCCTCCGCGCGCAGAGCGGCTTCTACACCGT
>DATBIK010000077.1:0-6677 GCA_036556985.1 Candidatus Limnocylindria bacterium | reverse complement strand
CCGTACTCGAAGCCGCCGCGCGTCTGGCCCACGGCGTCCTGCTTGAAGGTCGTGCTCATCTGGATGGCCGGCACCACGGCACCGGTCTGGGGATCGGGATCGACGCCGGCGTGCACCGCGAGCGTCTCGAACTTGTCGGTCACCGGGTCATTGTCGCAGGACCAGGGCGCGCCGGCGCGACCGCGGTCCGGCTGATCCGCTGGCCGGGCTCGAGCGTATCGAGGCCCACGAGGCCACGGGGCCTCCACACAGGAGACGACTCAGATGAAGAGGATCATCGCCACGCTTCTGTCCCTCTCCCTCGTCCTGGCCGTGGCGCCAGCGGCGTCGGCCTGGGGCGGCGCCAGTCGTGGCACCATCACGGACATCGTCGCGGCCAGCGGTGGGGAGTTCGACCGCAAGCGGTCCGACTACGACATCCTGCTGAACGCCGTGCTCGCGGCGGGGCTGGAGGGACCGCTCGCAAACCCCGATGCCACGCTCACCGTGTTCGCGCCCAACGACGCGGCCTTCATCCGCACGGCGCGCGACCTCGGGTACAAGGGGCGGAGCGAGTCCGGTGCCTGGAACTTCCTGGTCGGCGCGCTGACCGAGCTGGGTGGCGGCGACCCGATCCCGGTGCTGACCAACATCCTGCTGTACCACGTGGCCCCCGGCTACTACGGCCCGCTGAAGGTCATCTTCAGCCGCAAGATCCCGACCCTGCTCGACGGAGCCGAGATCAAGCCGCGCTTCATCTTCCTGCGCGACAACGATCCCGACCTCCGCGACCCGCGCCTGGTGCTGCGGGGCATAAACATCAAGGCCGACAACGGCGTGATCCACACCATCAACCGGGTGCTGATCCCGATCGACATCTGATCCGGCACCCACGCAAGTCCACGAGAGCCCCGCATCGCTCGATGCGGGGCTCTCGCCGCCATCAGCGGGTCTGCGGGAAGCCCAGGTCGACCTTCGAAGTGGCGGGATCCGGCCACCGGGCCGTGACGACCTTGGCCCGCGTGTAGAACTGGATTCCCTCGGGGCCGTACATGTGCAGGTCGCCGAACAGGGACGCCTTCCAGCCGCCGAAGCTGTAGTAGGCCACCGGCACCGGGATCGGCACGTTGATGCCCACCATCCCGACCTCGACGTCGAACTGGAACTGGCGCGCGGCGCCGCCGTCGCGGGTGAAGATGGCGGTGCCGTTGGCGTAGGGGTTGTCGCCGATGACCTGCATGGCATCGGCGTAGGTCGGGACCCGGACCACCTCGAGCACCGGGCCGAAGATCTCGTTGCGGTAGCACTCCATCTCCGGCGTCACGTTGTCGAGCAGAGAGACCCCCAGGAAGAAGCCGCCCTCCTCCTGGTCGTAGAGGACGTGCTGCCGCCCATCAGCGCGCAGCGTGGCGCCGGCGGCGACCCCGCTGTCCAGGAAGCCGGCCACGCGATCCCGATGCTCCCGCGTGATGAGCGGGCCCATCTCGACCCCCTCCTCCGAGCCGGGACCGACCCTGATCTTCGGAAGGCGCTGCTCGATGGCGTCCACCAGCGGGTCGGCGACGTCGCCGACCGCCACCACCACGCTGATCGCCATGCAGCGCTCGCCGGCGGAGCCGTAGGCGGCCGAGACCGCGGCATCGGCGGCCATGTCGATGTCGGCATCGGGCAGCACGACCATGTGGTTCTTGGCGCCGCCCAGGGCCTGGACGCGCTTGCCGTGCGCGGTGCCGGTCTCGTAGATGTAGCGCGCGATCGGCGTGGAGCCCACGAAGCTCACCGCCGCGATGTCGGGGTGCTCCAGGATGCGATCGACGGCGACCTTGTCGCCGTGCACCACGTTGAAGACGCCGTCCGGCACCCCCGCCTCCTTCAGCAGCTCGGCCAGGTAGACCGATGCCGACGGGTCCTTCTCGGACGGCTTGAGGATGAACGTGTTCCCGCAGGCGATGGCGTTGGCGAACATCCACATCGGCACCATGGCCGGGAAGTTGAAGGGCGTGATGCCGGCCACCACGCCCAGCGGCTGCCGAATCTGGTAGACGTCGATCCCGCCCGAGACCTGCTCGGAGAAGCCGCCCTTCAACAGGGTCGGGATGCCGGTGGCGAACTCGAGGTTCTCGAGGCCGCGCTGTACCTCGCCGAGGGCGTCGGTGCGGACCTTGCCGTGCTCGCGGGTCAGGTGCGCAGCGATCTCCTCGCGGTGCTGCTCGACCAGGTTGCGGATGCGGAACATGACATCCGTCCGCTTGCTGAGCGACGTGGCTCGCCAGGCGGGAAACGCCGCCCTGGCAGCCTTCACCGCTGCGTCGACCTCCTCGATCGACGCGAAGTCCACCTCGCGCGCCAGTTCCCCCGTGGCCGGGTTGTAGACCGGGCCACGCCGCCCGCTGGTGCCCTCCACCCGCCGCCCCCCGATCCAGTGGTTGACGCGCTCGAGCGTGGTCTCCGCGGCCGCGCTGCGCGGCTCAGCGATCTGTGTCATCTCGGTTCCTCTCTTCGCTCCGCCTCAGAGGGTACTCCGTCGTTGCGTGGGCGTCAGCCCGCGTCGCGGCTGACGACCAGCGAGCTCGCGGATCGAGACCCTCGCTCTGGACCGAAGGCTGGCACGGCGCTATCGTCGCCCCGTGGAGGAGCCACCGGTCTGCGCCATCTGCGGAAACGCCATCGAGGCGGGACAGGCGTGGATGGCGGCCGAGCACGACGGCGAGCGTCGGCGCATCCATGCCGGCTGCCTGTACACCGACGAGCGCGGCACCGAGGACGAATGGGAGCCGCAGGAACATGCTGCGATCTAGGGCCTCGACCCCACTCGGTCGCTGAGCCGCGTGGAGCTTCTCGAACGGGCCGAGCTTCTCGATGAACTCCGCCGCGCGGCAGTGGCAGCCAGCGGCGGACAGGGCCGGCTCATCGTGCTGGAGGGCGAGGCCGGGGTCGGCAAGTCATCGGTCCTTCGTTCGCTGGCCCGACACCCCAGCACCATGCGCGTGTTGTGGGGCGCGTGCGACGCCCTTGCCACGCCGCGGCCACTGGGCCCGCTCGCGGACATGGCGGGACGCGGCGCCGAGGCCACCGCCGCCAGCATGGCTGCCAGCGCACCGACACATGCCGTGTTCGACGCCTTCCTCGAGGATGTGCGCCTCCCGACGATCGCGGTCCTGGAGGACCTGCACTGGGCGGACGAGGCAACCCTCGACCTCCTCCGCTTCATCGGGCGCCGGATCGGAGACAGACCGTCGCTGGTGCTGGGCTCGATGCGGACCGACGAAGTGGATGCGGCGCACCCGCTGCGGACCGTCCTGGGCGACCTTGCCACCTCCGGGCTGCTCCGTCGACGGATCGAGCCGCTGTCGGCCGCCGGCGTACGGGCACTGGCCGCAGGGCACGAGGTCGACCCGGAGGAGCTCCATCGCGTCACCGGCGGCAATCCGTTCTACGTGACCGAGGTCCTTGCGGCTCCCGCGGCAGGGGTGCCCCAGACCGTCACGGATGCCGTGCTGACTCGCATCAACCGGCTTCCCCCCGCCTCCCGGGAGGTCCTGGAGCTGGTCTCGGTCGAGCCGGGAGGTGTCGAGCGATCGCTCCTCCGCCGGCTCGAGACCGACCCTCGGGCGATCGACGAGGCGGTGCGCGCCGCCGTGCTGGTCGATGACGAATGGGTCCTCCGCTTTCGCCACGAGCTGGCCCGCCTGGCCGTCGCCTCGAGCCTGACAGCCGATGCGTCACGCCGGCTGCATCAGCGACTGCTCGACCAGTTGAGCGCCGACGCCACCACGAACCCGGCACGGCTGGCCCACCACGCCGCCGCGACCGGCGACCCCGTCGCGGTCCTGCGCTGGGCGCGAGAGGCGGGCGACGCCGCCGCGCGCGTCAGTGCGCATCGTCAGGCGGTCGAACACTACGCGGCCGCGGTTGCGCACGTCGGGAGCCTTCCAGCGACGGATGCCGCGACGCTCCTTGGCCGCTACGCGGAGGAGCTGACGAACGTCGACCTCCAGGCCGCAGCCGTCGAGGCCTGGGAGCGGGCGGTGGCCCTCGTGACTGACGGGTCGGACGCCATCGCGCTTGGGTGGTACCAAGCCCAGCTGGCACGAGGGCTGTGGACGGCAGGGCGCTCTCGCGAGGCGTATGCCGTCATGGACGAGACGGTGGCAGCGCTCGAGGCGCATCCGGGCGCCCAGCATGATGGGCGGGCAGCCGAGGCGTACGCGCTGGCTGCCTACATGGCCATGCTGGCGCGCCGGTCGGCGGATGCCGCGACCTGGGCCCAGCGCGCCATCACGGTCGCCGAGCAAAGCGGCGCCCGAAAGGCGCTTTCACTGGCCTACAACGCCCTCGGCTGCGCGCGCGTGATCGGTTCCGAGGACATGGCCGGCATCGACGATCTCGAGCGCTCCGGGCGAATCGCCGAGGAGCTCGGCGATCACCGCGGCGTGATCGGCGCGCTGTCGAACACCGGCTCCACGCTCGGAGAGATCCGACGCTACGAAGCGGGCGCGGCAGCGCTCGAGCGTGCCGTTGCGTACGGGGCGGCCCACGACCTCGACTACGCCGGGCGCTACGCGCTCGCTTGGCTGGGTCGCATCCGCTTCGAGCAGGGCAGGTACGAGGAGGCCGACGCGATCGCGGCGCGCGCGCTGGGCGACGAGGCGTCGTCGCCCATCTCGCCGATGGTCGCCCTCGTCGTCCGGGGCCGCACCCGCGCCCGACGCGGCCTCCCCGACGCGCGGGAACCGCTCGAGGAGGCATGGTCGATCGCTCAACGCACGAACGACCTGCAGCGCACGTGGCCGGCCGCCGCGGGGCTGGCGGAGGCGGCCTGGCTCGAAGGATGGACGACCGAGGACCGGTCCGCGTGCGTGGAGCGGCTGACCGCGACGCTCGGCGAGGCGCGCCACCTCGCGCTGCCGTGGGCCATCGGCGAGCTCGCGTTCTGGATCCATCGGCTCTCGAATGAGCCGGTCGGCGCGGCGGGGGCGGCACCGCCGTTCGCGGCGTCGATCGGCGGCGACCATGACGCCGCCGCCCGGCTCTGGGCAGAGATCGGCTGCCCGTACGAGGCGGCCTGGGCGCGGGCAGAGGTCGGGGACGAGCCTTCGCTCCGCGACGCGCTCGCCCAGCTCATGGCCCTCGGCGCCGAACCCCTCGCCGCGAGGGTTCGCCGCGATCTGCGCGCACTCGGCGCAACCAACATCCCGTTGGGACCGCGGCGTACGACGGCGGCATCACCGGCCGGCTTGACTGCCCGGGAGCGCGAGGTTCTCGCGCTGGTGGCGGATGGCCTCACCGACCGTGAGATCGCCGAACGACTGGTCATCTCGCCGCGCACCGCGAGCCATCACGTGGCGGCCATACTCGCCAAGCTCGGCGCTCGACGCCGCAGCGAGGCGATCGCCATCTCGCGCGGCAGCGAATCGGCCAACCCGAAAGATGGGTAGTCCCACGGCCGAACCTGGGTAGGACGCCCGATGCGGCGGCGCGGTCCCGGACCCGATCCTCCTCGGCGAAAGGAGGTACGCATGCCGCTCTACATGGACATGCACACCATCGACGGCGGGGTCGCCGTGAAGGACGTTGCCCAGGCACACATGGCCGATCTCCAGACCCAGGACCGCTACGGCGTTCGCTACCTGCGCTACTGGGTCGACGAGGGCACCGGCAAGATCTTCTGCCTGGTCGACGCTCCGGACAGCGAGGCCGCCAATCGCGTGCACCGGGAGGCGCACGGCCTGGTGGCCGATGAAATCTTCCCTGTGGTCGAAGGAGACTGACCGATGCGACGGCTGACGCACATCCTGATGCCCGCGTCGCTGCTGATCGCGCTCGTCATGCCCGCCGGCGTGGCGGCGCAGGAGGAGGAGCTGGCGGCCGCTCGCGCGGCGACCGAGCCGTTCCGCGACGTTGCAGCTGCCGAGGAAGCCGGCTACGGCCTGCCGCCCGAGGGGCCGCTGCACGAATGCATCGCCAACCTGGACGGACCAGGGGCGATGGGCTTCCACTGGATCAACGGCGACCTCGTCGGCGACACCGAGCTCGACCCGGCGACACCCGAGGCGCTCGTCTACGCCCCGACCGCCGACGGCGGCCTGGAGCTGGTCGCGCTCGAGTACGTCGTGTTCGCCGAGGCATGGGACGCCGACAACGACATGGCGCCGATGCTGTTCGACGAGATGTTCATGCTCGTCGAGGAGCCGAACCGCTACGAGCTGCCCGCGTTCTACGCGCTCCACGCGTGGGTGTGGCAGGACAACCCGGACGGCGTGTTCGCGAACTTCAACCCGGATGTGAGTTGCGAGGCGGTGCCGGATACGGCGATGCCGTCGGCGCCGGTCGCCGGCGTGCCGGTCGCGCTGCTCGGCGCCCTGGCGCTTGCCGCCGCGACGGCGTGGGCCGCCCGCGGACGTCGCACGAGGCGGCGTGGCTGAGGGGACGACGCCGAAGACCCGCCCGACGGGCGGCTGGAGATGGGCCGGGACCTACGCCCCCGGCCCTTCTTCGTGCCCGTCGGGCAGTACCTCTCCCCGGCGAACGGTCACGGACGGACGCGTATCCCGCCAGTCGTAGTCGCTGACCGCCTCCTCCGCCCCCAGCAGGCCGACCTGGCGCAGCCAGGCGTCGTTGTACAGCTTGCCGACGTAGTTGCGGCCGCTGTCCGGCAGGAGCACCACGAACAGGGCTTCCGGGTCGTCCGTGTCGCG
>DATBIK010000076.1:0-16322 GCA_036556985.1 Candidatus Limnocylindria bacterium | reverse complement strand
GGGCGTGTCGCCCGTGCGCGAGGCGACGGCGATCTCGCGCAGCTCGGTCCCCTCGCGCTCGGCGGTGCGCCGGATGCCGGCCAGCGGCGCCCGCAGGTTGCGCTCGACGTCGTAGGTCAGCGCCTTCAGCGGGCTGACGTAGAGGACCTTCACGGACCGATGCCGCCCTTCGGGCGGCGGAGCGGCGAACAGCCGGTCGAGGCACCACAGGAACGCGGCCAGGGTCTTGCCGCTGCCGGTCGGCGCGTGGAGCAGGGTGTGCCCGCCGGAGGCGATCGCCGGCCAGCCCAGCGACTGCGCACGGGTGGGCGCCGCGAAGCTCTCCGCAAACCAGCGGCGCGTGGGCTCGGAGAAGGCGGCGAGGGGATCGGCGATGGTGTCGGCTGGCACGGTCACCGGAGTCTACGCCGCAGCCGCCATGCGAACAAGCGTTCTATTCCACGGGCCGGCGATCGCATGTATACTGGTTGCGTATGCAACCAACTGCGATCCCCCGCACCGACCCGAGGGTGCAGCGCGCCCTCTCGCGCGGCCACCTCGTCGACCTCACCACCTACGGCCGCAAGTCCGGTCTCCCGCGACGGATCGAGCTCGTCTTCCACGCCATCGACGGCCGCGTGATCGTCAGCGGCATGCCGCGTCGCGCGCCGCGGGCGTGGCTCCTGAACGTCCGCGCCAATCCATCGGTCATCCTGCACCTGAAAAGCATCGTCACCGCCGACCTGCCCGCCACCGCCCGCGAGATCACCGATCCCGCCGAGCGTCGCGCCCTCATGGAGCGCGTCGCCGCGAACTGGGGCCGGACCGATGTCGACGGGATGGTCGCGTTCAGCCCGCTCATCGAGCTGCACCTCGACGGGTACACGCCGGCCCAGCCCGAGGGCTGAGCCGGCCTTGCCGCCGTCGGCGGTACCGATCTATCGAACGACTCGCACCGGGGGCCGGGTCCGGGCTCCGCTTGTCACACCTATCGGTACAGCCTGAACCAGGGGTGGTCCCGGAGGTGCGGTTCCGGCACGGGGTGTACCGATAGACCGGTCACGCCGCACCGGGAAGCCAGCCTGGGTGCGGAACCGCCGATAGATCGGTACGACAGAGTCGATCGCCCGCTCGACCCACGCGTGTGGATGCCGGAGCGGGGTCTCGCCGCTCCGGCATCGTGCCGATGGCCAGGCCCATCGGTGTCTAGTTGGCCGGGTCGCCGTCGCCGGCCTGGAACAGGCCGAGCGCGCCGTGCGCCACGAAGTTGAAGGCGTGGGTCACGATCGGGTACAGCCCGTCCTCCGCGAAGTGGAACTCCGCGATCGCCCCCTGCGCCGGGGCCAGGTCGATCGCCTGTGATCCCCAGTTGCCCTGGTTGCCGCGGGTGAGGTGGATACCCTCCTTGATGACGGTGTCGAAGATCGTGCCCACGATGTGGAAGCTCGAGTCGATGTTCGGGCCGACGTTCAGGACGAAGGCGCGCACCGTCTCGCCGGTCTCGACGGGAATCGGGTTGTCCTTGTACTGGTTGGCGATGCCGTTGAACACGACGTAGTCCGGGTTCGGGACGGTGGCGTTGGCCCTCTCCAGGTTGCCGGTCTGGCCCTGCGGCCCGAGGTACCACTCGTTCTGGATGAGGAACACCTCGCGGTCCACCGGGGCCAGGCCCTCGGCGGGCTCGACGATGATCAGGCCGTACATCCCGTTCAGCATGTGCGACAGGGCGCCGGCCGTTCCGCAGTGGTACATGAACACGCCGGCGTACTCGGCGCTGAACTCGTACAGCTTCGACTCGCCGGGGGCGATGTCGGTCATCTCGTCGTTCCAGGCCACGAGCGAGGCGTGGAAGTCGACCGAATGCGGCATGACGTTCGTCTCGGGGTTGATGAGGTTGATGCGCACCGTGTCGCCGACCTTGACGCGGATGACCGGGCCGGGCACGTTCGCGTCCTCGGCCGAGGTGCCGAACGCGTACACGGTCTGGACGAAGCCCTCGGCCACGGTCATCGGCTTCTCGACGACGTAGAGGTCGATGTCGTGCACGGTCCCCTCCGCGAGCGCCGGGGCGGTCGCGTCGCGCAGGGTGTAGGCCGGCGCGTTCGGGTCCTTCTCGACGGTGGTCGCCGGCGGCGCGCTGGCGCCGTGGTCGCCGTGGTCGGCGGCCATCGACTCCGCCGGGGCCGATGGGTCCGGCTGGGCGGCCGTGGCGGGCGCCATCTGGGCGTAGATGAGGGAGAGCAGCAGCACGGAGGCCACCGCGCTGATGACGACGATGATCCTGGCCATCTGGTGAGACCTTTCTCCGTTGTGCGGTCCCGGATCACGTGCGCCCGGGTCCGGTGACAAATCCTTAGTGAAGTGATAAACGTTTAGTGCGGCACACAGGATGTGCCGTTGGTCACGATCGGTTCGGGCGGAGGCGGGACAAATGGCACGGCCGCGCGCTGCAAGGCGCGGCAACACTGAGGGTGAGATGCGACTGGAGCTGAGCAGGCGGGGCGATTACGCGGTGCGGGCCATGCTGGCCCTGGCCGATGACGACGGCCTGCTCACCGGTCCGCGCATCGCGGAGCGGACCGGCGTGCCGCCGAGCTTCCTGCCCCAGGTGATGGGCACGCTCGTCCGCGCCGGGCTGGTCGAGGCGCTCCAGGGCCGAAGCGGGGGCTATCGCCTGGCACGGCCCGCGCGCGAGGTCACCCTGCTCAGCATCGTCGAGGCGGCGGAAGGCGACAGCCGGCGGACGACCTGCATCCTGCGCGGCGGGCCGTGCGGCGCGGACGGGACGTGCCGCGTCCACGACGCGTTCTTCGCCGCCCAGGAGGCGCTGCTCGTCGAGCTCGGGGCCACGACGCTCGCCAGCCTCAGCCGTTAATCTGCCCTGCGTGAACCGCACGGGGCTGCCGCTGCCCCCGCTCATCGCCGCGCTCCGCGCCGGTGGCGCCGTGGACGAGGCCCTGGCGGGGGTGGCCGATCACCTCCACCTCACCGGGATTCGCGTCGAGCTGTCGGGCGCCGACCCGCTTCCCGATCTCGAAGCCGGCTGGGGCACGCTGGCCGATGCGGGAGCCGGCACGGCTGAGCCGATCCCATCCCCTCACGACGGCGTGCTGGGCCGCGCGTGGCTGGAGGGCCCGCCTGACGCACGGGCGGCAGGCCTGGCCGCGATCGTGAGCGCGGTGCAGGCGGCGCACGCCCATCTCCGCGCCGACCGCGCCGAGGCACACCTCGCCGGCCTCGACCAGGCCCTGCACGGCATCGCCGGTGTGGCGGCCTCGGGCCCGATCCTGCAGCTCATCGTCCGGCGCGTCCGCGAGCTGGCCGAGGCGCAGTACGCCGCGCTCGGGCTCGTGGGCGCGGACGGCCGGATCGCGCAGTTCATCACCAGCGGGATCGACGCCGAGACGCGGCGCCGCATCGGGGCTTTGCCGGAGGGGCACGGGCTCCTCGGCGCGCTCATCCACGAGGGGCACACGATCCGCATCCCGGACATCCATGCCGACCCGCGCCGGTTCGGCTTCCCACCGAACCACCCGGAGATGCGCGCGTTCCTGGGCGTCCCGATCACCGTGAAGGGCCGATCCGTCGGCAACCTGTACCTCACCAACAAGCGCGGACGCGCCGAGTTCAGCGCCGCCGACCAGGAGCTCGTCGAGCGCTTCGCGCTCCACGCGGGGATCGCCTTCGAGCACGCCCGCCTCGCCGAGGAGGTGGGGCAGCTCCGGCTCATCGAGGAGCGGGAGCGAATCGGCGCCGACCTGCACGACGGCGTCATCCAGCGCATCTACGGCGCGAACCTCTTCCTGGAGGACGTGGCCGAGCTCATCGGGTCCCACCCCGAGGAGGCGGCAGGCAAGGTCGAGGAGGTCATCGAAGCGCTGAACCGCACCATCGAGGAGATCCGCGCCTTCATCTTCGTGCTGCGCGCCCCCGGCGACGAGGCCGGCGTGGCGCCGTCACTCCGCGCCCTGGCCGCCGAGGTGCGCCTGCACAGCGGCCTGGACGTGGAGGTGACCGTCGACGAGTCCGCGCAGCTCGAGGCCGCACCGATGCGCGAGGTCCTCAGCATCGCGCGCGAGGCGCTCAGCAACGCGGCACGCCACGCCGCGGCATCGGCGGTGGAGATGCGGCTGGCGCGCGAGGAGGAGGGCTGGCGGCTGGAGGTGAGCGACGACGGCATCGGATTCGACCCCGAAGCGGCGCTCGCGGAGGGCCATCACGGGCTGGACAACATGCGACGACGCGCGGAACGGCTGGGGGGTACCCTGCAGGTCGCAAGCGAGCCGGGAGGCGGCGGGACCCGTATCATCGTGGTGCTCCCCACCGAGCGGGAGCGCGCGACCACCGGAGGGACAGGGCAGGCCACATGAGCGAGCAACGCACGAAGCCCGAGCGACCGCTGCGCATCCTCGTCGTCGACGACCATGAGGTCGTGCGGCAGGGCCTCACCGCGCTCCTCGACCGGCGCGACGAGTTCCAGGTCGTCGCCGAGGCCGGCTCGTTGAGCGAGGCGCTGGCCGCGACTCGGCGCTTCGTGCCGGACCTGGTGGTCATGGACGTCCGCCTCCCCGACGGCTCAGGGATCGAGGCGTGCCGCGAGATTCGCTCCGAGTACCCGGACATCAAGGTCGTCATGCTCACCAGCTACCCGGACGAGGAGGCCGTCCTGTCGGCGATCATCGCCGGGGCCAGCGGCTACCTGCTCAAGCAGGTGCGCGGCCGCGACCTCGTGGCGGCGCTCGAGGCGGTGGGCCGTGGCGACTCGCTGCTCGACCCGGCGGTCACCGAG
Organism: Candidatus Limnocylindria bacterium; assembly: GCA_036556985.1. Lineage (GTDB taxonomy): Bacteria > Chloroflexota > Limnocylindria > QHBO01 > QHBO01 > JAPSGM01. The sequence goes on along the minus strand of DATBIK010000076.1, from coordinate 11,554 downwards.
CGCGTCCTCGAACGCGTGCGCCGCGTGGCGTCCGGCGGCGAGCGCGACGACCTCGCCGACCTCACCGCGCAGGAGCGGAAGATCCTCATGCTCGTCGCCGATGGGAAGACGAACAAGGAGATCGCGGCCGAGGTCTTCCTCTCGGACAAGACGGTGAAGAACTACGTCAGCAGCATCCTCGCCAAGCTGAACCTCCAGCGCCGCGCCCAGGCCGCGGCCTTCGTGGCCCGTCACCGCCTCGGCGACGAATCGCACTGACGCCCCGCCAGGAACGCTGGCCCGGCACCTCGCGTCCACCGCCTACTGATCTATCGCGCGTTCTGCACCAGGGGCCCAGTTCGGGTGTAGCCTGGCCGATCTATCGGTACGTGCGCAGCCGGGAGTGCACCTCGAGGCGCGGTTCTGGCGCGCGGTGTACCGATACATCGGTCAAGCCGCGCCTGCGAAGCCCATCCGGTGCGGACCAATCGATAGATCGGTACAAACACGGCGGGCGAGCGGAAGAGCTGGCAACGGGTAGGGTAATTCGTCTCGTCCCACGCTAGGCTCCCCGCGTGACGAAGCGATCCCGCGGCCGGCCGCCGCACCCCGACGTCCTGACCCCCGCCGAGTGGCACGTCCTCGACCTCGTGCGCCACGGGCTGAACCGTCGCCAGGTCGCGGCCCGCCTGGGCGTGGGCGTCGACGCGGTGAAGTACCACCTCGCCAACATCGGCGACAAGCTCGGCGTCCGCGGCATCCGCGCGCTCCGTCACTGGCCCGGCCACCCCGCCGCCAGCCGCCTCGCGCAGACACCCAGCACGAAGGAGCCCACCATGGCAGCCGCCACCCCATCGGACGACCTGAAGCTCGGCCCCATCGGCCAGGTCTCGCTGAGCATCCGCGATGTCTCCCGAGCGGAGCGCTTCTACGGCGAGACGCTCGGCCTGCCGCACGTCTTCACCTTCGGCGACCTCGCCTTCTTCGACGCGGGCGGCGTGCGCCTCTACCTCCACCGCAAGGACGAGCCCGAATGGCAGCCCGGCTCGATCCTGTACTTCCTGTGCGACGACATCGCCGATGCGCACGGCCGCCTCACCGAGCGCGGCGTGCACTTCACCGGCGCTCCCCACCTCATCTACACCGATGACGCCACCGGCACCGAGGAGTGGATGGCCTTCTTCGAGGACGGCGAGGGCAACACGCTGGCGCTCATGTCGCGCGTCGCGGGGGCGGCTACTCCCAGCTGAACAGGCGCACCGCCACGACGAAGGCGATCACCGCCCAGACCGCCATGCCCAGCAGGTCGCCGCTGATCTCGGCCACGCCGGCGCCCTCGTTCGCGATGGTGCGCAGCGCGTGGTTGAGATAGGTGAGCGGCATGAACTCGGTCACGACCCGCAGGAACTCGGGCATCGCGTCGCGCGGGAAGAAGGTGCCGGACAGGAACATCATCGGCAGGCTGATCAGGTTCGCCACCGGCGCGGCCTGGTCCTCGTTCTTGGCCCAGCCTGCCACCGAGAAGCCGACGCCCAGGAAGATGACCGCGCCGACCACCGCCACGGCCAGGATCAGGAACACGCTGCCGACCAGGTTCAGCCCGAACCAGAGGCCGATACCCAGCAGGATTCCGACCTGCGCCAGCCCCAGCAGGAGCCGCGAGGCGATCTGCGCGGCGAGGAAGTAGCCCGGCGGCGTGGGCGTCGCGAACAGCCGCCGCAGCGCGCCGGTGCGCTTCAGCTGCACGAAGCCGAAGGCCACGCCGAAGATGCCGAGCTGCATGATCGTCAGGCCCAGGATGCCCGGCACCAGGAAGTCGATGTAGCCGAGGTCCCGGGAGTTCACCGTCTCCACGCTGATCGGCGGCTCGCCGCCCGGCCCGCCGAACACGAACTGGGTGACGAGCGAGTTCAGGATCAGCGCCCCGATCTGGGCGTCCTGCTGCGCGCCGGCGGCGGCGTACGCGGTGAGCCCCGACGCATCGGTTGACTCGCCCCAGCCGGCAGGGATGACGAGGACCATCTCCCGGTCCCCCTCCTCGAGAGCGGTGAGCTCGGCGTCGCGCGCGCCGGTCGAGACCTCGAACGTCTCCACGCCCTCGATGGCGGACACCAGGCCGCCGCTCGTCTGCGTGCCCGCCTCGTCGACGATGCCGAGCGACACGCTCGTCGAGCCCTCGAAGTTGAGGACGCCGAAGATGAGCATGATCAGCAGCGGCAGGAAGAGACTGAAGAAGACGGCCACCCGGTTGCGGACGAACATCTTCACGCTGGCCACGAACAGGACCCAGAACAGCTCGAGGCGGCGGCCCATCAGACCTCGCCCTCCCGGAGCTCGTGGCCGGTGAGGTCGATGAACACGTCCTCCAGGTTCGCCAGCCGCTCCACCCGCTCCTTGCGGAAGCCGCGTCCCACGAGGTCGTCCACCAGCCGCTGCGGCGACGCGAGCGCCACGATCTTGCCGCGGTCCATGATCGCGACCCGGTCGCAGAGCTCCTCCGCCTCCTCCATGTAGTGCGTGGTGAGGACGACGGTGTGGCCGCGCTCGCGGATGGCGCGGATGAGGCCCCACAGGTGGCGACGGGCCTGCGGGTCGAGGCCGGTCGACGGCTCGTCGAGGAACAGGACGCGCGGCTCGTTCACGAGCGCCGACGCGATGCTGAAGCGCTGCTTCTGCCCGCCGGACAGCGTCCGCACCTGGGAGCCGGCCTTCTCCTCCAGCTCGACGTCGCGCAGCAGGGCGAGCGCGTCGACGTCGCGTCCGTAGAGGTGGCCGAACATGTCGAGCAGCTCGACCAGGGTCAGCTCGTCGAAGAAGGCCGATGCCTGCAGCTGGATCCCGATGCGCGCCTTCACGCCGCGCGGATCGCGTGCGACGTCGACGCCATCGACCGTCGCCGTGCCGCCGTCGATGGCCCGCATGCCTTCGATCATCTCGAGCGTCGTCGTCTTGCCGGCGCCGTTCGGGCCGAGGATGCCGAAGATCTCGCCCTGGTCCACCGCGAATGACACACCGTCCACCGCCTGCAGCGACCCGTAGCGCTTGCGCAGGTCGTTGACGACGAGGACGGGGGCGCCGGCGCGCGTGGCCGGCGGGGCAGCTTGCTCGGTCATCGGGCTGCGGATGCTACCAGCGATCGGTACAGCGTAACCGTCTCGTCCGCGATCGCCGACCAGCTGAAGCGTTCCGCCGCGCGTCGCCGGCCGGCGGCTCCCATGCGCGCCCGAAGGGCGCCATCGGCCATGAGGCGGTTCACGCCATCGGCCAGGTCGCGGGCGTACTTGTCCGGGTCGGCCGGGGACATCGGGTCGTCCGCGGACAGCGCGAGCGGCACGAGGACGCCGGTCTCGCCGTCCGCCACCACCTCCGGGATGCCGCCCACCGCGCTCGCCACCACCGGCGTCTCGCAGGCCATGGCCTCCAGGTTGATGATCCCGAACGGCTCGTACACCGATGGGCAGACGAACAGCGCCGCGTGGCTGTACAGCTGGCGCACGTCGGTGCGGCTCACCATCTCGGGGATCCAGACGATGTCGGACCGTTGCGCCCGCGCCTCTGCCACGGCCGCCTCCATCTCGGCCGCGATCTCCGGCGTGTCCGGCTGCCCGGCGCACAGCACCACCCCGAAGCCGGGGTCCAGGTGGCGGAGGGCGCGCACGAGGTGGACGATCCCCTTCTGGCGGGTGATGCGGCCGACGAACAGCACGTAGGGCCGCTCCGGGTCGACGCCGTAGCGCGCGAGGGCGTCCGTCGCGGGATCGGGAGCGTAGAAGTCGGCGTCGATGCCGTTGTGGATGACGTGGACCCGCTCCGGCGCGACGTCGAAGAGGCGCAGCACGTCATCGCGGGTGCCCTGGCTGACGGCGATCACCGCGTCGGCCGTCTCGAGCGCGGTGCGCTCCACCCACGTCGACAGGTCGTAGCCACCGCCGAGCTGCTCCCGCTTCCACGGCCGCAGCGGCTCCAGGGAGTGCACGGTGACGACCAGCGGGATGCCGTACGCCTGGCGCACGAGCAGCCCGGCGAGGTGGACGTACCAGGTGTGGCAGTGGACGACGTCGGCCGCGACCGGGTCGATGGCCATGGCCAGGTCGCGGGACAGCGCCCCCCACGCGCCGCGCATGCGCGCGTCCGCATCGGCCAGGTCGTGGGCCGGCGCGTAGCCGTGAACGCGATAACCGGCGCTGCCGGGGTCGTGCTCGTCGTGGTCGCCGAAGGTGCGGATGTCAAGCCCGATGCGCCGGCGCAGCTCGCGCGCGAGCTCGCCGACGTGCACGCCGGCCCCGCCGTAGACGGACGGCGGGTACTCGTTGGTGAGGATGAGGGCGCGGAGGTCGGGGGCGCTCACCCGGAAAGGGTAGCGCCGCGGGACCTCAGACCGGGCGCGGGGCGGCGCGCCGCAGGGCGGTCTCCATCTCCCGGAGGGCAAACGGCTTGCCGACGACTGGCGCCAGGCGGGCGATCTGGCGTCGCCGCTGCGGCCCGGCGCTCGTGCACATGACCACCTGCACATCGCGTGTCCGGGGGTCGGCCCTCAGCTCGCGGACGAGGTCGGCGCCCTGCCCGTCGGGGAGGTCGTCGTCGATGACGAGCACGGCCGGTGGGTGCTCGCGGAGCGCGCGACGAGCCGATGCGAGGCGCGTGAAGGTCCGCGGCGCGAGCCCCACCGAAGCGGCGAGCTCGGATAGCAGGTGGAGCATGGATACGTCGTCCTCGACGACGTACGCGGGCGGCATGGTGCGCGCCTGACCGTACATCTCGTCCCCCTGGATTCCGTATGCGTCTTCGTTGCCTGTACTCAGATGCACGATCCGTGCCCAGCCCGTGGCCGCTTCGGGGGTACATACTCCCCCGTAGTATCATGTGAACATGACGCAGGACACCGCCGCTGAGCTCACGCTCCCCGTCGAGGGCATGACCTGCGCCTCGTGCGTGAACCGCGTCGAGCGCTTCCTGAACCGCGCCGATGGCGTGGCCTCGGCCAGCGTCAACCTCGCCACCGAACGGGCGAGCGTGCGCTTCGACCCGGCGCGGATCGACCGCGCCGGCCTGGTGGCGGCCATCGAGGCCGCCGGCTACGAGGTCGGCCGCGACGCGGCCGCCGAGGCAGCGCCGGGCGAGGAGGATGCGGCGCTCGCCGCCGACGAGCGCGCTCGCGCCGCGGAGCGGCGGGAACTGCTGTGGAGCGCACTGGCGGCCACCGGCATCGGCCTGGCCATGATGGCGGTCATGCTCTGGCCCGGCGGCACGCCGTGGCCGATGGAGCGGGTGAACGTCTGGATGCTGGCGCCGGCGACCTTCGTCCAGTTCGTGCTCGGCCGCCGCTTCCTCGTCCGGGCGGCGCGCGGCCTGCGCCACGGGGAGCTGACGATGGACACGCTGGTGTCGATGGGCACCCTGGCGGCCTACGGCTACTCGCTCGTGATCACCCTCGTCCCCGAGATCGTCATGGACGCCGGGCTGACCGGGGAGACCTACTACGACAGCGCGGCGGTCATCATCGGGCTCGTCCTCCTCGGCCGCTGGCTCGAGGCGCGTGCCAAGGGCCAGGCGGCCGGGGCGGTGAAGGCGCTCCTCAGGCTGCGGCCGGCGACCGCCCGCGTCCTGCGCGACGGCCGCGAGCAGGACCTGCCGGTCGACGAGGTGCGCGTCGGCGACCTCGTCCGCGTCCGGCCCGGCGACCGGGTGCCGGTCGACGGCGTCATCGTGGAGGGCGCCTCGGCGATCGACGAGTCGATGCTCACCGGCGAGTCGATCCCGGTGGAGCGCGGCCCCGGCGATCGCGTCACCGGCGCCACCATGAACGCTTCCGGCACCTTCGTCCTGCGCGCCGAGCGCGTCGGCCGCGACACGACGCTGGCCCAGATCGTCCGCCTCGTCGAGCAGGCCCAGGGCTCCAAGGCGCCGATCCAGCGCGTCGCCGACGCGGTCACCGGGTGGTTCGTGCCGGCGGTCGTCGCCATCGCCACGCTCACCTTCGTCGGCTGGATGCTCGTCGGGCCGGAGCCGCGGCTGCCGTTCGCGCTGTCGGCCGCGATCGCGGTCCTCATCATCGCCTGTCCCTGCGCCATGGGCCTCGCCACGCCGACGGCGATCATGGTCGGCACCGGCAAGGGGGCCGAGGCTGGCATCCTGGTCCGGGACGGCGCCGCGCTCGAGTCCGCCGAGCGGATCGGCACCGTGGTGCTCGACAAGACCGGCACGATCACCCGCGGCGCCCCGATCCTCCAGGCCGTCACTCCGGCCGAAGGAACGAGCGAGGACGACCTCCTGGCGGTCGCGGCGGCAGCGGAACGTGGCAGCGAGCACCCGCTGGCCGAGGCGATCGTGCGCGGCGCCGAGGACCGCGGCCTGCTCGTCGGCAGCCCGGAGCGCTTCGACGCGGTGGCAGGCGGCGGCGTGCGGGCCGTGGTCGCCGGACGGGAGGTGCGGATCGGGACGGAGCGCTTCCTGGCCGCGGAAGGGGTGGAGGCGGCGCCACTCGCCGAGGCGGCCGCCGCGGAGGCGGAGCGCGGCCGGACCCCGGTGCTCGTCGCGATCGACGGCCGCGCGGCGGGCGTCCTGTCCCTCGCCGACCCGGTGAAGCCGGAGTCGGCGGAGGCGATCCGCCGACTGCACGCGGCGGGCGTCGACGTGTGGATGATCACCGGCGACCGCCAGGCGGTGGCGCGGGCCATCGGTGCCGAGGTCGGCATCGGTCCGGACCGGATCCTGGCCGAGGTCAGGCCGGAGGAGAAGGAGGCGCGCGTGGCCGAGCTCGCGGCCCGCGGCCGCGTGGCGATGGTCGGCGACGGCATCAACGACGCGCCGGCGCTGGCACGGGCGGACCTGGGCATCGCCATCGGCACCGGCGCCGACGTGGCGGTGCAGGCCTCGGACGTGACGCTCGTGGGCGACGACCTGCGCGCGGTCCCGGCCGCGATCCGCCTGTCGCGCGCCACGATGCGCACGATCCGCCAGAACCTGGGCTGGGCGTTCGGCTACAACGTCCTCCTCATCCCGGTGGCCGCCGGCCTGCTCTACCCGCTCACCGGCTGGCTGCTCTCCCCCGCCCTGGCGGCCGGGGCCATGGCCCTCTCGAGCGTGAGCGTCGTCACGAACTCCCTGCGGCTGCGCCGCTTCCGAACCGCCTAGGATTGGACCGATTCATGGAGGCACCGATGCACGACCATCCGACCGGCACGACCGGCAGCGCCAGGGACCCCGTCTGCGGCATGGAGGTCAACCCGGAGGTCGCCACCGCGGCCGGGCTGACGGCGGAGCACGAGGGAAGCACCTACTACTTCTGCGGTCGCGGCTGCATGCTCGACTTCACCGACGAGCCGCACCGCTTCTTCGACCCCGGCTACGTCCCGCACATGTAGCCCGCGCCGGCGGGCACCCGCTAGACTGCGGCCCCTATGCCGCTCATCGAGGCCCGAGACCTCACGAAGCGCTACGGCGAGCACGTCACCGCGCTCGACGCGCTGAACCTGGAGGTCGAGCCGGGGATCATCGGGCTCGTCGGCGCCAACGGCGCCGGGAAGAGCACGCTCCTCAAGATCCTGCTGGGCCTGCTCGACCCCACCGATGGGGCGGCATCGGTCATGGGCCTGGACGTCACCCGCCAGGGGCCGGAGATCCGCCAGTTCGTTGGCTACCTGCCGGAGCACGACTGCCTGCCGCCCGATGCCTCGGCCACCGAGTTCGTGACCCACATGGCTCGGATGGCCGGGCTGCCGGCGTCTGCCGCCCGGGAGCGCACCGCCGAGGTGCTGCGCCACGTGGGCCTGTACGAGGAGCGCTATCGGCCCATCGGCGGCTATTCGACCGGCATGAAGCAGCGCGTCAAGCTGGCGCAGGCGCTCGTCCACGACCCGAAGCTGCTGCTGCTCGACGAGCCCACCAACGGCCTCGACCCGGCCGGCCGCGACGAGATGCTCGACCTCGTGAAGCGGACCGGCAGCGAGTTCGGGATCGCCACCGTCGTCGCCAGCCACCTCCTCGGCGAGATCGAGCGGGTGTGCACCTTCCTGCTCGCCATCGACGCCGGCAAGCTCCTGCGCGCCGCGCCGATCGTGTCGTTCACCGAGCGCACCGGCACGCTGAGCGTCGAGGTCGAGGAGCGGGCCGACGAGCTCGCCGCACGCCTCGTGGCGGACGGGCTGGAGGCCGTCGCCGACGGGCGGATCGTCCTCGTCACGTCACCCGACCAGCGGCGCTACGACACCGTGCGGGACGCGGTCGACGCCCTGGGCCTGTCCCTCGTCCGCCTGGAGCACCAGCGCCATCGGCTCGAGGACCTGTTCAACACGGAGAGCGCCGCATGACCGGCGCCGGTGCCCCGGAGCCCGTCGCCGCCCGGGAGAGCGCCACCGGGGCGATCTACGACCTCGGCTACCGCAGCTACGACGGCCCGCGGCTCGGCCGCTCGGCCGCGGTGGCGACGCTGTTCTGGCACTCGCTGCGCTCCGCCTTCGCCTGGGGCAAGAGCGGGCGCGCCAAGATCGTGCCGTGGGGCCTGTCCGGAATCACCCTGGCGCCGGCGGCTGTGGCCACCGCCATCTCAGCCCTCGTGCCGGCCGGGATGGGCGCCGCCAGCCCGTTCAACTACGACAACTACATGTCCGAGATCACGGTGCCGATCGCCCTCTTCGTCGCCGCCCAGGCGCCGGAGCTGGTGAGCAGCGACCAGCGCAACCGTGTCCTGAGCCTCTACTTCAGCCACGCCCTGGCCCGGACCGATTACGCCCTCGCCAAGCTGGCGGCCATGGTGCTCGCCACCTTCATCCTCGGCTTCGCGCCGATGCTCGTCCTCTACCTGGGCAACATCCTGGTGGCGACCGACGTGCCGGCGGCGTTCGGCGATCAGCTCGAGAACGTCCCGCAGGTCCTTTTCGGCCCGCTCATCTACGCTCTGCCCGCCTCGGCGCTGGCCCTGGCGATCGCGGCCTGGACGCCGCGGCGCGCCTACGCCACGGGCGCGATCATCGCCGTCTTCATGGTCAGCGCCGCGGTGGCCGGCATCCTCGAGGAGGCGACCGGCGGTCGCCTCGCCGACCTGGCGCCGCTCATCAACCCGTTCAACGCGGCGGACGGCACGCGGGACCTGCTCGTGGGCGATCCGAACCCCGAGTCGTCGGTGGCCGGCAGCGACCTCGACCTGTGGGTGTACGGGCTCGAGACGCTCGCCATCACCGGCATCGCCGCCGGTGCCATCGTGTTCCGCTATCGCCGGGTGTCCGCGTGACGGCCTCGGCGACCGGCCGCGCCGGCCACGGCGAGGGTGAGCACCCGGCCGAGGCCGCGTCGAGCATCACGCTCGAGAGCGCGTCGCGCTGGTACGGCAACGTGGTGGCCGTGAACGAGGTGAGCTTCCGCCTCGATGGCGGCATCACCGGCCTGCTCGGCCCGAACGGCGCCGGCAAGTCGACGATCCTGCACATGATCGCCGGCTTCCTCGACCCGTCGTCCGGCACGGTCACGGTGGGCGGCCACCCGGCCCGCGGCCACCCGGAGATGTACCGCCACATCGGCCTCGTCCCGGAGCGCGAGGCGATCTACCCGTTCCTCACAGGCCTCCAGTTCGTGACCGCCAGCGCGCGGATGCAGGGACTCCCGCGCGCGGAGGCCGCGGCCGCGGCCGAGCGGGCCATCGGCCTGGTGGAGCTCACCGGGGCACAGGGCCGGCCGATCGGCACCTATTCGAAGGGGATGCGGCAGCGAGCCAAGGTCGCCGCGGCGCTCGTCCACGAGCCGCGGATCCTGCTCCTCGACGAGCCGTTCAACGGCATGGATCCAAGGCAGCGGCTGCACATGATGGACCTCCTGCGGCGCATGGCGGCCGAGGGCCGAACGATCCTGTTCAGCAGCCACATCCTGGAGGAGGTCGAGCGCATCGCCGAGCAGGTGCTCGTCATCGTCGCCGGGCGGCTGGCGGCGAGCGGCCACTTCCGCGAGATCCGCCGCCTCATGATCGACCGGCCGCACACCTTCACGATCCGCTCCTCCGACGACCGGGGCCTGGCGGCGGCGCTCGTCGGCGACCCGACCATCGGCTCCCTCACCGTCGGCGACGGGCTGCTCACAGTGGGCACCAACGACTTCGGCGCCTTCAGCCGTTCCGTGGCGGGCGTGGCCCGGCGCAGCGGGATCACCATCCACGAGCTGCTCCCCACCGACGAGTCGCTCGAATCGGTCTTCAGCTACCTCGTGCGCCGATGAGGGTCGCGGGATGAACCCGGTCGTCGTCGCGATCACCCTGCGCCAGCTCCTCAGCCGGCGGCGTACGATCCTGCTCCTGCTGCTGGGCGTGGTCATGGTCCTCGTCGCCCTCGCCCTGCGGCTGGGGCTGGACGACATCTACTGGGACCTGTACGCCTCGCGCCTGCTCGACAACTTCGGGCTCGCCACGCTCATGCCGCTCGTGGCGCTGCTGTTCGGGACGAGCACCATCGGCGCCGAGCTCGACGAGGGGACCGCGGTCTACATCCTCGCCAAGCCGATGAGCCGCTCCTCGATCCTGGCCGCCAAGCTGGTGGTGGCCATCGCCTGCGCCGTGGTCGTGACCTGCGTCCCCATGGCCCTGGCCGGCCTGGTGGCCGGCGGCGACGCCGGCCTGGTCATCGGCTTCACGGTGGCGGGCGCCTTCGGCTCGGTCGTGTACTGCGCGCTGTTCGTGTTCCTCAGCCTCGTCACCGGGCGCGCCCTCGTCATCGGCCTGGGGTACGTCCTCATCTGGGAGGGCGTGCTGGCCGGCCTGTTCGCCGGCAGCCGGACCTTCAGCGTGCGGCAGTACGCGCTCTCGGTGGCCGATGCCCTGTCCGACGCGCCGTCCACGGTCCTGGAGGCGCCGCTGCCGCTGGCGACGGCGCTCGTCATGGCCGGGGTGGTGACGGTGGTCGCCACCGTCCTCGCCTGGCGGCGGCTGACCCGGGTCGAGATCGCGGGGGAGACGGCGTGAGCTGGGAGGACGTGGGCGCTCCATGGGCGGAGCCCCTGCGCGGGCGGCTGGTCGAACACGTCATCGATTCGGAGGCGCTGACCGGCAACCCGCTCGGCGACCCGCACCTCCGCCCCCTCCTCGTCCAGCTGCCGCCCGGCTACGACGAGGACGAATCCCGGCGCTACCCCGTCGTGTACCAGATCCAGGGCCTCACCGGCCAGGTCGACATGTGGCGCAACCGCAAGGCGTTCCAGCCCACCGTGCCGGAGCGCGTCGACGCTGCCTGGGCCGGCGCCGCCACACCGGCGATCGTCGTCTACGTCGACGCCTGGACCCGGCTCGGCGGCAGCCAGTACGTGGACTCGCCGGGGACCGGGCGCTACCACACCTACCTGTGCGAGGAGATCGTCCCCTTCGTCGACGCGCGCTACCGGACGCTCGCCGCGCGCCAGCACCGGGGCGTTGCCGGCAAGTCGTCCGGTGGCTATGGCGCCATGATCACGCCCCTGGTGCGGCCGGACCTGTTCGCCGGCCTCGCCACCCACGCCGGCGACGCCCTGTTCGAGGTCGCCTATTGGCCCGATGCGCGGGCCGCCGCCCGCGCCCTGCGCGACCACTACGACGGCTCGTACGACCGCTTCTGGGAGGACT